>CALLQH010000264.1 GCA_938014945.1 uncultured bacterium | reverse complement strand
CCAGCCGCGGCGCCATTCCTCGCCCATGGTCGGGTTCTGGGTGCAGCGGATCGGCGCGCCCTCGTTGTTGCCCGAACGGCAGATGTTGCAGCCGATGCACTCGCGGATTTCCTCGGGCCTGCCTTCCTCGATCTTTCGCGGCAGAAAGGGATCGGCGATGGAGGGCCGCGCCGCGCCGATCAGGTCCAGCGTGCCGCGGCGCACCAGACCCGCCATGCGGTCCGGGCTGGTGTAACGGCCCACGCCGACCACCGGCTTGCTGGTCAGGCTCTTGACGAAGCCGATGCGGTCCTCCTGAAAGCCTTCCTCGGAGAAACGCGCGCTGCGGGAATCGTTGTCGACATCGCTGACGTTGACGTCCCACAGGTCCGGCAGTTCGGCGAGCATCTCGATCACGGCGCGGCCTTCGCCCTCCGCGGTGATACCCGCTTCACCCATCAGTTCGTCGACCGCGAAGCGCACGGCGACGGCCATGGTGGCGCCGACGGCTTCCTTGGTCTCCTCGATCATCTCGCGCAGCAGGCGGACGCGGTTCTCCAGCGATCCGCCATAGGCGTCGGTGCGCCGGTTGTGGCGATGACTGAGGAACTGGAAGGGGAGATAGGCGTGGCCGGCATAGACATAGACAAGGTCGAAGCCCGCATCGCGCGCGCGTCTGGCGGCATCGACCTGCCAGCGGCGCAGGTCGCGGATGTCGGCCAGATCCATGGCGCGCGCCTGGATGGGCGCTGCGAGGTTGAGCGGCTCGCCCGACACCGAAAGCGGCGCCATGCGCGTGAAGCGGTTCGGGCTGTGCATGCCGCCGTGCCACAGCTCGACGCCCGCCAGCGCGCCGTGTGCGTGCACCGCGTCGGTCATCAGCCGCATGTTGGCGACGTCGTCTTTGTCCCACAGCGTGCAGAAGGCATAGGGCCCGTCGTCGGCGCTGGGATGGATGGAGCAGTATTCCGTGTTGACCACGCCCCAGCCGCCCTCCGCCTTCACCGCGCGCATGGCGGCCACGGTCTTGGGCAGCGCGTAACCCATGCCGGTGCAGTGGGGCACCTGGTAGAAACGGTTCCTGGCCGTCACCGGGCCGATCCGGACCGGCTCGAAGAGGATGTCGTGGTTGGGATCGCGCGCCATGGCCTGCCCTGCGACTCTGGTTCGGCGGCGATCCTGCCACGAATTCTTTAGTGACTAAAGAAATTTGGAATCCTAGAATTCCTCCCATGGCCGGAACCCGCGAACAGCAGAAGCAGGCGCGCCGCGAGGCGATCTTCCGTGCCGCCGCCACGCTCTTTGCCGAGCGCGGCTACGGCGCGACAACCATCGACGACATCGCGCGCGCCGCCGGCATCACGGTGCCGACCTTCTATGCCTATGTGCCGAGCAAGGCCGACCTCATGGTCGCGCTCTACGAGAACGACCGCGCGCTGATCGACGGGCGCAAGCAGGCACTGATCGCGCGCCCGCCGCGCGATCCCGCGCGCGCGGTCTGCGCCCTGCTGCTGCTGGAGATGAAGGATCACCAGGAGTGGCTCGGCCATGCCGTGTGGCGCGATGTCGTCTCCACCGCCATCCGCGGCGGCGGCGATTTCCAGGAGGGGCTCGACCGCCTCAACGAGCGTGTCTTCGATGCCCCGCTCGCCCGCCTGCTTGAACGCCTGGTCGCCCGCGGCGACCTGCGCGCCGATCTCGATGTCACGGCGGCCGTGGCGCTGTTCTCCGATCTCGTGATGGCCGTCTTCCACCAGGAACTGGTCCACGACCACCCCTGGCCCTGGGTCGAGAAGCGTATCCGCCGCCATGTGAAGACGGCGCTGGCGGGGATGCTGGCCTAGCCGTTCACGTCAGGCGTTACAGCGCGGGTGCGGGCACCTCGTGTCTGGCGAGCAGGGCCTTCATCTTCGGGCGCGCCAGGATGCGCCGGCAAAGGGCGGCAACGCGGGGCGAGCGCGCGAACATGGCCGAACTGTCCCAGTGGAACAGCGCCTGCACGAAAAACAGGATGTCGGCCGTGCTGTAGGCATCGCCCGCGAGCCACGCGCCCTCGGTGAGCTGGCCCTCGATCTGGGCCCACAGGTCGTCGGCGTTGCGCCGGGCGCGCGCCTGGATGGCCGCAATCGCGGCCTCATCGTCGGTGAACCAGTCGGGATGGAACTCCATCGCGCCCACGGGGTGCACCATGGCGCCGAAGTAGACCATCCACTGCAGCCAGGCCGCGCGCGCGGGCGTGCCGGGGGCGGGCGCCAGGGCGTTGTGCTTTTCGGCCAGATACATGGCGATGGCCGAACCCTCGTAGATCACCAGGTCGCCGTCGGTCAGCGTCGGCACCAGGCCGTCGGGGCGCAGCGCCAGATAGGCCGGGTCGTTCACCGGGCCGGGCGGCAGCATGATCGACTCGTAGGGGATGCCCAGTTCGTCCATCACGCCCTCGGGCACCATCGACATGGTGAAGGGCTTTCCATAGAGGCGGTACATGGGCTCTCCCCGTTGTGGCGACTCATCCTGCGCGCAGGCGGGCGACCGCGCCAGTCCCGGCGGGTTGCGGTGCGTGTTGGTGATTCCACGGCTCTCGCCTAGCATCCCGCATGCATCCGACAACGCACCGTTCCATCCCTGCCTGCCCGACCGGCGGCTGACACCCGTGGAAGGCGTGCTGTCTCTCATCGGTCTGTTCGCCGTCGCCTTTCTGGCGGCAACGGTCTTTCCGGCCCAGTCGGAAGCAGCACTCGTCGGGCTCCTGGTGCTGGGCAAACAATCGCCTGCTCTTCTTGTTGCCGTGGCCACGGCGGGCAACGTGCTGGGTGCGCTGACCAACTGGCTGCTGGGACGCTGGGTCGAGCACTTCCGCCACCGCTCCTGGTTCCCCGTGTCCGAGCGCGCCCTCGACCGGGCCACGGGATGGTACCGGCGGTGGGGCCGCTGGAGCCTGCTGGCGAGCTGGGCGCCCATCGGCGGCGATGCCCTGACCGTGGCCGCAGGCATCCTGCGCGAGCCGCTCTGGAGTTTCCTGCTGCTGGTAACCATCGCCAAGGCCGGGCGCTACATCGTGCTTGCGGCCATCACGCTGGGCTTCCTCTGAGCCGTCCGGTTGCCAGAAAGGGGCTGCATCTTCCGGTAGTGCTGCCTTAGGCTCGCGGCGCCAACCGGAGAACAAGCCCATGCCCCTGATCCAGGCCAACGGCATCGAGATCCATGTCGAGACCCACGGCGATTCCGCTGCCACGCCACTGGTGCTCGTGCGCGGCCTGGGCAGCCAGATCATCCACTGGCCCGCAGCCATGA
>CALLQH010000263.1 GCA_938014945.1 uncultured bacterium | reverse complement strand
CGACAACCGAGGTCGTGATCGCGATGCCCGCCGCCAGGCCCGACCACCACAGCGAGGTCCAGTGGCGCTGCAGTTCGCTTTCGCCGTCGGCGCGGATGATCTCGTAGATCGACAGGGCATCGAAGGGCGTGGGTGCTGCTTCCTCGTGATCGAGGCCCAGACCCTGCTCCTTGTCATCGTTGCTCATGGTCGCCTCCTGGCATCGGGCCGTTTTCTTTGCGCCGCAACAAGCCCTGTTCGCATTGCAGCATCTTGTTCATAATGGTGGCGCACAACATTCGGGGACGTCATGGCCCGGGCCAAGGACGCGGACGGCAACGATGCCGTCGTCATCAAGAAATACGCCAATCGCCGTCTCTACAATACGGCGACCAGCAGCTATGTGACGCTCGATCACCTGGCGCAGATGGTCAAGGAAGGCGTCGAGTTCGTCGTCTTCGACGCCAAGTCGGGCGAGGATATCACGCGCTCGGTGCTGACGCAGATCATCGTCGAGGAGGAATCCAAGGGCGCCAACCTGCTGCCCATCAGCTTCCTGCGCCAGCTCATCGGCTTCTACGGCGACAGCCTGCAGACCTTCGTGCCCCGCTATCTGGAAATGAGCATGGAGAACCTGGCCAAGAATCAGGAGCAGGTGCGCGAAACCATGACCAAGGCCTTCGGCCAGATGTTTCCCTTCGCCGGCCCGCCCAGCGCCGGCGCGGTGGAGGACATGGTGAAAAACAACATGGCGATGTTTCAACGCGCCATGGAGATGTTCAATCCCATGACCGGTACCGGCAGCGAGGGATCGCAGGCTTCCGGCAACGGTGGCGGACGGGAAGATCTCGATGCCCTGCGCGGCCAGATCGATGCCCTGAAGAAGCAGCTCGACGATCTGGACAAGCGCGGCGGCTGATCCGGGGGACGCGCCGGCCGTGTCCTTTCTGCTCCTGAAGCTTCTCGCCACCCCCGCTCTGGTCGGCATCGCCGGCTGGTCCTCGCGCCGCTGGGGCCCTGCGGTGGGCGGCTGGTTTGCCGGCGTGCCGATCACCTCCGGCCCGATCTCGCTTTTCCTTGCCCTGGAATACGGTACGGCGTTCGCCACGGATGCGGCGCTCGGCACGCTTTACGCGATGCCCTCTATCGCGGCCTACGGCATCGCCTATGCCTGGCTCGCGCGGCGCGGGGGAAGCTGGCTTGCTTGCCTCATGGCCTCGCAAGGCGCCTACGGCGCGACCTTCCTGTTGCTGCACCTCATCACCCCGTCGCCGCTGCTGGTCTTCGCCCTGGCGGTCGCAGGGGTGATTGCGGGCATTGCCAGCATCGGCCTGCGCGACCGGCCGATGCTGGTCAGCCTCTCCTCGAACCTGGTGCTGGCGCTGCGGGTCGGCGTGGCGACCGCCATGGTGCTGCTGATCACGGCGGTTGCGCCCTGGCTGGGGCCGGCGCTCTCGGGCTTCGTGGCGACCATCCTGGTGGTGGCAGCGGTGCTCGCCGCCGCCGGTCACCGGGAGCACGGGGCGCCGGGCGGCATCGCGGTGGTCCGCGGCCTGATGCTTGGCCAGGTCTCGTTCCTGGGTTTCTACACGGTGGTCTGGACCCAGCTTGCCACGCTGGGCGTCGCGGCGACCTATCTGCTGGCCCTGGTCGCGGCCGGCGTCATCGGCCTGCTGGTCGCCCGCGGCCTGCGCCGTCCGGCCATGCGCGGGAGCCCCTGAACGCAAACGGGCGGCGGCCCTGCGGCCACCGCCCGTCTTCAGCGTCGGTGTCGCCTGATCAGTCGACGGTCTTGAGCACCTTGCCGATGGTGTCGAAGATCTCGTCGATCTGGCCCTTGCTGACGATCAGCGGCGGCGAGAGCGCGATGATGTCGCCGGTGACGCGCACCAGCAGGCCCTCGTCGAAGCACTTGTGGAAGCTCTCCATGGCGCGGGCCGTCGGCGCGTTGGGACGCGGCTCCAGCTCGATGCCGGCCATGATGCCGAGGTTGCGCAGGTCGATGACGTGGTTGCCGCCCTTGAGCGAGTAGAGGCCGTCCTCCCAGTAGCTGGAGAGTTCGGCGGCGCGCTCGAACAGGCCCTCTTCCTTGTAGATGTCGAGGGTGGCGATACCGGCCACGGCGGCAAGCGGATGGCCCGAATAGGTGTAGCCGTGGAACAGCTCGATGCCGGCCTTGGTGTTCTCGAGGAAGGCGTCGTAGATCTTCTTCTTGCAGAACACCGCGCCCATCGGGACCGTGGCGTTGGTCAGGCCCTTGGCCGTGGTGACGATATCGGGCTCGACGCCGAAGTAATCGACGGCAAAGCCCGTGCCCAGGCGGCCGAAGCCGGTGATGACCTCATCGAAGATCAGCAGGATGTTGTGCTTGGTGCAGATCTCGCGCAGGCGCTTGAGGTAGCCGCGCGGCGGCACCAGCACGCCGGTCGATCCGGCAACCGGCTCCACCATCACCGCGGCGATGGTCGAGGCATCGTGCAGCTGCACCAGCCGCTCCAGATCGTCGGCCAGATGCTCGCCCCAGGCGGGCTGGCCCTTGGAGAAGGCGTTGTGCTCGATGTCGTGGGTGTGGCGGATGTGGTCGACGCCGCCCAGCAGGCCGCCGAAGAACATGCGGTTCTTCACCATGCCGCCGACGGAGGTGCCGCCGAAGTTGGTGCCGTGATAGCCGCGCTCACGCCCGATCAGGCGGGTCTTGGAGCCGTTGCCGGTGACGTTGTGGTAGGCCAGCGCGATCTTCAGCGCCGTATCGGCCGACTCGGAGCCCGAGTTCGTGAAGAACACGTGGTCGAGGTCGCCGGGCATGATCTCGACCAGGCGGTTGGCCAGTTCGAAGGCGGCGGGGTGGCCGAGCTGGAAGTTCGGCGCGAAATCCATGCGGTCGGCCTGCTTCTTGATCGCCTCGGCAATCTTTTCGCGGCCGTGGCCCGCATTGCTGCACCACAGGCCCGCGGTGCCGTCCAGGATCTTGCGGCCGTCGGGCGTGAAGTAGTGCATGTCCTTGGCGCCGGCCATCAGGCGGGGCGCGTTCTTGAAGCCCTTGTTGGCCGTGAACGGCATCCAGAAGGCGTCGAGATCGTTCGGCCGATCGGGATAATTGAATCCGTCGTTATCCATGTTCTTCTACCTTGGAGAAAGTTCGGTTGCGGCTGGAGCGACCCTACCATGGTCCGCGTTGGCTGGAAAAGTGTTCTCTGCCTGCATTGTGTCGATGCCCGCAATGGCGTATTTCGCTGCGCTGCGCGACTGTTGCGCCAACAACGATGGAAGCCCCCATGCTGCGACGTATCGCTCTTGTACTGTTTCCCCTCTGCATGATGGCCGGAGCCGCCCAGGCCCAGGAGCCCGGGGCCTTCGCCGAGCCCAGCTTGCGCGCGACCCACGGCGACTGGCAGGTGCTGTGCGTGCTCAACGAGAATCTCCTGGAAGAGTGCTTTATCGGCCAGGCTCTGGACGACCAGACCAGCGGGCAGCGCGCCATGACCGCGATGGTCATGAAGGCACCGGACGGCTCGGTCGCGCTGCGCATCACGGTACCGCTGGGCGTGCTCATTCCCGCGGGTCTCGACCTGACGATCGACGGCAACAATGTCGGCGAGGTCGGGTTCGTCGCCTGTTTCCCCGACGGCTGCATGACCCAGGTGGGCATGTCGGAGGAGGTGCTGAGCGCCCTCAAGGCGGGCAACGCGGCCACCGTGACGGTCCACGATTTCGACAACAACCCGATCGCACTGCCGCTGTCGCTGAGCGGGTTCACGGCCGCGTTCAACGACCTCTGAGCGACGCAGCCCGGGGACAGGGAAGGCATGAGCCAGCGCCTCACCGTGCCTGCCGGCCGCGGCCTGGCTGTGGCGCTGGCCGAGGGCGCGTGCCTGCGCGTGATCAACACGCCGGGGACCCAGGTGGTCGACACCTGGGCCTTCGCCATGGGCGATCCGTTTGAATACCTCTCCATGGAGCACTGCCGCGAGGTGCTCCAGCGCATCGTCTTCGAACCGGGCGACGTTCTGCTCTCCAACCGCTACCGGCCGATGCTGGAGATCCTGTCGGACAGTTCGCCCGGCGGCCACGACACGCTGATCGCGGCCTGCAGCCGCGAGATGTATGCCCGTGCGGGCTGCGGCCAGGAACACGCCAACTGCGCCGACAACCTGGCCTGCGCGATGGAAAGTCACGGCCATGTCATCCCGTTCACCCCTGCGCCATGGAACCTGTTCATGCTGGCGCCGGTGAAGGACGGGCGGACCATCGACTACGTGCGCCCCACCTCCAGGCCGGGCGACGCGGTGGAGGTCAAGGCGCTGGCCGATTGCCTGATGGCCTTTTCGGCCTGCCCGGACGACCTCTACCCGACCAACGGCGGCGACGGCAAACCACGGGACGTCCACCTGGAACTGCTGGGCTGACACTGCCGGGCCGGACCTGGGCCCGGCGGGCCGGATTGACGCCCTCCCGGCCGCCTTCCATACTTATCTCGCATCTGCGAAATGATTGGTTTGAAGACGATGACCGGTTTCCCCGACGATCTGCCGGAGGCCTGGCGCAAGCTTGCCTCCAAGGAACTGCGCGACCAGCCGGTCGAGAGCCTGCTGTGGAAGACCCCCGAGGGGCTCGACATCAAGCCGCTCTACACCGCGGCCGATCTGGAGGCGCTGCAGGGCATCGACACCCTGCCGGGCGTTGCCCCCTATACCCGTGGCGTGCGCGCCACGATGTATGCCAACCGGCCCTGGACCATCCGCCAGTACGCCGGTTTCTCCACCGCCGAGGAATCCAACGCCTTCTACCGCCAGGCCCTGGAAGCCGGGCAGAAGGGCCTCTCGGTCGCCTTCGATCTTGCCACCCATCGCGGCTACGACAGCGATCATCCCCGCGTCGTGGGCGATGTCGGCAAGGCCGGCGTGGCGATCGACTCGGTCGAGGACATGAAGCTGCTCTTCGACGGCATCCCGCTCGATGAGATGTCGGTCTCCATGACCATGAACGGCGCCGTGCTGCCGGTGCTGGCGATGTTCGTCGTCGCCGCCGAGGAGCAGGGCGTTTCCCAGGAGAAGCTCAGCGGAACCATCCAGAACGACATCCTCAAGGAGTTCATGGTCCGCAACACCTACATCTATCCCCCTGAGCCCTCGATGCGGATCGTGGCCGACATCATCGCCCACACCGCCGCCCACATGCCGCGTTTCAACTCCATCTCGATCAGCGGCTACCACATGCAGGAAGCCGGGGCGACGGCGGTGCAGGAACTCGCCTTCACGCTGGCCGACGGTGTCGATTACGTGCGCGCGGCGGCGGGGCGCGGCCTCGACGTCGACGATTTCGCGCCGCGCCTGTCGTTCTTCTTCGCCATCGGCATGAACTTCTTCATGGAGGTCGCCAAGCTGCGCGCCGCCCGCCTGCTGTGGGCGCGCCTGATGGAGCCCTTCGGGCCGAAGAAGCCGCAGTCCTCGATGCTGCGCACCCACTGCCAGACCTCCGGCGTCTCGCTGACCGAGCAGGACCCCTACAACAACGTCGTGCGCACGGCCTATGAGGCGATGGCGGCGGTGCTGGGCGGCACCCAGAGCCTGCACACCAACAGCTTCGACGAGGCGCTGGCCCTGCCCAGCGACTTTGCCGCGCGTATCGCCCGCAACACCCAGCTCATCCTCTCGGAAGAGACCGGCATCACCCATGTCGTCGATCCCCTGGGCGGCAGCTATTACGTCGAGGCGCTGACCCAGTCGCTGGCCGCGGCGGCCCAGGAGCTGATCGACGAGGTCGAGGGGCTCGGCGGCATGACCAAGGCGGTCGAGGCCGGCATGCCCAAGCTGCGCATCGAGGAGAGTGCCGCCCGCCGCCAGGCGCGCATCGACCGGGGCGAGGAGGTCGTGGTCGGCGTCAACAAGTACCGCGCGGCCAACCCGCAGCAGGTCGACGTGCGCGATATCGACAACACGGCGGTGCGCGAATCCCAGGTCGCCCGTCTCAAGCAGATCCGCGAGAGCCGCGACGAGGCCGCCTGCAAGGCCGCCCTTGCCGCGCTTACCGAGGGTGCCAAGGGCGACGGCAACCTGCTGGCGCTCTCCATCGACGCCGCCCGCGCGCGCGCCACGGTGGGCGAGATTTCGGACGCCATGGAGGCGGTCTTCACCCGCCACCGCGCCGTCACGCGTTCGATCTCGGGCGTCTATGGCGCGGCCTGGGAGGACGATCCCGGCTTCCAGGCGATCCGCAAGCGCATCGACGGTTTCGTCGAGGCCCAGGGCCGCCGTCCGCGCATGCTGGTGGTCAAGCTGGGCCAGGACGGCCACGACCGCGGCGCCAAGGTGATCGCCACGGCCTTCGCCGACATCGGTTTCGATGTCGACATCGGCCCGCTCTTCCAGACGCCCGAGGAGGCCGCCCGCCAGGCGGTCGAGAACGACGTCCACGTGGTCGGCGTCTCCAGCCAGGCCGCCGGTCACAAGACCCTGGTGCCCCAGCTCATCGCCGCCCTGCGCGAACAGGGTGCCGGTGACATCAAGGTCGTCGTCGGCGGCGTCGTGCCGCCCCAGGACTACGCCATGCTGAAGGAAGCCGGCGTTTCGGCGGTCTTCGGCCCCGGCACCAACATCCCCAAGGCGGCGGCGGACATTCTCGACCTGGTCGAGGATCAGCCGAAGGCGGCGTGAGGCCGCAGGGCCTGCTGCCATGACCGACGTCGATGCCATCCGCTCCGGCGACCGCCGCGCCTTGGCGCGCGCGATCACGCTGATCGAATCGACGCGGCCAGCCGATCAGGAGCGTGCCGAGGCGCTGCTTGCCGACCTGGGTCCGGCGGGCGAGGGGAGCTGGCGCATCGGCATCTCGGGCGCGCCGGGTGTCGGCAAGTCGACCTTCATCGAGGCCTTCGGTGTCCATGCCCTGGAACAGGGCAGGAAGGTCGCCGTGCTGGCGGTCGATCCCTCATCCACCCTCACCGGCGGTTCGATCCTGGGCGACAAGACGCGCATGGAGCGCCTGTCGCGCGATCCCCGCGCCTTCATCCGGCCCTCGCCCTCGGGCGGTGAACTGGGCGGGGTGGCGCGGCGCACGCGCGAGATCATCGCGCTCGTCGAGGCTGCGGGGTTCGACCTGGTGATCGTGGAAACCGTGGGCGTGGGCCAGTCCGAGACCGCCGTGGCGGCCATGACCGATATCTTCCTGCTGCTGCTGGCGCCGGGTGCGGGCGACAGCCTGCAGGGCGTCAAGCGCGGCATCATGGAGCTTGCCGACCTGATCCTCGTCAACAAGGCCGACGGCCCGCTCGCCGATGCGGCGCGCCATGTCGTGTCCGATCACCGCGCCGCCATGTCGCTGATGCGCCCGCACGAGAAGTTCTGGACGCCCCGGGTGGAGGCCTGCTCGGCGCTGACCGGCGCAGGCATCGACACGGTGTGGCAAGCGATCGGCGACTACATGGCGGCCGCCGGTGCCGACGGCATCGCCGCCAAGCGCCGCCACCAGGGGGCCGCGGCCCTGCGCGACGAGGTCGCGCGCCTGGCCATCGCCCGCCTGCGCGACGATCCCTCCCGCCGCGATCTGCTCGCCCGCCTGGAGGAGGATGTCGCCTCGGGCGCCATTCCCCTGCGCCAGGCCGCGCGCGACCTGCTGGACGGCTGACCATGGCAGCCGGCCCCCGTGAGCGGCTGCGCGCCATCTGCCTTGCCCTGCCGCATGCGGTGGAAAGGGAGACCTGGGGCGATCCGACCTGGCGGGTGGCCGAGAAGATCTTCGCCATGGAGAAATCCGGCGACGGGCGGGTCTCCCTGTGGTGCAAGGCGCCCCCGGGCAGCCAGGAAATCCTCGTGGGGGCCGATTCGGGGCGATTCTTCGTGCCGCCCTATGTCGGGTCGAAAGGCTGGGTCGGCATGCGGCTGGACGACGGCCCGGACTGGGACGAGGTGGCGGCCCTAGTACGGCGCAGCTTCAGCCTGGTGGCGCCCAGGAAGATCGCGGCGCTGCTGGAGAAACCGGAGTCGGGTTGACCCTGGACCGGGGCCAGCGTATAGAGCCGCCCGACCTGCGTGCGGCGCCCCCACGGGACGGCGCCGCCATTCGTTTATACGAGGAGAACCGCCATGTCGCGACGCTGCGAGCTGACCGGCAAGATCGCCCAGACCGGCAACAACGTGAGCCACGCCAACAACAAGACGAAGCGGCGGTTCCAGCCCAACCTGCAGACCAGCCGCCTCTTCTCGGAGACGCTGGGCCAGCAGATCTCGGTGCGTCTGTCCAACCACGCCCTGCGCACGGTGGAGAAGAAGGGCGGCCTCGATGCCTTCCTGCTCGCCACCCGTGACAGCCGCCTGCCCGAAGAGGCGCTGCGCCTGAAGCGCCGCGTCGAGAAGGCCGGCGCCAAGCAGACCGAGAGCGCGGCCTGAACCAGGCCCCGGAGAGCGGCGCGATGCACCACGGCATCCGCAGCCTTGTGCTGCCGACGCTGGCGATGGTCGTCGTCGTCGTCGCTTCCAACATCCTGGTCCACTTCCAGATCAACGACTGGTTGACCTGGGGTGCGTTCACCTTCCCGTTCGCCTTCCTGGTGACCGACCTTTCCAACCGCGCCTTCGGTCCTGCAAAGGCCGCGCGTGTGGTGCTGGTCGGCTTTGTCGTCGGCATCGCCATGTCGGCGCTGTTTGCCGACTGGGTGCCCTTCGAGGCGCCCAACATCCTCTCGGAAGTCGCGATTCTGACCGCCGTTGCCTCGGGCAGCGCGTTCCTTTCCGGCCAGTTCCTCGACATCGCGATCTTCCAGCGCCTGCGCCGCCGTGTCTGGTGGATGGCGCCGCTGGTGAGCTCGGCGCTGTCCTCGGCGGTCGACACCGTGATCTTCTTCTACCTGCTGTTCGCCGTGTTCTTTCCGGAATGGGGCCTCAACTGGTTCCAGCTCGGCGTCGGCGATTATGGCGTGAAGGCGCTGATGGCGCTGACCCTTCTGGCGCCCTACCGCGTGCTGATGGGCTTCTTCGCGCCCCAGCTTCTGGCGCGCCGCGCCGCCTGAACGGCTCCGGCCGCTTCCTTTGCAGCGTTTGAAGTCCCGGCGTCGCTGGCCGCAGTCTCAGCGCGTCTTGCCCAGCATGGTGCGGGCATGGGCTGTCAGGCCCAGTGCCTCGAAGCAGCGCGCGGCATCCTCGTTGAAGGCCCAGACCTCCAGAGCGATATCCTCGATGCCCTGTTCAGCAGCGACCTTGCGCGCCAGATCGACCAGCGCGCGGGCGATGCCCTTGCGCCGCAGGCCGGCGCGTACCACCAGCGTCTCGATCCACAGGATCGGCCGGTCGATCAGATAGAGGTCGCTGGCATCCAGCCGCGTGCTTTCCCAGTGGATCGCGCCCACCGCCTCGTCGCCCAGCCAGGCGATGACGATCTGCTTGTGCGGCTGGGCCAGCGCATCGGCGAAATGGGCGGCGAAACGCTCGTCGTTGAGCGCCGGGCGGAAGAGGTCCGGCCGGGCGGCGACATGGAGCGCCTGCACCTCCGCGAACAGCGCGAAATAGGCGTCCCGGTCCTCTGCCGTCGCCGCGCGCAGGGTGAGGGTGGCGGTCCCGCTCACGGCTCCAGGCGGAACTGGTAGAGATAGGTCTTCTGGCCGAAGTTGAAGTTGTCGTCCGAGACCATGTAGAGGAACGTCTCGCCGTTCGGGCCGACACGGGCCGAAAGCCCCTCGAAATTGTCGATGTTGTACTTCGAGGTGAACTCGGCAATCACCCGGCCGTCGACGATCTGGTCGCCGTTGATCTGCTCGGGCGTCAGCTCGCGCAGGCGGTTGCGGATCGAGCCGGGGGCGGCGAACCAGCGCTCCAGCACGATCACCCGGCCGTCGGGCAGGGCGGCGGCACCGGTCACCTTGAAGCCATCGCGCATCAGGTAGCCCAGCGAGCGCCATTTGCCGTTGTTTTCCAGCACCCACATGTCGACGACCAGGCCGGGGCCGATCGGCTCTTCGGCGATGGCGATCAGGCGGCCGTCGGGCATCGCCTCGATCGCCTCCAGGCCGCCGTTGTTCTGCAGGCGGCCGATGTGCAGCGGAGGATCCAGCTCCAGCGGTTCGTTGTCGGTCAGCGGGCGGTCATAGATCCAGATGCGGTGGCGCCGCTCGAAGCTGACGATGGCGCGGCCGTCGGGCAGCATGGCCAGGCCCTCGGCATCGCGTTCCTGGGGGTCGAGAATGGTGTCGATGGAATCGGCGTCGATCCCGGTCAGCGCGCGCATGGTGAGGATGCCCACGCCGGTCATCCGCCCGGCGGCATCGTGGCTGAGCGGCGCGGCAACCCAGTCTCCATGGTCGGTGACGGCCACCATGCGGTCGCCGCCCGGCGAAACCCACAGGCCCGAAAGCCCGCCGAAGAAGCGTGCGCCGTATTCCAGGCGGAAACCCGCCATGAACACCACTTCGCCGATGCGCACCTCGCCGGGGTGGGCGGGGTCGAAATCGACGGCGGTGATGGTCTGCTCGCCGGTTTCGCTCGTAAAGGTGTTGCAGCCTGCAAGCAGGCCAAGGGCCAGCGCACACGCAGTTGTGAGCCGGGCTGCCTTCCGGGCAGTGGCCGGCTTGGTTAGCCTTGTGGCTAGCGCATCAAACGAGGAGGACATGGTCATGTTGGCGCGTCGTGAGGCGATGAAACGAATTGCAGCGGCACCGGTCGCGTTCGGCAGCCTGGCTGCGATCCTGGCCAATCCCGACGCTGCACGCGCGGCCGCATCCTCCCTCGAAACGGTGACGATTGCCACCGCTTCGGGTCGGAAGATTTCCGCGGCCTGGGGGGCGCCGGCAACGACGCCCGCCCCCTCGCTGGTGCTGTTCCACCAGTGGTGGGGCCTCAACGACCAGGTGAAGGCGGTCGCGGCTGATTTCGTCGCCCGCGGCTACGGCGCCCTGGCAGTCGACCTCTACGGCGGCAAGGTTGCCGAGACCCCTGATGAGGCCAAGACCTTCATGCAGGCCATGAGCCAGGAGGAAACCCTCGAAACCTGCGGCGCCTGGATCGAATGGCTGCACGGTCGCGAGGATGGCACGGGCAGGGTTGGCACCGTCGGCTGGTGTTTCGGCGGCGGCTGGTCGCTCAACGCCTCGCTGGTCCGGCCCGTGGAAGCGACCGTCATCTACTACGGCAACGTGGAGCGCACGGCAGAGGAACTGGCGCCGCTTGCCGGGCCCGTGCAGGGCCACTTCGGCCTGAAGGATGCCCGGATCAACGAGGAGATGGTGGCCGATTTCGAGGCCGCGATGGAAGAGGCGGGCAAGAGCCTGGAAACCTACTGGTACGAGGCCGATCACGCCTTCGCCGATCCGACCGGCGCGCGTTACGACCCCGAGGCCGCCGCACTCGCCTGGGAACGCACAAACGCCTTCCTCGGCGCCAATCTGGCCTAGGGCAGCATCGCTGCGGTTTCGGCGGCGACCTCGGCGCCTGACAGGGCCGCGCCGCCTACGGTCGCCCACAGCTCCGGATGGCAGGCCTCCCCGGCAAGGAAGATGCGATCGCCGATGGGTTCGCGCAGGACCCGGCGCATGGGATAGGCGCCGAACGTCGCTGAGGCGTAGCAGCCGCGGAACAGGGGATCGGAGCGCCATGCCGTGGCCGCACCCTTGCGGAAGGTGCGGTCGACATCGCTGCCCAGCATGGCGCGCAGCTTTTCCATGACGAAATCGATCGAGGCCTGCTCTCCGGCCGCTTCCAGCTCGCGCGCGAAGGAGCCGCCGACATCGCAATAGGCAAGGCCGCTGCCGCTGGCATTGGTCAGGGCGCCGAAGGCTTCCATGCTCTCATCGACCTGGTGGAGCAGATAACCGTCCTCGCCCATGCCGAAGATGTCCTCGCTGAAGTGCAGGGCGATGTGGTTGTAGTCGCCCATCGGGATGCCGTGGATGGCTTCCTGCATGGAAACCGGCAGGGCCGGATCGAAGACGATGTCGCCGGAAGCCAGGACGCCGGTGGAAACGGTCAGGATCACGGCGCGCGCGCGGATCGTGCCGCGGTTGGTTTCCACGGTGACGCCCGTGCCGTCCCAGGTTATGCGCGTCGCTGCGGTATCCAACGCCACGGGCAGGCCCGCGCCATGGTCGGCCACCAGCCGGCCGTAACCGGCGGCGCAGTACCAGTCGATGCTGTCGGCGGAGTTCCACCAGTCCAGGCAGGAGAATTCGTCCATGTCCTTGCCCATTTCCCAGGGGCCGATGCCGAACCAGGCGGTACGGGCCCAGGCACCGCTGTCGGATGCAACGGTCGAGGGGGCGACATCCCAGCCCTTTTCGGCGGCTTCGCCCATCGCTTCCTCGACGTTTTCCCAGGTCCGCCAGAGCACGGCGAGCGCATCGCTGTCGGCTTCTCCCTGGGCGTCGAAGACCCGATAATTGTCGGGCGCGCGGTAAAAGCGGTAGGGGCTTTGTTGAGCGCGCTCGAAGTAGGGGTTGCGCGTCTCGCTCTGGACCCAATGGGCGCCGTGGTCGAAGGGTACGCCGAAGGTCTCGGTCTCGGTATAGGCACGCCCGCCGATGCGCGACCCTGCCTCGATCATCACGTAACGCACGCCCTTGTCCGCCAGCGTGTGCGCGGCCGCGATGCCGGCGGCACCGGCGCCGACGATCACGATATCGGGATTGCTGTCGAGTGCCGCCCGGCCTGCACGCGGCAGCATCAGGCTCGCGGCACTACCCGCGAGCAGGCTGCGTCGGCTGATCGAGGGCAGGGAACGGGCGAAGTTGATCATGGCGCTTCCTCTACACTGTAGAGAAAGCGTATTCTACGGCGTAGAGGTAGTCAATCGTGGAACAGCCGGTATGAGCCGTCGCGGCACGCTGACCAGGCAGGGCATCGTCGAAGCGGCGATGGCGATGCTGGATGAAGGCGACGAGCGCCGTTTCAGCATGCGCAGGCTCGCCGCAGAGCTGGGCGTCGATCCCATGGCGCTCTACCACCACCACAGGAACCGTCATGCCCTGATGCAGGAGGTCATGGTCGCCCTGATGGCGGCCTGCCCGATTCCGCCATCGGCAGGCGACTGGCGCCAGGACGTCCGCGCGATCTGCCACGGCATTCGCCAGCTTGCACGCCGCCACCCCGGCACCTTCCGTGTCTATGTCGTCTTCGAAGACTGGGTGCCCAGCGAACACCGTGTCCACGAGGCGCTCTATGCCACGCTGCTGGAGGCGGGGTTCGGGGAAACCGCGACGGTGCGTGCCGTGCGTCTGCTGCTGTCCTATGCGGAGTCGTTCGCGGTCGACGAGATCACAGGCTGGCTGGAGCCCTTCAGTGCACAGGAGCGCTCCGACCTTGCCGACAGTCTGGCAGGCGGTACCCATCCGGCCATCACGGCGTTGCTCGATACCATCGTCACGCCCGATGCCGACGCCGAGTTTGCCTTCGGCCTTGATGTCCTGATTGCCGGTCTGGAACGGATGCGCGAAACAGCCTGAGCGAGGGCCTACCAGCAGCCGAAGTAGTCGGGCCCCAGCTGGTTCACCCGGCGCTGATAGAGCGCTGCCCGTTCCTGCACATAGGCGCCGGCATCGCCCGCAACCCATTCGCGCGGATTGGGCAGGACCGCCGCAAGCAGCGCGGCCTGGCTTTCGTTCAGGCCATCGGCGTCGACGTTGAAATGGGCGCGCGCGGCGGCCTGGGCGCCGTAGATGCCCGGGCCCCATTCGGCGACGTTGAGGTAGAGCTCCAGGATGCGCCGCTTGGGCAGCAGGGCCTCGACATAGGGCGTGAGCCAGAATTCCAGCGCCTTGCGCAGCATGCTGCGGTCGGGCCACAGGAACAGGTTCTTGGCGAGCTGCATGGAGATGGTGCTGGCGCCGCGCGGTGTTTCACCCGCCTGCGCGGCCTCGATCTGGGCCTTCAGGGCATCGCGGTCGAAGCCCATGTGGCTGCAGAAGAGATTGTCCTCCGCCGCGATCACCGAGCGGGGCAGGGCGGGCGCGATCTCATCCAGGCCGCGCCATTCCTTGTCGATCGCCTCGCCCTGGCCGTAGCGGATGATCATCAGCGGCGTGAAGGGCGGTGGCACGACGCGGTAGAGCAGGATCACGGCGGCGGGCGCGACCAGCACGGCGACAAGCATCAGCAAGGCCCAGCGTCGCAGACGCTGGCGCCAGGTGCGCGCGGGTGGTTGCTTCTTGCGTGCCATGTCTGTTGCCGCAGCGGCCGGGGAAACCGGCTGCCGTGCCGTTGCTTCTAGGCCGCCCGGCCCTTGCCGCGGCCGCCGCGCGGCTCCTCGTCGAACAGGGCGGCAAGCTCGTTGAGCACCGCGCCGCCCAGCTGCTCGACGTCGACCAGGGTGATCGCGCGCTTGTAGTAGCGCGTCACGTCATGGCCGATACCGATGGCGATCAGCTCGACCGGCGAGAAGGTCTCGATCCAGGTGATGACGTCGCGCAGGTGGCGCTCCAGATAGTTCCCGGAGTTGACCGAAAGGGTCGAGTCGTCGACCGGCGCGCCGTCGGAGATGACCATCAGGATGCGCCGCTGCTCGGGCCGCACCACAAGGCGCTCGTGGGCCCAGAGCAGGGCCTCGCCGTCGATGTTTTCCTTCAGCAGGCCCTCGCGCAGCATCAGGCCAAGGTTCTTGCGCGCCCGCCGCCAGGGGGCGTCCGCACCCTTGTAGATGATGTGGCGCAGGTCGTTGAGGCGGCCGGGGCTGTTGACCTTGCCGTCGGCCAGCCACTTCTCGCGGCTGCGCCCGCCCTTCCAGGTGCGTGTGGTGAAGCCCAGGATCTCGGTCTTCACGGCGCAGCGCTCCAGGGTCTGGGCCAGGATGTCGGCGCTCATGGCGGCGATGCCGATGGGCCGGCCGCGCATCGAGCCGGAGTTGTCGATCAGCAGGGTGACGACCGTGTCGCGGAAGTTGGTCTCGTGCTCGATCTTGAACGACAGCGGCTGCATGGGATCGGTGACGACGCGCGAGAGGCGGGCGGTATCGAGCATGCCCTCCTCCAGGTCGAACTCCCAGGCGCGGTTCTGCTGCGCCATCAGCTTGCGCTGCAGGCGGTTGGCGAGCTTGCCGGTGACGCCCTTGAGATGGACGATCTGCTGGTCGAGCTGGGTGCGCAGGCGCGACAGCTCCTCGGGATCGCACAGGTCCGCGGCGTCGACGATCTCGTCGAACTCCTGCGTATAGGGGCGGTACTGGGAGTCGCGGCGGTTGCCGAACATGTTCTCCGGACGGCGCATGCGGCCGGAGGGATCGGTGTCGTCGCTGCCCGAGGGCATCATCTGGTCGTCGTCGGATTCCTCCGAATCGGCGGCCATGGAATCGTCGTCGGCGGCCTGCTCGTCGAAGCTGTCGGCCTCGCTCTGGTCGTCGCTGCCGCTCTCGCCCGACTCGCCCTCGGCCTCGCCTTCGGCCTGATCGGGATCGCTCTGGTCGTCGGCAGCATCGGGATCGGACTGCTCGTTGGTCTGGTCGGTTTCCTCGTCACCCAGATCCAGGTGCGAGATCATCGTGCGCATGACCTTGGAGAAGGCATCCTGGTTGGTGATGTTCTCGGCCAGTTCGGCAAGGTCCTCGCCGATCTTGTGGTCGAGCCACTTGCGCGACATCTCGACGGCCTTGGCGGCCGAGGGAGGCGGCGCCTCGCCAGTCAGCTTCTCGCGCACCAGCAGGCCCAGGATGTCGGCGAGAGGAGCCTCCTCCTGGCTGGCGATGCGGTGCAGGCCCTTGGCCCGGCAGCGCTCCTCGAGGACGACGGAGAGATTTTCCGCCAGCCCCTTCATGCGCCGCGCGCCCAGGCTCTCGCAGCGCGCCTGTTCGACGGCTTCGTAGATCGCCCGGCCGATCTCGCCCGCAGGCATGCGGCGGGCGTGGGTCTTGGGGTTGTGGTGGCGCAGTTTCAGGGCCAGTGCATCGGCCTCGCCGCGCGTCATGGCCACGGCATGGGCGTCGAGATCGCGCGGCGGCTGGGTGACATGGGCGCTGTGGCCCGAGGCGCCCGGCTCCTGCACGCCGAAGGTCACTTCCAGCTCGGGATCGCGGGCAAGCGCCCGCATCGTGCCGGTGATGGCACGCTTGAATGGCTCGACGATGTTGTCGTCGCGGCTCATCCCAGGCTCCCGATCAGCGCGCCACCTTGGCGACGACGGACTCGGGCAGCTCCTTGCCGAAGCACCGCTGATAGAACTCCGCGATCTGCGGGCGTTCCGTCTCGTCGCACTTGTTGAGGAAGGTGACGCGGAAGGCAAAGCCCAGGTCACCGAAAATCTCGGCGTTCTCGGCCCAGGTGATGACGGTACGCGGCGACATCACGGTCGAGACGTCGCCGGCCATGAAGGCACTGCGCGTCAGGTCGGCCACGGCGACCATCGCCTTGATCGTCTCCTTGCCCTTCTTGTCGCTGTAGGAAGGATTCTTGGCGAGGATGATCTTTTCCTCTTCCTCGTGCTCCAGATAGTTCAGCGTGGAGACGATGGACCAACGGTCCATCTGGCCCTGGTTGATCTGCTGGGTACCGTGATAGAGGCCGGTGGTGTCGCCCAGGCCGACCGTGTTGGCAGTCGAGAAGAGGCGGAAATAGGGGTGCGGGTGGATCACCTTGTTCTGGTCGAGCAGGGTCATCTTGCCGGCCACTTCCAGCACGCGCTGGATGACGAACATGACGTCCGGGCGGCCCGCGTCGTACTCGTCGAAGACCAGCGCCACGGGATGCTGCACGGCCCAGGGCAGGATGCCCTCGCGGTACTCGGTGATCTGCTTGCCGTCGCGCAGGACGATGGCGTCCTTGCCGATCAGGTCGATACGGCTGATATGGCTGTCCAGGTTGACGCGCACGCAGGGCCAGTTGAGGCGGGCGGCAACCTGCTCGATGTGGGTCGACTTGCCGGTGCCGTGGTAGCCCTGGATCATCACGCGCCTGTTGTGGGCAAAGCCCGCCAGGATCGCGATCGTCGTCTGATGATCGAAGATATAGGAGTCATCGACCGGCGGGACGTGCTCCGTGCGCTTGGCGAACGCCGGCACCTCCATGTCGGAGTCGATGCCGAAGACCTCGCGGGCCTTCACCTTCTGATCCGGGTTGCCCTCGGGCAACAGGGCAATTTCGCTGGTATCCTTCACCATCTCTGGGCCGTCACTCGATCGTATAGGGGGACGGCCCGATGCTG
This sequence comes from uncultured bacterium, assembly GCA_938014945.1. Classification (GTDB taxonomy): domain Bacteria; phylum Pseudomonadota; class Alphaproteobacteria; order SP197; family SP197; genus CALGGB01. The sequence continues at coordinate 4,986 of CALLQH010000263.1, read as the reverse complement.
GGATCGAACCGCAGGGAAACGCCCGTCTGCCGACCGCTCCGGAAACCGGGGATCGGCGCGAACGCGGGCGTAGATTGGCACGGCGCAAGGCCCGGTTACAACCCGTCCGGGATTATGAAATTGTTGCGATACGCTCGCCGGGAGGGGGTTCAACCCTTGTCGCGCCCCGTCAGGTGGCGATAGGCCCAGATGACGTCGCGCAGGCGCTCCTCGGCCTCCTTGTCGCCGCCGTTGATGTCGGGGTGGCAGAGCTTCACCTCGGCCTTGAAGCGACTCTTGATCTCGGCTTGCCCGGCGTCGGGCTTGAGGCCCAGCACGCCGTAGGCGCGGCGCCGTTCGGCGGCTTCCGTGTCATCGACGCGGCCCGGCTTGCGCTTGGCCCCGCCGCGCTTGATGTCCTCGTCGTCGTCGGTGAAGCCGAAGTGATCCTTGAGGCGCTCGTTGAAGAAGGCGTTGTGGAACGCCTGGCTCTTCACTTCCCGGTCGCCCATCTTCCAGGTCGGACGGTGCCAGGAAAGATCGGCATGCTGGTAGGATTCGATCTCGTCCTGCTGCCAGCCCTCGAAAAAGTTCCAGGAGCGGTTGAAGTCGCGGATGTGCTCCAGGCAGAAATACTGGTACTCGCGCAGCTGCTGGCGCGAGAGGGGCGCGCGATGCACCCCTTCGGCCTCGCAGCCCGGCCAGGCGCAGACATGCGTCTCCGGCTCTGCGGCGCGCCGGTTGAAGGCGCGAGATGAACGAACGTTTGCCATCCGACAAGTATGGGAAGGCCCCCGCGCCCTTGCAAGAACGCGGGTGCGGGCATATGTCGCCATACGTCCCAGTGGAGAAACCGCCATGCGTGTTGCTGCCGCCATCCGCGAGAAGCTGACCGCCGCCCTGGCGCCCGAACATCTCGACATCATCGACGACAGCCACAAACACGCCGGCCATGCCGGCGCGCGGCCAGAGGGCGAGAGTCATTTCACGGTGAAAGTGGTCTCGGCGAAGTTCGAGGGGCTTAACCGTGTCGCCCGCCAGCGCCTGGTCTATGGCGCGCTGAAGGACGAACTCGCCACCGACATCCATGCGCTCGCCATCGAGGCGAAGACGCCCGCCGAGGCGGCCTAGCGCACCTCGCCCAGCCGTCCGGGCACGCCCGCGTCCAGCCCCAGCCGGGCGATCGCCGCGAACATCATTGCCTGATTGCTGGTGACGACAGGGATACCGGTCTCTGCTTCCAGCTCTTCGATCACCTCCACGGCGCGCATATCGGTGCAGGACATGACGATGGCCTGCGCGCGCGGGTGGGCGGCGCGCCGACCCAGGGCCAGCACGTCAGCGGGCATCAGGCCGCTCTGGCCGTAGTTGCCGAGATCGCTGCCGACATAGGCGTTGGCGATGACCTGGCGGCCGCAGGCGCCCAGGAACGCCGCGGCTTCGCGGTTGAGCTCCTGCGTGTAGGGCGAGCAGAAGCCGATGGTGTTTGCCTCCAGACGATCGAGCGCCTCGATCAGGGCGCCCGCTGCCGTCACGGCGGGCACGCCTGCGCGCGCCTCGATGCGGGCGCAGAATTCCCGGTCGTAGTCCGGCCCCATGGAAAGCGTCGCCGAGGTGCAGCCGTAGAGGATGACGTCAGGCCGGGCGGCGCAGAGCGAATCCAGCACGTCGTCGAGACCGGCGGCGGCGAACTTCCGCATCTGTTCGGAATCCGGAATCTCGTCGAGGTCGTAGCCTCCCGCCCGCGCGATGTGGATGGAGACGCCGTCCGGGCGCAGCAGCGCCATGTCGGGTTCGAGGTTCGTGTTGGAGAAGGGCACGATGACGCCGATGCGGGCGCGTCCGCGGGAGGCCGTGATGCCGTGGCTGCCGTCTGCCATCATTTGTCTCCCGGCTGGGTCGAAACAAGGCCGTTGCGCAGGTCCTCTGCGATGGCCGCGGGATCGCGCGCGGCGAGCGGACCCTGGCCGCCGCCGCCGGGCGTGAAGACGGTCAGCCGTTCGCCGGGCTTGAGCGTGCAGGAACCCTTGCCGAAGAAAGGCGTGCCCGCGCTGTGTTCGAAGCGCCCGCAGGCGCCTTCGCCGCCGCCGGAGCGGCCGCGCGCCGGAAAGCGCACCCGGTCGACCGTGCCGTAGATCACCAGCGGCGTGCCGGGCAGGGCCTCGATCTCGATGATCTGGCCCAGGCCGCCGCGCCGGCGTCCTTCACCGCCCGAGTCCGGGCGCAGTTCGCGGCGCGTGACCAGGATCGGCGTCGTGCTTTCGGTGATCTCGACCAGGCTGCCCATGACGCCGCTGGGGAAGGCGGTCGCCGAAAGCCCATCCTTGGCAGGGCGCGCGCCGGTACCGCCGTTGAACACCAGTTCGGCGGCAAAGGGCTCGCCCGTCGCCTCGACCACGCCCTTCATCGGCAGGTCCCAGAGGGTGGCCGCACCCTCGGCCGGCACGGCGTCGGGCGCGACCTGGGCGAGACAGCCCAGGGCGACGTCGGGCAGCAGCTGGCCCAGGATGTGGCGCGAGCAGACCGGCGCGGGCTTGGCCGCGTTGAGGATGGTGCCCGGTGTCGCCGTGACGCGCATGGGCAGCAGGGAGCCATGGTTGTTGGGGATGTCGGGCGCGATGACGCACTTGATGCCGAACACCGTGTAGGCCTCGGCATAGTTCAGCGGCACGTTGATGCCATAGGGCGAGGGAGGTGCCGACTCGTGGAAGTCGAGCAGCAGGTCCTCGCCTGAGATGGTCAGGCGGGCCGCGATGGTGATGGGTTCGTCATAGCCGTCCACCGTCATGGCGAAGTCGTAGGCGCCGTCGGGCAGGGCGGCGATGCGCGCGCGCGTCGCCCGCTCGCAGGTCGCCAGGATACGCTCGGCGAGCGGGCCAAGGTCGTCGATGGCGAAATCGGCCATCATCTCGATGAGGCGCTTCTCGCCGGTCTCGCAGCAGGCGATCAGGGCATAGACATCGCCCTCGGCCGCCTCTGGCGAGCGCGAGTTGGCCTTCAGCAGCGTCATGAAGAGCTCGGCCACCGCGCCGCCGTCAACCAGCCGGATCGGCGGCACATAGAGCCCCTCGTCGAAGACGTCGCTGCCGTCCGGCCCCAGGCAGCGCCCGCCGATGTCGACCAGGTGGCTGGTGCAGGAAACGAAGCCGACCAGCCGGTCGGAGAGGAAACAGGGCTTCAGGACCACGAAATCGTTGAGGTGGCCCGAACCCAGCCAGGGATCGTTGGTGAGATAGATGTCGCCGGGCCGCATGGTCTGGCGCGGGAAGGTATCGAAGAACTTCGCGCAGGCCGCAGCCATGGTGTTGACGTGACCCGGCGTGCCGGTCACCGCCTGGGCGAGCATGCGACCCTCCAGGTCGAAGGCACCGACGGAAAGGTCGCCGGATTCGCGCACGATGGGGCTGAAGGCGGTGCGCATGAGCACGCCCGCCTGTTCGTCGACCACGGCCTGCAGCCGGTTCCACATGACCTGCAGGCGGATGTCGTCGGCCTCGCCGGCGTTGGTCGTTTCGGTGGCGATGCGTTCGAGCACCAGATGACCGCCGCCGTTGACACTCGCATGGAAGCTGGCAGGGACGACCGTGGTGGTCTGCGCCTCCACGATCAGGGCGGGACCGTCGAAGGCCATGCCGGGCAGCAGGTCCGCGCGCAGATAGACCGGCGTGTCGTGCAGCGTGCCCGAGCCGGGATCGAAGACGGGACGGCGCCCGATCGCTTCGGCCTTCCGTTTCTCCGGCAACGCGCCGAGGGCGGCGACGGCATCGCGCCGGGTCGCCACGGTGACGGTCCAGGTCAGGATCTCGATCTCTCCGGCGGTCATCGCCCGCCCGTAGAGTTCGGCGTAGCGCCTGGCGTAGGCCTCTCGCAGGGCATCAGCCGTCGCGGCGGTAACGGGGCCGTCGGGCAGGGCGATCTCCACCTCATGGCCCTGGCCCATGTAGCGCATGAGGGCGGCGCGGCGGACCGAACGCGGCCGGTCGGGGGCGGCGCTGGCGACCACCGCTTCGGCGGTTGCGGTCAGATCGGCAAGCACCGTGGCGACCTCGCCCGCGCGGAAGCGCGAGAGCAGCATGTAGCGGCTCTGCACCACCTCGTAGGAGACCGGCATGGAAAGGAAGCCGACGGCCGAGCCGACGCCGGGATTGGCGGGCACGATGATCCGCGCGATGCCCAGCTTCTCGGCCAGGCGCCCGGCGTGCAGGGGACCCGCGCCGCCGAAGGCGATCATGGTCGCCGTGCGCAGGTCGCGGGCGTGTTCGACCGCATGGACGCGGGCGGCATTGGCCATGGCCTCATCGACGATCTCGCAGATGGCGCGCGGCGCATCGAGCCCGCCGAGGCCCAGCGGCGTGGCGATGGTGCCAGCGATGGCGCGGCTCGTGGCATCGGCATCCAGGCGCAGGCGCCCCTCGGCAAAACGCTCGGCATCGAGCCGCCCCAGGGCAAGGTCGGCGTCGGTCACCGTGGGCAGGCTGCCGCCGCGCCCGTAACAGGCCGGGCCCGGGTCCGCGCCCGCGCTTTCGGGGCCGACGGCAACGCGCTGCAGGGCATCGATCGCGGCGATGGAGCCGCCGCCCGCGCCGATCTCGATCATCTCCACCACGGGGATGCGCAGGGGAATGCCGCTGCCCTTGGCGAAGCGTGCGGTGCGGGCGGCCTCGAACTCGCGCGCGGTGGCGGCGCGGTAGTTCTCGATCAGGCAGATCTTTGCCGTCGTCCCGCCCATGTCGTAGGAGAGCACGTCGCGGGCGCCGTTCTGCTCGGCGGTGATCTCGGCGAGCACCGCGCCGCCCGAGGGCCCCGATTCCACGAGGCGGATGGGAAAGGCCATGGCGGCCTCCAGCGTCGTGATGCCGCCGGCAGAGGTCACCATGAAGAGGGGGCAGGAAAGCCCGGCGCCGCGCAGGTCCCGCGCCAGGGCGTCGAGATAACCCGCCATCTTCGGGCGGACATAGGCATTGGCGACCGTGGTCGAAAGCCGCTCGTATTCGCGGATCTCCGGGC
>CALLQH010000262.1 GCA_938014945.1 uncultured bacterium | reverse complement strand
GCTGGGGCTGGAACGCCGGTGTCTTCGGCGAGAAGAACCTCACGCGCGAGGTGCTGGACGCCGCCGTGCCGGACCGCCCCGTGGCGATCTGGGCGAGCGACGGCCACAACGCGGCGGTCAACTCCAGGGCCATCGAACTGTCGGGGCTCGAGAAGGAAAACGCCGATCCGGCCAACGGCCACTTCGTGCGCGATGCCAATGGCCGCGTCACCGGCTTGCTCTACGAGGCCGCCACCCAGTGGATGAATGCGCGCATGCCCAAGCAGGGCGACGAGCATTACGCCGCCGGTGTCCGCTTCGGCCAGAAGCAGTGCAACCGCCACGGCATCACGGGCGTGCTCGACGCCCTGGTGCAGGAGCGGCACATGCGCGTCTACCGCGATCTGGCCGATGCCGATGCCCTGACCATCCGCGTTGCCGCCACCGCCCTTGTGGTGCCCGAGGACACCGTGGAAGGCGCCCTGGAGCGTATCGCCATGCTGCGGCGGGACTATTCCCGCCCGATGGCGGCCGTGCACTCGGCGAAGTTCTTCCTGGACGGCGTGATGGAGAACCGCACCGGCCTGATGATCGAGCCCTACAGCGACACCGGCGAGAACGCCGAGCTGATGTTCGACCGGGAGCACCTGGAGAAGCTGTTCATTGCCTTCGATGCGGCGCGCTTCCAGCTTCATGTCCATGTCATCGGCGACGGCGCCGCCCGCGTCGCGCTGGACTGCATCGAGGCTGCCCGGCGGGCCAACGGCCCCTGGCCGGCCCTGCACCAGCTGGCCCACGTCCAGATGGTCGATCCCGCCGATATCCCGCGTTTCCGCGAACTGGGCGTGGTCTGCAACATGCAGCCGCTGTGGGCGCGCCTGGAGCCTTCCGTGGAGGTCACCATGCCCATGGTCGGCCCGGAGCGGGGCAAGTGGATGTACGCCTGGAAGAGCTTCGTCGACGCCGGCGCGCCCTATGCCGTCTCCAGCGACTGGGGCGTCTCGACGCTCAACCCCTTCCCCATCATGCAGACGGCGGTGACCCGCCGCCCCGAAGGCAAGCCGGACCATCCCGTCTTCCTGCCCGAGCAGCGCATCGGCGTGGAGGATGTCGTGAAGGGTTACACCGTCAACGCCGCCGCCGGCGCCTGGCGCGACAAGGACACCGGCTCCCTGACGGCAGGCAAGTTCGCCGACATGATCGTGCTCGACCGCGACATCTACGAGGTCGCTCCCGAGGCCATCGGCGAGACCGAGGTGCTGCTGACCATGCTGGGCGGCAAGCCGGTCCACGCTGCCGGTGCGTTTGCGTAACCATCGCTGCAGGGCGCCCCTTTAGCCGGGGCGCCCTGAAGGCGGTTCTGGCCCGCTCAGTCTTCGGCCAGATGGGCAAAAAGGCGGTCGGCGCGTTTGGCGAGCAGGGCCTTGCCGTCGCGGGTGGACCAGTCATAGATGCCGCGGCCGGTCTTGAAGCCGTGGTGGCCCGCCTTGACGAGATCGGTCACCGCCTTGGGCGGCTCCTTGGCGTCCTCGATCTCGGGGAAGAGGAACTCGGCAAAGCCGTGCAGGACATCGAGGCCGCCGAGTTCGGCCGATTCGATGGGGCCGGTATCGGAGTAACGGCGGCCCAGGGTCATCTTGAACGAGTTGTCGATGGCCTCGGCCGAGGCGATGCCGTTGGCCCACATCGACCAGGCCTCACGAATCACGGCGAACTGCAGGCGGTTGACGATGAAACCGGCAACCTCCTTGTTCATCAGCGCCGGCGTCTGGCCGACCGACTTCAGGATCTCGCAGGCGATTTCCACCGCTTCGGGCGCCGTGTCGGGGCCGCCGCAGACCTCGACCAGGGGCATCAGCTGGGCGGGATAGATGAAGTGCATGGCGACAGCCCGCTCGGGGTGTTTCATGCGCTCGGTCATGCGGCTGATCGGCTGGCCGCTGGTGGAGCCCAGCACCACCTCGGGCGCGCAGGCCTCATCGAGCAGGCCGAAAACCTCGATCTGGAGTTCCTTGATGTTGGGCACGGCCTCGATGGCGTGATCGGCAGCCGCAGCGGCAGCGTAATCTGTGCTGGTCGAGATGCGCGCCAGCGCCGCATCGGCATCGCCGCGGCTGGTGATCCCGCGATCGACGAAAGCGGCGAAGTTCCCCTCGATCGCCTTCATGGCGCGACCCAGGCTCTCGGCATTGCGGCCGATGATGGCGACGTCCTTGCCCTTGCGGGCAAAGACCTGGGCGATGCCCTGGCCCATCAGGCCGTTGCCGACGATGGCGATCGATTGCACCTTGTCTGCCGTGCGCATGACGTTCTCCCCCTGTGAAGGCGGCATGTTCACACGGGGCGCAGAGGCAGCAAAGCCGCTTGTTCAGGCCCAGGACTTGCCCGCGCGTGGCAGGCCATCGAGGAAGTCGAGCAGCAGGGCGTTGACGACGTCCGGCCCCTCGGCGGTCGGCATGTGGCGCAGGCCGGGCATGATGTGGCTGCGCGCGCCGGGAATCGCGCGGGCCATGGCAAGCGTCATGTCGGGGGTGGAGCCACGGTCGTCCTCGCCGGTCGTGACCAGCGTCGGGCAGGTGATGGCAGAGAGACGCCCCACGACCCAGGGATCGGCCTCAGCGAAGATCTCGTAGGCGGTGATGAAACTGGCGGGATCGTTGTCGGCCAGGCGCTTGCGGATGCGCGCCTCGACTTCCGGGTGGGCGGCGCGGAAGGCGGGCGAAAGCCAGCGGTCGAGGGCGGCGTCGGCCAGCGCGAAGTTGCCGTCCGCCTTGGCCTGGGCGACCCGCCCGCGGATCGCGGCAAGCTGCTCCTCGGTTCGGTCATAGACACCGTTCATCAGCACCAGACCGGCAAGGCGACCATCGGCATGATCGAGCGCGAAGAGCTGGCTGATCGGCACGCCCATGGAAAAGCCGACGGCGACGAAGCGTTCGAGCGCCAGACCATCGGCAATCTCGCCAAGCTGGCTTGCGTAGGACGCAAGGGTCACCTCGCCCTCCGGCATCGGCGTGCCGCCATGGCCCAGGGTGTCGTAACAGACCACGGTGTAGCGGCGGGAAAGGGCCTCGGCCTGCGCATCCCACATGTGGAGATCGGCGCCGACGCCGTGAATCAGGACCACGGCCGGGCCCTCGCCCTCCACGACGACACGGCTGCCGCCGATCCTGCGCTCACCAGCCACGGTCATGCGCCCTGCTCGGTCTTCATCTCCTCCATGTCGGAGTAGCGGTTGCCGATGCGGTGGTGGGGCCGCCCGGTGGTCGCGGCACCCAGCACGATGACCAGTTCGTCGGGTGCGGGCGCATCGATGATGGAAAAGGCGAGCGTCAGGTAATGCGAACGAAAGCCCGGATCGAGCTTGTGCATCAGCGGCACCTGGATCGAGCAGCCGGCGCCGCCGCGGATGTTGGTGAAGGAGAGATAGGAGGTGCCGCCCACGGCATCGCGGAACTTGTTGCCGAAGCGCAGGGTGTGGATGAAACCCGAGGCATGCTCGATCTCGCCCATGGTGCCCACGACCGCAGCCTTGCCGAAGGCCTCGATGGCGTCCGCGCCGCCGGCGGCATCGAGCACCATCGGCACCATGATGTCGCCCAGCGGCGGGGCGAGCGCCAAGATGTCGGTGCGCAGGTCCTCGACGAAACCCTTGCCCGCCCAGGGATTGGTGATGACGGCGGCGACGCCGATCATCTTCTGGGGCGGTTCGGCAACCTTGCCGCCCTCGATGCGCGTCTCCTCGATATGGGTGACGATCTTCCTGATCTGCGGCGCCATGACGAATCCCTGCTGCTGGAACGGTGGCGATGAGGCCCGCCTGCCCGGCAGGCGTCAACACGAAAGCGGGATCACGGGTGGGCGCACGGGGATCACGCGGGGCCGCTCTTTGTCCCACGAGTTATCTACAGGGACGGCGTCAGATGAGGCCAAGCGATCGCGGGCCAGTCCTGCCGTGTTTGGCGGCGCAAGCGACCTGTCCCCAATCCCCCGTCCCAAGGGCGAAACTTCCTGCTTTTCCGATCTGCCCGGGCTGGCATAAACCCCGGCTCTCCAAACGTGTATCCTTGACCGACGATTCCAGGCCGCAGTCACCATGGTTCATGCCGATCTAGCCCAGTTCAGCGCCGGGGAGGAATCGCCCTCCTACCGCACGATGCCCCACAACGAGGAGGCCGAGCAGGCGCTGCTGGGCGCGATCCTGTTCGACAACGAGACCTACAAC
>CALLQH010000261.1 GCA_938014945.1 uncultured bacterium | reverse complement strand
AGCAACAGATCGCCGAGGAACGCCTCGTCGTCGGGGCGGAAACTCGGCCTGCCGCGGCTGTCGCGGATGCACTCCTGCTGGGCCCGGGCCGCCCAGACGGGCTGGCCCGCCGCATTCAGCGCCACGGCCAGGCGCCGCCAGGCCTTCGGCGCGTCGCCTTCAGCTTCGGCAAAGGACTTGCCCGCCGCCAGGAATGCCTTCTCGTCGCGGCGTCTGGCGGCGGCAAGGGCTGCTTCAAGACTGCCGCTCATGTGCCGGAGCGTCCGTGCACGGCCGCGTTCTGCCCGACATGATGGCCCGGCGGCAGGCGTCCCCAGATGGGGAAGGGACGCGCGCCGAAACAGCCGAAGTAGGTGTCGTGGGTGAGGCAGTCCTCATGGATCGAGGGCCAGACGACGTCGGCCAGAAAACGCTGATCGAGCTTGCGGTCGATGCGGTCGCTCTTGCCGGTGTAGGCCTCGATGCGCTGCGCGATGCCGGCGAGGATGCCGCCGGTACCGCCCCAGAGACCGGCGAGGATGAGGTCGGTATGGCTGTACCAGTCGCGCATCAGGTGAAACCGCTTGCCCGAATCCAGCCAGTCGTCGACGGCAACACGCTCCTGCACGGTGAGCAGGGAATCGGCATCGCGCACGAGGTAACGGTCGACATCGGGATCACCGGCGACATGGAAGCGCCACATGAGGCCCTCCATGGCGATATGGCGCGGCATGGCGTGACAATGGGCACCCGTGGCGCGCAGCCGCTCCAGGCAATCGGGCGGCACCGTATCGTCGTGATAGAAGCGGCAGGTCCAGCCGGGATAGATGTCGCGCGCGATCTGCGCATTGCGTTCGGCGGTCACCAGATAACGCGGACTGGCGCCCCAAAGGCTGTAGGCGATGACATTGCGCTCCGGCCGGGAGCCGTCAAAGACCGGCGGTGTATCCGGCATGCTCCAGACCCGGGGGAGGGATTGCGCCGCGGCGGCCTTGGCCTCCAGCGAGCGCCGGCCCAGGGTGATCGCTTCCTCGTGGTGATCGGTTCCGGCAAGGCAGCGCGCAAGGCCGTCGATGGCGTTGAGCTTGTCGGGATGGAGTTCCAGAACGCGGCGATAGGCCTTCGCCGCCTCGGCGACCTCGCCGACCTGCGTCAGGGCGTAGGCATAGTTTTCCCAGCCTGCGGTGTAGTCCGGCCAGTGCTGGGTGATCCGGCGGCCGAAGGCGACGGCGCTGCGCGCATCGCCCAGCATCAGCATCATGGCGACCAGCAGGTTCTCGTCGTCGGCGAGACGTCGGTCCTGCCGCATGCCGGCGTTGACGCATTCGACCTGCGCGGTGATCGCCTGGCGGATCAGGCCTCCCTGCATCAGGGCGACGGCGATACGGCGATGGCCGCCGACATCGTTGCGGTCGCGCAGCAGGGCCTGGCGCAGGCTGGCGGCAGCTTCGGCCTCTCCGCGGCGCTCCGCCTCGACCAGCTCTCCGAGGGCCTCCTCGGCCGGGAGGGTCCTGCTTGAACTCACGTCCGGCGTGGCGGATCGACGGCTATGGGGCCGGGCGCCGCGTGGGTGGGATGGGGCGGGTGATCGGCGAGGTGGGACTTGCGTGCGGCAAGTTCGTCGCGGCTGAGGAGGCCCATATCGGTGATCAGCCGTTCGGCGGCGGCGAGCCAGCGCTCATAGTAGTCGGCGCCGTCGGGCGCGCCGTTGCGCTCGATCTCGTCGATCAGCAGAACCTTGAAGCGGTCCCAGTCGTAGCGCCCGTCCTCGCACAGCCGGGTGACCAGGGCGAAGATGCGCGCCTGCCAGGGCTCGTGAAACGAGGGCGTGCCCTCTGGCAGGTCGGGATGGGCCGCTGCGCTCATGCCGGCTCCAGGTAGTCGTCGAAGAGGTCCAGCACCACGCGGTCCGCCGGGTGGCCTTCGGCGCCCCAGAGTTCCTTGCCGGTGAAACGCACGCCATAGCAATGCTGCGGCTTTTCGCCCAGGTGGCGCGAGTTGCTGTCTGGCAGCAGGAAGGTGCCGTGGATCATCACGATCTCGCCGGTGCGGCCCATGGCGTAACGGGGCAGGCGGGTGTGATGGGGCGGGTGATCGTTGCGGGTGCGCACCTTGTCGCCGACGGCAAAGCGCGGCGGCGTGGCGGCATCGGGTCGGCGCTTGGTGCTGCCGCGCTCGATGATCTCGGCCATCTTCTGTGCGGTGAGTTCACCCATGCGCGTTCTCCGCCAGCTCGGCCATGCGCTGCTCGATCTGCTCAGCTGTCAGCACGCCGTGTTCCTCCAGCAGAAGCTGCAGGGCCAGCATCCACTTCTCGTAGTAGCTGGCGGTGAGGTAGGTGGCAGGCGCCAGGCGCTCGATGGCGTGGCGGCCCTCGTCGCCCGTCACGCCGATGCGCGAGCCGGTGAAGAACTCCAGGCCGAAGGCACGCTTCTCCCAGGGGTGATGGAAGACGGGTTCGTCCTCCTCGCGTACCACGGGGCCGAAGCCGTGCATGCCGCCCAGATCGTGAATGCCGTCCATGGTGTCCTCCTAGACCGGGGCCACGCCGATCATGCCGTCGCGCGTGACGCGGGCGGCAAGCTCATCCTCGCTCAGGCCATCGGTGCCCTCGGGGCGCATGGGCAGGACCATGTAGCGCAGCTCGGCGCTGGAATCCCAGACGCGGACTTCCACGTCATCGCCCACATCCATGCCGAATTCGGCCAGCACCTTGCGCGGCTCGCGCACGATGCGGGCGCGGTAGGGCGGGCTCTTGTACCAGGTCGGCGGCAGGCCCAGCACCGGCCACGGGTAGCAGGAGCACAGGGTGCAGACGACCACGTTGTGGACTTCCGGCGTGTTCTCCAGCACCACCATGTCCTCGCCCTGCAGCCCGGAGAAACCGAGTTCGGCGATGGCGGCCGTGGCGTCCTGCATCAGGCGCTCGTGATAGGCCGGATCGCTCCAGGCGCGTGCAACCACGCGGGCGCCGTTGCGCGGCCCGACACGCGTCTCGTAGTAGTCGACGACCAGATCGATGGCGGCGGGATCGACGATGCCCTTTTCGGTGAGCAGCTGCTCCATCGCCTTCACCCGAAGGGCGATGTCGGACTCCGGCGCGTTGTGACGGTGGTTCTCGCTCATGTCATTCGGCCCTGATGGTGCGGGTGTTGAAGGCGATCACGATCCGGTCGCGCTCGCCGGTATAGGGCAGGGCGGCGTGGCGCAGGAACGAAGGAAAGATCACCAGATTGCCCTCGATCGCGGCGACGTCGATGGAACCCTCGGCGTTCAGGTAGCGGGTGGCGTAGTCGCTGTAGGCGTTGACGTTGCCGCGCGGCTCGTAGAAGCGGTTGACGCCGTTGCGGCTGGCGGCGTTCGCCTCGCCCGGATCGACATAGTAGATGCCGCACCATGAGCACATCGGATGGGCGTGGCTGTCGTGATAGCCGCCGCTGCGCGTGATGTGGCACCAGGACTCCACGGCCTGCACCTGGACCTTCGCCTCGGGCTCCCAAAGGCCGGCATTCATGGTGGCGCCGACCTTGTGGATCGAGGCGAGGCAGAAGTCGCGCAGGCGGCGGACTTCCTCGCGCGGATGCTGGAGAAAGTTGAAGCGGCTCTCGAACATGTTGCCCTTGGCGCCGGGCGCCACGGTGCTGGCCTGATCGCCGCTCTGCTCCAGGGCATAGCAGTGCTCCACCAGGCCGGCCCTGATCGCGGCGTGATCGGGGTTGGCCACGGTGAAGATCTGGGTCGCCCAGTGGGTGCGGCCGTTGAGGCCACCGGCGACGGGCTGGGGCTGAAGCATGACGGTCTGCCGAACTGTTCCAGCCGTTCCTACACCGGGCGTGGCCGGGCGACAATTGCACGGTAGGGCGGGCCGGAAACAACGAAGGCCGGATCGCTGAGGATCCGGCCTTCGTAATCTGGCTCCGCGGGTAGGACTCGAACCTACGACCTAGTGGTTAACAGCCACCCGCTCTACCAACTGAGCTACCGCGGAACAAACGGTCGGCGCGGCTTATAGCAAACGCTGGCAAGCCGTCAACGGAAGAGGTGTCAGGCGCGTTCGTAAAGTCCGCCGTCGGTGACGACAAAGTCGATCCGGTCGTCGCTCAGCGCCCGGCGGCACTGCTCGGGCGTGTCGACGATCGGCTCCTCGTGGACATTGAACGAGGTGTTGATGAGCACGGGCAGGCCGGTCTGGCGCTCGAAACCTTCCAGAATGTCGTGATAGAGCGGATTCTGCTCGCGCCGGATGATCTGGGGCCGCGCCGTGCCGTCGACATGCACCACCGCGGGGATGCGCTCGCGCCACTCGGGTTTCACCGCGCAGGTGATGGTCATGAAGCGGCAGGCATAGGCGTTGGTGTCGGTGATCTCGAACACGTCGCGCGCCCGCGACTCCCTGATGACGGGCGCGAAGGGCATGAACTCGCTGCGTTCCAGGCGGCGGTTGAGATCGTCGTTGATGCGGTGGTCGGCCGGGCTGCCGAGGATGGTGCGTGCGCCCAGCGCCCGGGGGCCGAATTCCATGCGCTGGCTGTAGATCGCGCCCGCCTTGCCGCCCGCGATCCGGGCCACCGCGTTTGCCGCCGGATCGCCCTCGATTCGGCGCAGTCCCTGTGCCGTGCCCAGCACGTCGTCGACACGGCCGGTATGGTCGCGGCCCAGATAGAGATCGCCCAGGCGGTAACGGGCATCGAGCCAGGCCGCCATGCCGTCGCGCTCCAGCAAGGCGTTGAGCGCGGCGCCGACGCTGAGGCCGTCGTCGCCCATGGCAGGAAAGACGAAGACCTCATCGACCCCGGTCTCCTCGGCCAGCAGACGGTTGAGGCGGACATTGGCGAAGACGCCGCCGGCCAGGCCCAGGTTGCGGGCGGGCGCGCGCTCCAGCATGTGCCGGACCGAAGTCAGGATGGTGCGCTCCAGCAGTTCCTGCACCGAGGCGGCCAGGTCCTCGCGGCTGGAGCGGGCGGCAAGCCCCTCGAAGAACAGCTTCATCGCGCCCCAGCCTTCGAAGTCCGAAAGGATCTCGCCGGTCGGGGTCACCATGAAGCGGGAGGCCATCTCCTCGTAGAGGCTCGGTTGGCCCAGGGCGGCCAGCCCGGTCAGCTTGCCTTCGTGGCGGTTCATGCGCCAGCCCAGCGCCTGGGTGCAGTAGCCATAGGCCATGCCCAGGCTGTCGATGCGGTTGTCGGCCAGCAGCTCGTCGTCATCGCCGTAGAGGGCGTGGAGGCCTCCGTCGCGGAAGCGGCGCATGGAGTACTGCACGTTGTCGCCGCCGCCGTCGGCCGTATAGAGCAGGGCGTCGTCCCAGTCGGTGAAGAACAGGGTCGGCAGGGCATGGGCCAGGTGATGGTTGACGAAACTCACTCCGGCATCGGCCCGGAAGCCATAAGCCTTCAGGAAGCGCCCGGAATCGAAGATCGTGGCGGGATCGGTGGTCCCGGCCCGGCGCATCTCCAGGGCCATGAAACGCAGCTTCTCGCGGCCCAGAGCCTCGCGCACGAAGCCTTCGATGGCGCGCCGGCCGCTGAAATGGCGGTAGCAGCTCTGGGGCAGGGCCGAACGGGTGGAGGCGACGATGTCGACATCGCGGCGGTCTGCGCCGGCGATTGCCAGCACCTCGTCGACACAGTCCTGGGGCACGTCGCCGCGTCCGTCGCCCTTGCGACGCGTCAGCCGTTCGCGCGACACGGCGGCTACCAGGCGGCCCTCGTCGAACAGACAGGCCGAGGAATCGTGGTAGCCGGGATGAATGCCCAGGATCAGCATGGCGGCACCGCTTAGCGGTTCGCTGCCCCGAAGGCAACGGCTAGACGCGAGGAGGGAAAGGGATGCAGGGGAATGGAGGCCTCGACCGGAATCGAACCGATGTACGCGGATTTGCAGTCCGCTGCATCACCACTCTGCCACGAGGCCACCGTTTCCCGAGCGCGTGCTTGTTAGACTGAAAGACCCTCTCCTGTAAACGGATTGCCGCATCGCCGTGCAACAGCGGAAGGCCGAGATCGTCTCGGAGGGCGCCGATTGCGGCGAATTGGACACGGCGGGACAGGAAATATCTCTCCGGGAAGCTATCTTGCCGGTCAGCCGGTTGTGCGGCGCAGTCCCTTGCGCCTATATACGCACTCGGATTCAAGCTGACGGGACCAGACCATGTTCGATTTCGAGCAGGCACGCCAGAACATGGTGGAATGCCAGATTCGCACCGTTCGCGTGACCGACGCCGCGGTGATCGAGGCCCTGCGTGCGGTACCGCGCGAAGCGTTCCTGCCCGCCCATCTCAAGTCCATTGCCTATGTCGATGACGACCTGCGCATCAGCCAGGACCGTTTCATGATGGAGCCGATGGTGATGGCACGCCTGCTTCAGGCGGCCGAAATCCAGCCCGGCGACACGGCGCTGGCGATCGGCTGCACCCGCGGATATGCCGTGGCGCTGCTTGCGCGCCTTGCAGAGACGGTGGTGGGTGTGGAAAGCGACGCCGGTTTCGTGGCCGACAGCGATGCCGTGCTTTCCTCCCTGGGTGTCGACAATGCCGCTGTGGTCGAGGGCGATCTGGCGGAGGGTTATGCCCGACAGGCGCCCTATGACGTGATCCTGATCGAGGGGCGGTGTGCCGAAGTGCCCCAGGTCATCATCGACCAGCTGGCCGAAGGTGGCCGCCTGATCGCTGTTGTCGACGATCATGGGGTGGGCAAGGCCGTGCTGATGCGCCGCAGCGGCGGTGCGGTCGGAAGCCGTGTTCTCTTCGATGCCCAGGTGCCGTCGCTGAAGGCTTTCGAGCGCGCGCCGGAATTCCAGTTCTGAACGGAGTGACCATGATTCGCCGCTACTTTACTGGTGTTGCCGCCCTGGCTGCGGTTCTTGCGTTTGCTGTTCCGGCCAGCGCCCAGACGCTGGAAGAGGCGATGGTGCTGGCCTACACCAACAATCCGACCCTGCTTGCCGCACGCGCCGAGCTGCGCGCCGTCGACGAACAGATCGCCCAGGCTCTGGGCGGCTATCGTCCGACCATTCAGGCCGATGGCGATTACGGTATCGAGCGCACCGACAGCAGCATCACGGACTGGGAGACACAGCAGCCCGGCAACGTCGGCATCAGCCTCAACCAGCCGCTCTATCGTGGTGGCGGCACCGAAGCCGCCGTATCGCAGGCCGACAATGTCATCGAGGCGCAGCGGGCGAACCTGATCGCGACCGAACAGCAGGTGCTGCTCGACACCGTCACGACCTACATGAACGTGGTGCTGGCCTATCGTCTGGTCGATCTTGCCAAGAACAACGAGGAGCGGCTGGCCCGCCAGCTCCAGGCGACCGAAGATCGGTTTCGCGTCGGCGAGGTGACCCGCACCGACGTTTCCCAGGCCAAGGCGAGCTACGCCGACGCCCAATCCAGCCGGATCCAGGCCGAAGGCGACCTGATCTCCGCCCAGGCCGATTTCGAGCAGGTGATCGGTGTCGTACCGACGTCGCTGTCGACTCCGGGGCCGCTGATCGGCCTGCCCAACGACATCGGTGCAGCGGCCGAGACGGCGCAGGCGCAGAACCCGACCATTCTTGCGGCACTGGCCAGCGAAGCCGCCGCACAGGACAGCGTCGATGTGCGCTTTGCCGATCTGCTGCCCACCATCTCCCTGCGCGCGTCCTACAGGCAGGCCTACGACCCCAGCATCAACATCTCGCGCCAGGATGTCGCTGAGGTGGTGGCCACGGTGACCATTCCGATCTATCAGGCCGGGCAGGCCGAATCCCTGGTGCGCGAAGCCAAGCAGACGGCCGCGCAGCGCCGCATCGAGGTCGATGAGGCCCGGCGTGCGGTGCAGTCCAATCTGGTCAGCGCATGGCAGCAGCTGGCGACCTCCCAGGCTCAGATCGTGGCGCTCCAGGAAGCCGTCACCGCCAACGAAGTGGCGCTGGACGGCACGCAGCGCGAGGCCGATGTCGGCGAGCGCACCGTGCTCGACGTGCTCGATGCCGAGCAGTCGCTGTTCCAGAGCCAGATCGATCTGGCTGTCGCCGAGCGCGACACGGTCGTTGCGAGCTACTCTCTCAAGAGCACCCTTGGCGAGCTCACCGCGCCGTCCCTGATGCTGCCCGTCACCTACTACGACGTTTCGCTGCACTACCGCGAGGCGCGGGACGACTGGGGCTTCGGCGGCCTGTTCGAAGGCACGGAGTGAGGGCGTTGCCGCAAGGGCTGCGGGCACGTACCCTTGTCGCTGCAACATCAGCGGAAGGGCCATGACGGACCCAAACAACGGCCAGGAACCCTCGATGGAGGATATCCTCGCCTCGATCCGGCGGATCATCGACGAGGACGACCGCAAGGCGACCTCTCCCGTTGCGGATCAGCAGTCTGCCGATGCAGATGCCGAGGATGACGTTCTCGAACTGACCGACGCGGTGGAAGAAACCGCCTCCGATGTGACCGAGACGCACGCGGTGTCTGTCGATGCGGAAGACGACGAAGGCCCGGAAGGGCCGGTCGAGGAGGACATCGGCGGTGAGATCTGGGCGGCCGACGACGAGGTTGCGCCGGTTGCCGACGACATGTCCGAACCGCTGGAACTGACCGATGCGCTGGCGGCTGCGGCCGCATCCGAGGTGGATGCACCCGAGCCCCGCGAACGACCTGTGAGCCAGGAGAGCACCATGACGGCATCAAGCAACGATCGCCTGGTATCCGATGCGGCCATGTCGTCGTCCGCGGCGGCGCTGTGCAACCTGGCGCGCGCTTCAGAGCGCGATCCTCTCGCCGGGGTACCCCAGGGGCGCCCGGTCGAGGAACTGGTGATGGAGCTGCTGCGCCCCATGCTGCGCGAGTGGCTCGACGAACATCTGCCCACGATCGTCGAACGCGTCGTGGAGCGCGAGGTACGTTACCTGTCTCGGCGCCTGGGCGGCGACGACGGGGCCTGACAAACCGGCCCAATCGGCTATAAACCCGGCGCCGCGGAGGGGAACTTTCGCGGCGTCGGCGCTTTCGGGAAGTGACATGCTGGAAAAGACCTACGACCCCCAGGCCATCGAGCAGAAGCTCTACGAGCAGTGGGAAGACGGCGGATCGTTCAAGATCGGCAGCCGCGACAACGCGCAGCCCTATACGATCGTCATTCCGCCGCCCAACGTCACGGGCAGCCTGCACATGGGCCACGCGCTCAACAACACGCTGCAGGACATCCTGATCCGCCACGAGCGCATGCGGGGCAGGGACGCCCTGTGGCAGCCGGGCATGGATCACGCGGGCATTGCGACGCAAATGGTCGTGGAGCGCATGCTGGAGGCCGAGGGCACGAAGCGGCGCGACATCGGCCGTGAGGCGTTCATCGACCGCGTCTGGACCTGGAAGGGCGAATCCGGCGGGCTGATCTCGCGCCAGCTGCGCCGCCTGGGCGCCTCGGCGGACTGGTCGCGCGAGCGCTTCACCATGGACGAAGGCCTGAGCGAGGCCGTGCTCAAGGTCTTCGTCGACCTCTATGAGCAGGGCCTGATCTACAAGGACAAGCGCCTGGTCAACTGGGACCCCAAGCTGCTGACCGCGATCTCCGACCTGGAGGTGCAGCAGCAGGAGGTGAAAGGCCATCTCTGGCACTTCCGCTA
This sequence comes from uncultured bacterium, assembly GCA_938014945.1. GTDB lineage: Bacteria > Pseudomonadota > Alphaproteobacteria > SP197 > SP197 > CALGGB01. Next base: position 5,994 of record CALLQH010000261.1, on the reverse strand, counting down.
CCCCATCGAAGGCGAGGAAGGCCGCTACATCATCGTCGCCACCACGCGCCCGGAGACCATGCTGGGCGATACCGCCGTCGCCGTGCATCCCGAGGACGAGCGTTACGCCGATCTGATCGGCAAGCATGCCATCCTGCCGCTGGTCGGCCGCCGCATCGTCATCGTTGCCGACGAATATGCCGACCCCGAACAGGGCACCGGCGCGGTGAAGATCACCCCGGCGCACGATTTCAACGACTTCGAGGTCGGCCGTCGCCACGATCTGGAGATGATCAACGTTCTCGATCAGGAAGCGCGCATCAACGAAAACGCGCCCGAGGCCTATCGCGGCCTCGACCGTTTTGAAGCGCGCGAGAAGATCGTCGCTGATCTCGACGCCCTGGGCCTGCTCGAGAAGATCGAGGATCACACCCACATGGTGCCTTTCGGCGACCGCGGCGGCGTGCCCATCGAGCCGTGGCTCACCGAGCAGTGGTATGCCGATGCCGCGACCCTTGCCAAGCCCGCCATCGAGGCGGTGGAGCAGGGCAAGACCCGCTTCGTGCCGGAGAACTGGACGAAGACCTATTACGAGTGGATGCGCAACATCCAGCCCTGGTGCATCTCGCGCCAGCTCTGGTGGGGCCATCAGATCCCCGCGTGGTATGGCCCGGACGAGACCGTGTTCGTTGCCCATGACGAGGCGGCGGCGGCCGAGAAGGCGCGCGCCCACTACGGCAAGGACGTCGAGCTGCGCCGCGATCCCGATGTGCTGGATACTTGGTTCAGCTCCGGCCTGTGGCCGTTCTCGACCCTGGGCTGGCCCGAGAAGACGCCCGAGCTGGAGCGCTACTATCCCACCGACGTGCTGGTGACCGGCTTCGACATCATCTTCTTCTGGGTCGCCCGCATGATGATGATGGGGCTCCACTTCATGGGCGAGGTGCCCTTCCACACGGTCTACATCCACGCCCTGGTCCGCGATGAGAAGGGCCAGAAGATGTCGAAGTCGAAGGGCAACATCATCGATCCGCTGGAGCTGATCGGCGAGTACGGCGCCGACGCCCTGCGTTTCACCCTGGCCGCGCTTGCCGCGCCCGGACGCGACATCAAGCTTTCGCCGCAGCGCGTCGAGGGCTACCGCAACTTCACGACCAAGCTGTGGAACGCCGCCCGCTACTGCCAGATGAACGGCTGCGTTTCCGATCCGGCCTTCGATCCCTCTGCCTGCACCCAGACGGTCAACCGCTGGATGGTCGGCGAGATGGCGCGCCTGCGCCTGCGCCTGGACGGCGCGCTCGACGCCTACCGCTTCAACGAGGCCGCCCAGGCGGCCTACCAGACCGCATGGAACACCTTCTGCGACTGGTATCTGGAGTTCACCAAGCCGATCCTTTCGGGCGGCGACGAGGCCGCGATCGAGGAGACCCGCAAGGCGACGGGCTGGGCGCTCGACCAGCTTCTGCTGATGCTGCATCCCTTCATGCCCTTCGTCACCGAGGAGCTCTGGCAGCAGCTTGCCCCGCAGGGCCGCGAAACGGCGCTGATCCGGGCCGGCTGGCCCGAATACGGCGAGGAGATGGTCGATGCCGAAGCATCAGCGGAGATGGACTGGGTGGTGCGCCTGATCTCCCTGATCCGCGGCACCCGATCCGAGGTCAACGTGCCCGCAGGCGCCAAGATCGCCGTCCTGCTGAAGGATCTCGACGCCACTGCCGAGGGCCGGCTGGAGCGCCACCGCGACCTGATCCTGCGTCTGGCGCGGCTGGAGAGCATCGGTATCACCACGGACATCCCCAAGGGTTCGATCCAGGACGTCATCGACGGCGCCACCCTGGTTCTGCCGCTGGCCGACGTCATCGACATCGGCGCGGAGACCCAGCGCCTGAAGAAGGAAATCGGCAAGCTGGAAGGCGAGATCGGTGGCCTGGAGAAGAAGCTCGCCAACGAGAAATTCATCGCCAATGCGCCCGAGGAAGTGGTCGAGGAGAACCGTGAGCGCCTGGCCGGCGCCATGCAGTCCCGCGACCGCCTCAACGAGGCGCTGGCCCGCCTGCAGGCGGCCTAGGGAGACATACGCGCGTGGATGAGACTTCCCCGGTGATTTCCGAGGAGGCGCGGCAGAACCGGAGCCGCATCTATGAGCTGGTGCCGCAGATGCGTGTCTATCACCGTCTGCTGCACGGACAGATCTGGTTGCCGTTTGTCATGCGCGCGGTCTTGCCCAACATCCGACAGGATGTGGTCAATACCGATCAATGGGGTCTGCGGCACACCATCGGGCGCGAAGGCCGGGTGCTGACCGTGGACAGCGTTGCGGCCGACGAACCGGTCGACATCGTGACCGGCTCCTCCTTCGCTTTCGGCGTGGGTGCGAGCACGGATGCTTCGACGCTCGGCTCCAATCTGGCGCAGATGACCGGGCGGGCGACCGTGCTGCTTTCAGGGCATCAGTACGCCCTGACCCAGTCATTCGTGCAGTTCATGCTGTTTTCTTCCCGCTTCCGCGCCATCCGCAACATCGTGGTCGCGGGGTTTGGCGAACTGTTCTACTTCCATACCTGCAGCAGCCTGCACCGACGTTTCGGACTCTTCCCCAACAACGAGAAATTCATGTCCGAGCTCAATCCCGGCGTCCCGGGCAGGCTCGGCACGATGCTCTATGGCGGCCAGCGCAAGCCTTTCATGCCGCTGAGCCATACCGCCGACCAGGCCGAGACGGAACGTGAGGCGCTGCGTTCCTGCATCCGTGACGTGCTGACGAGCTGGTCGCGTTACGCCGGTGCGCTGGGGGCCAGACTGACGGTGGTCGTCCAGCCGACGCCAAACCTGCAGCCGCGCAGGCTCGCGGCCGAGGAGATGGAGCTGTTGCAGAACTATGAACGGGTTTCGGGGCTGCGCGAGGCCATCGAAGCCTGCCGGCGCGATTACGATGCCTGGCACGCTGCCGACATGGCGGCTCTGGCGGTCGAGCTTGGTTTCACCTACGTCGACATCAACACCCGGCTCGATCAACGCTTCGACGGCGAATGGCTGCACATCGATCCCATGCACATGGCCGACCTGGGCTATCGCCGGGCCGCCGAGGAAATCGTCCCGGAACTTGCCTGAGCGGGGACGGTCTCAGCCCTCGCGTGTCAGCGGGCGGGTGAGGCAGGTGGGGCCGCCTTCGCCCTTGCGGCTGATTTCGCTGCCCTTGTAGGTCACCACCTCGCAGCCGGCGGCTTCCAGGCGCTTGCGCGTCTCCGGATTGCCCTCGACGGCGACGCAGCGGCGCGGCGCGGTGGCGAGCACGTTGCAGCCCATGCTCTCGAACTCCTCGTCGGGCACCTCGACCAGGGTCAGGCCGCGCTCCTGCAGCCAGTTGCGGAAGGGCACGGGCATCAGCGGCGAATAGACGAGCGCCAGATCGGCATCGAGCGGCGAGAGGATCGACATCAGGTGGAAGACGTCGTCCGGGCCCTTGTAGTGGGGCAGGGGGCAGACCTCGATGTGCACGTCCTCGCCCAGCAGGGCGCGAAGCTGGCGCGCACCGGCCGGGTTGGTGCGATAACCGTGGGCGACGGCGCAGGTCTTGTCGTCCAGCCAGACAAAATCGCCGCCCTCGATGCGGCCCTGTCCCTGGACGGCGCCGGCCAGGTCGACGCCTTCGCCGTCCAGCGCATTGCCGTTGAACTTCGGCTCGCCCGAACGGGCGGGCTTGCCCATGTTGCACATCACGAGGCCCTGCGGGCCCGGGATCAGGGAATCACGGATGTAGATCGAATCGATGGTGAGGCCGTTGCCGGAGGGCAGGTAGTGGACCTCGGCATCGCCCAGCGCGAGGGCCTCGACGAAGCTGTCGTATTCGGCGACTGCGGCGTCGTAGTCCGGGGCGCTGTGGTAGTTGAGCTTCTTCCACTGGGCGCCGATGGTCTTGGCGTCGCCGAAGGCATCGCGCGCGTGGCGCAGGGCGATGCTGGTGATCTTGCCGTATTCGTTGAGGGCCATGGCGATCTCGATCTGTTGGAAGCTGGCGGACTTGTGGACGCCCAAAGCCCGTAAGACAAGGGGGCGTGCGTTGCGTCACCGGGCAGGGGCACCACATAGCATGCTGGCGGGCCATCTCCCATGCCCGCGCTACCTTACTCCCACCGGCAATCTGGAGCGGCAACGATGAGCCAGACCATTCTTCTGCCTCCCGGCGAGGGACGCGCCGTGCGCGTCGCCGAAGGCGAGCGCCTGCGCATCGTCAACACCGAGGGCGGCCAGGTGGTCGACACCTGGGCCTTCAGCGCGGCCGATCCACGGGAACTGCTCTCCATGGAGCACAGCCGTTCGGCGATCTACAGCCTGCTGTTCCGTCCCGGCGACGTGCTGGTCTCCAACGCCTTCCGCCCCATGCTGGAGATAACAGAGGACACGTCGCCCGGTATCCACGACACCCTGCATGCCGCCTGCAGCCGGGAAAGTTACCGCTTCTACGGCGTGGAGCCACCGGTCATGGCCTGCGAGGACAACCTGCGCGCCGTGCTGGCAGGTGAGGGCATCGCCTGGGAGGGACCGGTGCCCTGTCCCTGGAACCTGTTCGAGCATGCTCCCGTGGTCGAGGACATGAAGCTGATCGACGAACCTTCCGCGGCAGCCGCCGGCGACTACATCGAGCTTCTCGCCCGCATGGACCTGCTGGTGATCTGCTCGGCCTGTCCGTCCACGGTGGGCGACATCAGCGGCAGCGTGCCCCACGGCGCGGCGATCGAGCTGCTCTAGGGCCTGCCGGTGCGCCGGTTGCCCAGGATCTCGACCAGGGCCGCCGAAAGCACCAGCACCGCGCCGATGCCCTCGATCCAGCCGAAACGTTCGTCGGTCAGCGCCGCTGCGCTGAGAATGCCGCAGATGGCTTCCATCTGCAGCAGGATGCCGACGCGTCCTGGGTCAATCTGCCGGCTGCCCCAGAGCAGGCCGAACATCACCGGGATCAGAAAACCGACCGACACCAGAAGAAGCCAGGGCAGGAAGCGCAGCGCCTGTTCCGCATCGGGCATCGTGCCCAGTCCGGGCAGGGGCAACAGGGTCAGCGACAGCGCGCAGAGTGCGCCGTAAACGAAGAAGCCGAAGACGTTCTCGAAATCGCTGGCACTTTCGCCCGCCAGGCGCAGCCGCAGGGTGCCGACGGCCCACAGGATGCCCGATAGCAGGGCCATCCAGTCGCCTGCGTTGCGCGGCAGGGGCAGGCCGCCGTCGCCGCCCAGGATGACGTAGAGGCCGGCCAGTCCCAGGACCACCGCCAGCGCCCGCGCCGCCGTCAGGCGCCGGCCCATGAAGACGATCTCCAGAAGCGTGCTCCAGGCGGGCGTGACGTAGAACAGGATCAGGGTACGGGCGACCTCGGTCAGCAACAGGCTGTCGGCGTAGAGGGCGAAGGCGCCGCCCAGGCACAGGCCCGAAAACACCCGGGCGACTCCCGTGGCCCTGCCACGCAACCGAAACCAGAGGGCAAGAGGGGCAAGCAGCGCCGTGGGAAACACGAACTGCGCCACACTCGCCCAGCCGGCCGAAAGTCCGGCCTCCTCGAAGGCGCGCAGGGGCAGCCAGAACATGCCCCAGGCGAGCGCCGCGATGACAAGGGCGACCGAGGGCCAGAACTGGGTCGGGCGTGTCACGCCGGCTGCTCGTGCGGTGTGCGGCCGAGGATGACCTCGGCCAGCCCGGCAAGCACGATCAGGCAGCCGCCGGTCGCTTCGCGCCAGCCGAAGTCCTCGCCCGCCCAGAGGGCGGCACTGATGGTGCCGAAGATGATCTCGCTGAGGATCAGGATGCCGAACAGACCCGCGCCCAGCTTCGCCGGCGTCCAGATCAGCAGGCCGTTGGTCGGGATCAGGAAGACGACCGAGAGCAGCACCAGCCAGGGCAGCATGGCTCCCCAGGCCTGGGCATCGGGCATCGGGCCCAGATGGCCCGCAAGCAGCAGCGAAAGCGCGATCGAAACGACGCTGCCGTAGAGAAAGAACGAGAAGAGCAGGCCGAAGACACCCT
>CALLQH010000260.1 GCA_938014945.1 uncultured bacterium | reverse complement strand
ACCGGCGGCAGCGCGGATGCCTTCCAGCAGATCGACACCATGCTCAACGAGCCGGTCGCACCCGAGGAAATCGTGGTGCCCGAGCCGGAGATGGAAATGGACACCACCGAGGTCGTCTCCCTGCCGCCTTCGGAAGTTGTCTTGGACAACAATCTTGATCTGCAGATCCTTTTCGAAACCGGCGTCGACACCCTGAGCGATGCCGATCAGACCCAGCTTCAGGCCCTCGCCCAGCGCCTGGGTGCCAACCCGGACCAGCGCATCCAGCTTCGCGCCTATGCCTCCAGCGAGGACGGCACCGCTTCGGCCGCACGCCGCCTGGCGCTGGCTCGCGCCCTGCAGGTGCGTGCCTACCTGATCGAGAACGGCGTGCGCTCCACGCGCATCGACGTCCGCGCCCTGGGCGACAAGGTCGAGGATGCCGGCCCGATGGATCGCATCGACATCGTCCTGGTCGAGTCCTAAGGGCGCGATGCCAGGGCAGCGTCCATGAGACCGGCACCGTGACCCGGCCCCACCTCTACCTCATCCGCATGGCGGCCTTCCTCGTGGCCGTCGCCATCATTGTCGTCTTCCTGCTCGGCACCCTGCTGGAAGCGTTCCGCGCCAACCCCGGCCTCAACGGGCTGATCCTGGGCGTGCTGCTGCTCGGCGTTCTCTACATCTTCCGCCAGGTGCAATTGCTCTATGCGGAGGTCGACTGGATCTCCGGCTTCCGCAGCAACCTGCCCGGCGCCTCCGTACGGCCGCCGCCGCGTTTGCTCGCGCCCATGGCTTCCATGGTCGGCGAGCGCCAGGGCGAACTGCGCCTCTCGCCTTCCTCCATGCGCTCCCTGCTCGACAGCATCGGCACGCGCCTCGATGAATCGCGCGACATCGCGCGGTATCTCATCGGCCTGCTCATCTTCCTTGGCCTTCTCGGCACCTTCTGGGGCCTGATCAAGACCATCGGCGCGGTCTCGGGCGCACTGACGGGGCTCACGGTCGCCGAGGGCCAGGACATGGTCGCCATCTTCGACGATCTGAAGATGGGCCTTGCCGGCCCGCTGGCCGGCATGGGCACGGCCTTTTCCTCCTCGCTCTTCGGCCTTGCCGGCTCGCTGGTCCTGGGTTTCCTCGATCTCCAGGCGGGCCAGGCGCAGAACCGCTTCTACAACGAGCTGGAGGAATGGCTGTCCTCCATCACCCGGCTCACCGGCGGGGGCGCCATCGCCATCGAGACCGACCAGTCCGTGCCCGCCTATGTCGGCGCCCTGCTCGAACAGAGTGCGGAAAGCCTGGAGCGCCTGCAGCGCACCATGGCGCGCGGCGAGGAAAGCCGCCGCAGCGCCGATCAGCAGCTTGGCCAGCTCACCGACCGCCTGGCGACACTGACCGACCAGATGCACGCCGAACAGCAGCTTCTGGTGAAGCTGGTGCAGGGTCAGAGCGACCTGCGGCCCATCGTCGAGCGCCTCGCCCAGCACCAGACCGGCAACGCCATCGACGAGGCCAGCCGCGCCCACCTGCGCAACCTCGACGTCGTGATGACCCGGCTGCTCGAGGAAACCATCGCCGGCCGCGGCCAGCTTGCCGACGAGCTGCGCGCCGAGATCAAGCTGCTCGCCCGCACGCTCGCCGCCAGCCCGCGCGACGACAGGGGTTAGGCCGTCATGGCCCGCCGCTCGCGTCGCGGGGCGCAGCAGGGAGGCGATACCTGGGCCGGGTTCGTCGATGCCCTCTCGACCCTGCTGATGGTCCTGATCTTCGCGCTGGTCGTCTTCATGCTGGCGCAGTTTTTCCTCAACATCGCGCTCACAGGCCGCGACGAGGCGCTCGCCCGCCTGGAGGACCGCGTCGCCCAGCTCGCCGACATGCTGGCGCTGGAGAAGTCCGGCAACGCCGACATGCGCCTGGAGCTCGCCCAGCTTTCGGCCGAACTGCAGAGCGCCAATGCCGGGCGCGACGAGGCCCAGCAGGCCCTTGCCATCCTTTCGGCCGAACGCGACGGCCTGGTCGATCGCCTGGCCGCCGCGCAGGAGCGCGCTGACGAAGCGACCCAGGCTCTCGACGGCGCCCAGGCGCGCATCGACCTGCTGCAGGCCGATCTCGACCGCGCCATGCAGGATGTCACCGTCGGGCGCGACACCATCGAGATGAAACTTGCCGAGATCGCCAGCCTGCAGCGCGATCTCGACGCCCTGAAGAAAGCCCGCGACGACATGGAGGCCGAGGTCGGCCGCATGGTCCTGCTGCTGGAAGAGGCGCAGGCGAGCGAGGCGCAGGCAACCGAGGATCTGGCCGCCAGCCGCGAGCGCATCGAGGCCCTGCTCGCGGAGATCACGGCGCAGCGCGACCGCACCATGGAACTGGAGGCCCGCGTCTCCGATCAGGAGGAACGCACCATTCTCGCCCAGCGCGAGATCGAGGAGCGCGACATCCGCATCACCGAACTGGCGCAGGCCGTCACCATGACGGAGGAGGAGCGCGACGAGGCCATGCGCATCTCCGACCGCCGCCTTGCCCAGATCGTCCTGCTCAACCAGCAGCTTGCCGCCCTGCGCGCCCAGATTGCCGCCCTCAACCAGGCGCTGGACGCCAGCGAGGCAGAGGCGGAGGCCAATGCGGTGCAGATCGAGGAACTGGGCGCGCGCCTCAATGCCGCGCTCGCCGGCAAGGTGCAGGAACTGGCGCGTTACCGCAGCGAGTTCTTCGAGCAGCTGATGAACGTGCTCCAGGGCCGCGACGACATCCGTGTCGTGGGCGACCGTTTCGTCCTGCCCTCCGAACTGCTCTTCGACAGCGGCAGCGCCGAAATCTCGCAGGCCGGCAAGGCCGAACTCGGCAAGATCGCCCGCCTGATGATCGATCTCACCCGCGAGATTCCTCGCGAGGTTGACTGGATCCTGCGCGTCGACGGCCACACCGACATCGTGCCGATCAACACCGAGCAGTTCCCCAGCAACTGGGAGCTCTCGACCGCGCGCGCCACCGCCGTCGTCCGCTTCCTGATCGGCCAGGGCGTTCCCGCCAACCGGCTGGCGGCCACCGGCTTCGGCGAGTTCCAGCCGATCGAAACCGGGAACAGCCCCGAAGAACTGCGCCGCAACCGTCGTATCGAATTCAAGCTGACCGAGAAATGATGTCGCACGATCTTTCGATCCGCCGCGCCACCCCGGCCGATGCGGAAACCGTTCACCGATTCGTCGCCCTTCTGGAGGACCATGTCCACGCGCGAGAGGCCATGCCCGCGACCGTCGAGGACATCGCCCGGGCGCTTTCCGGCTCGCCCCCGGCGATGCTCGCCGAACTGCTGGAGCGCGACGGCAGGCCGGTCGCCATGGCGACCTGGTATCCGGTGTTCTCCACCTCCCTGGGACGGGGCGGCATCTTCGTGCTCGACCTCTTCGTCGCCGATGCCGAACGCGGGCAGGGCCACGGCCGACGCCTCCTTGCCCACATGGCGGCCATGGCAAGGCAGCGCGGCGACGGCTTCCTCAAGCTCGAGGTCGATGCCACCAACCACGATGCCGCTGCCGTCTACGAGCGCCTGGGCTTCGTCCCCTCCACCAGCCATCCCCAGCTCCTGATGGACGAGGCGCTGGAGCGGCTGGCAGGCGACGCCTGAGGCGTGGCGCGGTACCGCCTTCCCGACGGCACGTCGGTTATCCTGCGCGCGCTGCGCCCGTCCGACCGCGAGGTCTTCCTTGCCGCCTTTCGCAACCTGTCGGACCGCAGCCGCTACCTGCGTTTCCACAAGCTCGACCCGCGCCTGCGCGAGCGCGACGTCGCCTATCTGACAGATGTCGACCAGACCGACCATGTCGCCCTGGCCGTATTCGGCCCGCAGGGCGGCATTGCGCTGGGCCGTTTCGTGCGGCTTGTCGAGGAGCCTGCCTGCGCCGATCTTGCGCTCACCGTGCTTGATGCCTGGCAGCGCCGGGGCGTGGCCACCCTGCTGCTCGCCGCCCTCATGCACCGCGCCCGTGAGGTCGGCATCGCCAGCTTCCAGGCCAGTGTGCTCGATGAAAACCGCCCCGCCCGCACCATGATCGAGGCGCTCGCCCGGCCGGATCACCGCGAGGGCGCCGCATGGCTCTATCGAGTGCCGACCGATCCCGTGCTGCTGCCCGCCTGCTCCTTGAGCGAACGCGTGCGCGGGTGGGACGCGGTACTCTCCAGCCGGATCAGACCGAGCGGGTGATGGCGCCGTCGATGCGGATGTTCTGGCCGGTGATATAGGCCGCCCGCTCGCTCGCCAGGAAGGCGATCAGTTCGGACACCTCCTCCACCTTGCCGTAGCGGCCTGCGGGAATGCGCGCGAGGGTCGCCTCGGCGACGGGGAAGTTGTCGATGAAACCCGGCAGCACGTTGTTCATGCGCACGTTCGAGGCCGCGTATTCGTCGACGAAGAGCTTCGTGAAGGCGGCAAGTCCGGCGCGGAAGACACCCGACAGCGGAAAGGTCGCATCGGGCTCGAAGGTCGCAAAGGTCGAGATATTGACGATGGAGCCGCCGCCCTGCGCCACCATGATCGGCGTCACCAAACGCGCCAGGCGCACGACGTTCATCAGGTAGATCTCCATGCCCGCATTCCAGTCCTCGTCCGCGATATCGAGGATCGGGCCGCGTGCGGCATGGCCGGCGCTGTTGACCACCGCATCGATGCGGCCCCAGGCATCCATGGTATCCGCAACGATGGCCTCCAGGTCGGCTATCGAGCGGTTGGAGCCGGTACGGCCGATCCCGCCCAGCTCCCGGCCCAAGGCCTCGCCCTTGCCGGAGGAGGACATCACCGCCACACGCCAGCCGTCGGCCGCCAGCTTGCGCGCGGCTCCCGCGCCCATGCCGCTGCCGCCGCCGACCACGATGGCCACCGCTTGTTCATTCATCGCACTCTCCCTGACTCAGGCGCTCGCCGTGACGATCCAGGCCGCCGAGTTGAGGTCGACGCCCTTGCCGTCGTGCCGCCTGGCGATCAGCGCGCGCATGTCGTCCATGATGCGCCCGCGGATGTCGTCACTCGCCGCCTCCACGATCAGACGGGAGGCCGGGCCCGAACGCGCCACCCCATCGGCCACCTCCTCGACGCTGCCCTCATGGCGCATGACCTGATCGAAGCGCGCCAGCGTCACGCCGCGGAACCCCGCGGTACCCAGAACGGTGGCAACATGTTTGGGATCGGCGAAGGCGAAGGGCCCCGGCGCGCCGGGTTTCATCGGTTCGGGCTTGGCGACATGGCGTAGCGCCACATCGCGCGGCACCGTCACCCATTCGTTTTCCTCCACCGGCCGCCAGCAGGCAAAGGTCAGGCGCGCATCGGGCCGCATGGCGGCGCGGATGTTTCGGAAGGCGGGTATCGGATTGGCAAAGAACATGACGCCGAAGCGGGAAAACGCCAGATCGGCCTTCTGCGCCTCGAAACCGTGGGTCGAGGCATCCGTGTTGATGAACAGGGTATGGGCAAGCCCCGCCTCCCCCGCCCGCTGCTGGGCGCGCCGCAGCATGGGCGTGGAGATGTCGATACCCAGCACACGGCCCATCGGTCCGGTACGCCGCGCCAGTTCGAGCGTCGTACCGCCGCAGCCACAGCCCAGGTCGATGATCTCGGCTCCCTTGGGCACGCCGACGGCATCCATCGCCTTCTCGCCGAAAGGCGCCAGCATGACATCCATCGCCTCCTGGCCGTCGACCCAGCGCTTGCCAGCCTCGCCGTTCCAGTAGGCGCTCTGGTCGTCGTTGACGCCGCTCTCGGGGGTTGCCATGGCCAGACCGTCCTAGTTCCAGATGTTGCAGGCGTCCTCGACGCAGGCGGCAAGGGCAGCACGCGTCTGCGGGCCGTAGATGCCGTCGCTCGGGCCGGGATCATAACCCGCCTGGCGCAGATGGTCCTGCGTCTTGGCAATGCCTGCCGCATCGTGCAGCGCCATCGCCTCTTCGAAGGCGGCCATGGCCTCTTGCCCACGCCCCAGCGCGGCCAGGATATGGGCATGGCTGTCGACCGCACGCACGCTGTCGGGATCGAACGCCAGCGCCTGCTCGACGTCGGCCAGCGCCATCTCGTGCCGCCCGGCCAGGTAATGCGCCCAGGCGCGGCTGTTCCAGGCGGCCGCGTGATCGGGCGCCACAAAGATCACAAGCGTGTAGTCGGTGATCGCCGCATCGAGATTGCCGGCCTTCATCGAGGCCCGCCCCCGGCGGTGGTAGGCATCCGCCATGGCAGCGGGATCGCCCTCGATGTCGAGCAGGCAGTCGGTGTAACGGGTCACCGCCTCGTCGTACCGGCCCTGCGCGTGGAGGGCCGCCGCCTCGTCGCAGGAAGCCGCCGTGGCGGCCTGGGTTTCGAGGGCCGCAAGAACGAGCACCGCGGCAAGAGCAAGATGGCGCATGGGTATACCTCCACGATGGATGCCATAGCCTAACCCGCTCCGCAGGCCCGGCGCAGCCCCGGCACGGCCGCAAACTTGCGGCGCTCCCCGCATCGGCCCCGTGTTAGCTTTCGCGCCTTGCCCACTGCGCGCTCCCCATGATCACCGCGAGCCTCATCGTCTCCGCCATCATCTTTCTGGCGATCGCCCTGCGCCAGTGGCTGCCCACGGCCGTGCGCATCTGGCACATCATGGTCACAGGCGCGCTCGCCAACCTGGCGCTGGGCGAAATCACGCCCGGCGGCGCATGGGCCGCCATCGACTGGAACGTCATCGCCTATCTCTTCGGCGTCTTCTCCATCGGCGCGGCGCTCTACGACAGCGGCATCAGCCACGCCCTGGGCAAACACCTTGCCGCACGCGGCCACGGCGACCGGGCGCTGCTCCTGTTCATCCTCGCCATGGCCTTGTGTTCGGCGGTGCTGACCAACGACGCCGCCGCGGTGATCGGCACACCCATCGCCCTGATGCTGGCGGCCGCGCTCGGCTGGCGCCCCGTCGTCCCGCTTCTGGCGCTCTGTGCCGCCGTCACCATCGGCAGCATGGCGACACCGGTCGGCAACCCGCAGAACATTCTGATCGCCACCGGCGGCGGCCTCGCCAGCCCCGTCGCCACCTTTGGGCTTTGGCTGGGCGTGCCCTCCGTCCTGTCGCTCGCCTTTGCCTATCTCTGGTTGCGCCGTTCCCTCGTGCGCGTCCCTGCATCAGCTCCGGCCGCCGACGGCCTGCCGCTGCCCCACACCAGCCCGCGCACCTGGCCCGCCTGGACCGCGGGCGGCCTGCTGGTCGTACTGGTCTGCGCCGACAGCATCGCCGGACGTTTCGGCCATGCCGGCCTCATCCCCCTGGGTGCGGCCAGTCTCATCGCCTGCCTGCCGGTCTATCTCTTCGGCAAACGCCGCCTGCGCACGCTGCGCCAGGTCGACTGGGCGACCCTCGCCTTCTTTGTCGCCATGTTCGTCGTCACCGGCGCCCTGCTGCAGTCGGGCGCGCTGCAGGCCATGCTCGGGGCCCATCAGACCCGGCTCAGCGAACCCGACATCACCGCCGCCATCGCCTTCTGGGGCAGCCAGGCCGTCTCCAACGTGCCGCTGGTGCAGATCTACCTGGAGCTGCTGCCCGATCGCCAGGTGCCCAACCTGATGATGCTGGCGGGCATCGCGACCCTTGCCGGCAACCTCTTCATCATCAGCGCGGCAAGCAACGTCATTGTCGTCCAGCAGGCTGAGAAGTTCGGCCGGCACCCGTTCCACTTCTGGCAGTTTGCCTGGATGATGCTGCCGGTCACGGTGGTTTCGGTCATCGTCACCTGGGCCTGGGTCACGGGGCTTGCCGCCCTTTTCTGAAAGCGGGGAACGCATGCGTCTATTCGTTGCAGGGCTGGGCACGGAGACCAACACCTTCGCACCGTTTCCGACCGCCGAGCAGGGCTTCCGCGAGGGCGAGTGGTTTCCCGCCGGCAGCCACCCGGAGTTTCCCACCTTTGCCGGTGCGCCCCTGGTCGCGGCGCGTCAGCGGGCGGCGTTGGGCAATCATGACCTCGTCGAGGGCCTGTGCACCATGGCCGAGCCTGCCGGCGTCACCACGCGCCAGGCCTACGAAACCCTGCGCGACACCATCCTGGACGAGTTGCGCGCCGCCATGCCCGTCGACGTGGCGGCCTTCTATCTCCACGGCGCCATGATCGCGGAGGGGTATGAGGACTGCGAGGGCGACCTGCTGGCCCGCGCCCGCGAGATCGTCGGACCGAACGTGGCCCTGGGCGCCGAACTCGACCTGCACTGCCATCTGACACCGCTGATGATCGAAGCGGCCGATGTCCTGGTCGCCTACAAGGAATATCCCCACACCGATATCCTGGAGCGGGCCGAGGAACTGATCGACCTGCTGATGGCAACGGCCCGTGGCGACATCCGCCCGGTCATGACCCTGGTCGACACCGGCATCCTGGTCATGATGCACACCAACCTGGAGCAGGTGCGCGCCCTGGTCGATCGCATGAGCGCGCTCGAAGGCAGGGACGGCGTGCTTTCGGTCTCCCTGGGCCACGGCTTTCCCTATGGCGATGTCGCCGACATCGGCACCCGTGTCCTCGTCGTCACCGACAACCGGCCCGAACACGGCCGTGCCCTGGCGACCACCCTCGCCGAAGAGGTTGCCGCCCTGCGCGGCCGCACCGAAGCGCCCTACTTCTCCATCGACGAGGCCTTCGACCGGGCGCTCGCCATGGCGCACGGGCCCGTGGTCCTGGCCGACAAGTCCGACAATGCCGGGGGCGGCGCGCCCGGCGATTCGACCTGGATGATCGCGCGCGCCCTGGAGCGCCGCATCGACAACCTGGCGGTCGGCCCGCTCTGGGATCCCATTGCCGTACGCACCTGTTTCGATGCCGGGCCGGGCGCCACCCTGCCGCTGCGTTTCGGCGGCAAGATGTGCCCGCTTTCGGGCCAGCCGGTCGACCTGGAGGTCACCGTCACGGGCCTCGCCCGCGATGCACAGCAGACCATCGGCGGTGCCCAATCAGGCCTGGGCGACTGTGCGGCGATCCGCGGCAGCGGCATCGATGTGGTCCTGACCACCACCCGCACCCAGGCCTATTCGCCCCATCTGTTCCGCAATGTCGGCATCGAGCCCACGGAACGCCACATCGTGATCGTGAAGTCGACCCAGCATTTCCAGGCCGCCTTCGCGCCCATCGCCAGCGCGGTGATCCATGTCGCGGCACCTGGCGTGGTCGCCCCGGATTTCGAGAACCTGGTCTTCCACAAGATGCAGCGCCCGCGCTGGCCCTTCGATCGGGGCGAGCCGCAGATTCGCCTCGTCGCGGGCTGATTGCGCCCCAGGCGGTCGCACCGCCGCCCGCTTTCCTGTTAGTCTGGGGTGCCTGCCCCGAGAGCT
>CALLQH010000259.1 GCA_938014945.1 uncultured bacterium | reverse complement strand
CTGGCGCCGGGAAGAGGAACACCCCGAACCGCTGCATGTCCGCATCGGCGTCAACCTCGGCGAAATCGTCATCCGCGGCGACGACATCTTCGGCAACGGCGTCAATGTCGCGGCGCGGCTGGAGGCCGCCGCCCAGCCCGACGGGGTCTGCGTATCCGACGACGTGCGCCGCCAGGCGGCCGGGCGGCGCGACCTGGTCTTCGAGGATCTTGGCGAGCGCAGCCTCAAGAACATCGCTGAGCCCGTGCGCATCTGGAGCCTGGTGCGCGAGGGAACCCCGGGCCTGCCGGAACGCGTTGAGACCACGCTTCCTGTGCCGACGACGCCGGCCATACCTCGACGCGTCGTGCTGGCGGCGGGGGCAGGCCTGCTGGTTCTGCTCCTGGTTGCCCTCTGGCTGGTTCTGCGGCCCCAGCCCGCGCCGCTGGAGGTTGCCGATGACGGCGTTGAGCCCGCCGTCGAAACGTCGACCGACGAAGGCGACGGGGACGTCGCGGCGGCGGAGGAGATGCAAGCCGAAACGGCTGTACCCGACGTCAAGGGCGACGACGCCGCCCCGGCGCCGGAAGCCGATCATGCCGGGCGCCTGGCGCTGGCCGTGCTGCCCTTCAACGACATGAGCAAGGACCACACCCTGGAGATGCATGCCGACGGCATGGTCGAGGACCTGACCACCGACCTTGCCCAGAACAGCGCCTTCCTCGTGGAATCGCGCAACGCCGCTTTCGTCTTCAAGGGGGAGGCGATCGACGTGGTGGCGGTCGCCAAGAAGCTCGGCGTCCACTACCTGATCGAGGGCAGCCTGCGCCCCGTCGGCGACAAGATCCGCATCAACGTGCAGTTCATCGAGGGCCGCGGAGGCGCCCATGCCTGGGCCCTGCGGGAGGACGTCTCCCTGGGCGACATCGACGCCTTCCGCGACCGGGTCGCGATGAAGGTGGTCGCCTTCATGCTCTCCCAGGCCGGCAAGCTGGTGAAGAACTGAGCCGCCTGCCTCAGTCTTCGATCAGGTAGCCGAACTGGGCACAGTAGGCGGGCAGGGGCTCGGGCTCGTCGTTGACGGCATCGTCGCGCGCGTTGTTCGGCCGTTCGTTGCGCGCCTGGCGCGAGGCGCACTCCTGTTCCTGGCGGATGAGCTCGTAGGAAATCGGATAGTTGGGTACGGCCTGCTGGGTCGGTTCGCGGAACGCCACCGACTGGGCATAGGAGGAGCCGTAGAGCTTGTTCATCGCGTCGATGGCGAAAAGCTTGGCGAGCTTCTGTTCCTCGTCATAAGGGTCGGCCAGCATCGGCATCAGGATCGCGGCGACCAGGCCGCCCTGGTTGGCCAGCACGCCCTGCGCCTTGAAGCTGGTGTCCATGTTGCCGGTCTCGAGGTCGTAGACCTTCACCATGCCCACGACATAGGTCGTGCCGCTGACCAGGATGGTGCGCACGGGATCGTAGAGGCGGATACCGGAAACGGTGACTTCGAGGCGTTTCCTGGCGCCTGTTTCGGAGAAGCGGTAGGCCTCGTTCTGGATGTTGACGCGCATGGCCTCGGGGAAGTTGGGGCTGCCGCCCTGCAGGCCGCTCGGCACGTTGACCACCACTTCGGTGATCTGGAAGTCGTCGGGCGGCATCAGCCGCTTGACGCAGCCGCTCATGACGAGGGCGAGAAGAACCAGGGAAAGAATGCGCAACGGCATGGGCGCTCTCCATGCGGGTGGGGCCGGGGCGCAACAGGATGGATGCGTCCCCCGCGCCAGCGCCATCATTCCGTGTGCGCGGAGAGCTGACAAGCCTGTAAGCTGCAAGTCCCGCGGTTACTGCGCGAGAGGTATGTCGAAGGCCTCGATTGCGGGCAGATTGCCGTTGAAGCGGGCCACTTCCACCAGACAGGAGTTGCAGGACGGTCCCTGGGAGAGGGCCGAGCAGCCGGCATCGCGCGTCAGCACGTTGGGGTTGCCGTGGCGCTCCAGGGCGGTCGGGTCACCGGGCAGCTCGGCATCGAACCAGGAGCCGGTCGCCATGGCGACGACGCCGGGCATGACGTCCTCGGTCAGCACCGCACCGCCCAGGCAGACGCCGCGGTCGTTGGAGACACGCACGATGTCGCCTTCGGATATGCCACGCGATGCGGCGTCCTGCGGATGGATCAGCAGGGGCTCGCGCCCGCGCACCTTGGTCGCGGCACTGGCCTCGCCCGGATCGAGCTGGCTGTGCAGGCGTCCGCGCGGCTGGTCCGACATCAGGTGCAGGGGATGGCGTGTCGCCGCCGCCGCGCCGAGCCATTCGGCGGGCGGCAGCCAGGCGGGATGGCCCGGGCAGTCGGCATAACCAAACCCCGCCACCGTCTCGCTGTAGAGCTCCACCCTGCCCGAGGGGGTGTGCAGGCGGTTGGCTTCCGGATCGGCGCGCTGGCGCGCCAGCCGCTCGCTGCTCTGGTTCACGGCGGGCACGTCGATCATGCCGCCGGACCAGAAACCCTCGAAGTCCGGCAGCTCCACGCCGGCGCGCCGAGCGTTGTCGCGGGTGATGCCCCACATGTGGCGGATCCAGCCCATCTCGTCGCGCCCTTCGGTGAAGTCCTGGGCGATGCCGAAACGCTCGGCCATGGCAGCGAAGATGGCGTGGTCGTCGCGCGCCTCGGCGAAGGGTTCGGCCAGCTTGTGCATGGGCGTGGCGTAGCCGCCGTGGGCGCTGCCGGCCCAGTCGTTGCGCTCCAGGAACGTCGTGGCGGGCAGCACGATGTCGGCCATCCGGCAGGTCGGCTGGAAGAAGCTGTCGTTGACGATGACGGTGTCGGGCCGGCGCAGGGCGCGGACCAGGCGGTGCAGGTCCTGGTGATGGTGGAAGGGGTTGCCGCCGGTCCACCAGACCAGCCCGATCTCCGGGAAGGTCACCTCTGCGCCGTTGAACGGGATCGTGGTGCCCGGATGCAGCAGCATGTCGGCGACGCGCGCCACGGGGATGAAACGTTTGCTGGACGACTGGCCCTGGGGGAAGGCGGCCCAGCGGAAACCCGCGCGCCCGGCGCCGTAGTCGTTGAAGGTGCCCATGCCATAGGCGACCCCCTGGCCCGGCCTGCCCAGCCCGCCGAGCAGGGCGGCAAGGGCCGCGGCCATCCAGAAGGTCATCTCGCCGTGGTCGGCGCGCTGCAGCGCCCAGGCGATGCCGATCAGCGTGCGGCTTTTCGCCATGCGGCGGGCAAGTGCGGCGATTTCCTCGGCCGTCAGTCCCGTGATTTCCGCGGCCCATTCGGGCGACTTCGCCACGCCATCGGCGCGCCCGTCGATATAGGCGATCAGCCGGTCCGCGCCGGTGCAGCAGCGGGTGAGGTAGTCCTGATCGATCGTGCCGTCGCAGATCAGGACGTGCGCCAGCCCCAGCATCAACGCGACATCGGTGTTGGGCCGGGGCCGCAGCCAGGAGACCCCGGCGGCCTTCTCCGGCCCGTGGCGGATCGGCCCCACGGAAACGACCTGCAGCCCCGCCTCCAGGCAGGCGTCGAGACCGATCTGGTCGACGTGGGGGCCGGTGGAGCCAGCATCGATCTGCGCGTTCTTGAAGGGCAGGCCGCCGAAGGCGACGAGCAGCTCGGTATGCTCGCGGATCACCGGCCAGGGATGGCCCGTGTTGATCATGTCGCCCGAGCCGAAGAAGTGCGGCACCACCACCTCGGCCGCCGCCGAGCTGTAGGTGTTGACCGCCCGCACGAAGCCGCCGTTGAGGTTCAGGAACCGCTTCATCTGGCTCTGGGCATGATGGAAGCGCCCCGCCGAGGCCCAGCCGTAGCTGCCGCCATAGATGCCGTCCGCGCCGCGCCTATCCCGCGTCTCCTGCAGCGCGCGCGCCGCCAGATCGAGCGCCTTGTCCCAGGACACCGGCACGAACCGCTCCGTGCCCCGCGCCTCCCGGCTCGCCGGCCCGTCCGCCAGATACCCCTCGCGCACCAGCGGCGTCGCTATACGCGCCTTGCGGCGGCCGACATCCTTCAGGTCATCGGAAATCACCGCAGGCGAGGGATCGCCCCGCAACGGCCGAATGGCGACCCCGCCGGCATCGTCACGCTCGGCCTCGTAGATGCCCCAGTGGGCGGCGGTCATCAGGTGTTCGGTCACGGCTCGTTTGGCCCTTTGCTGCGGCGCGGGATCATGGTCAGCCCATGACCCGTGCGCAAGGCGTTGCAGCTCAGTCGTCGAACGCCATCGCGGCGATGGTCTCCAGCATGGTGATCATGGGTGGATAGTAGGCGAGCGGGTATGCGTCCTTGTCTTCGACGACGCTGTAGGCCACAGCCACCACACCGCTGGTCAGGTCAGCGACCATGTACTGGCCGCCATAGCCGCCGTGACCCAACCAGCGCCCGTTTGTGTTGGTCTGATTGGAGTAACGCAGATGATCGCGGGGCGGCGCCAGGGGCACACCCCGGTGGAGACTCTCCTCGATGAAGGCGGCGCTGCCGACCCGATTGCCGTCGACGCCCAGGCCGCCGCGCACGAAGAGGGCACCGAAGCGGCAAAGATCACGCGCCGTGAGGCAGCCGCCCCCGGCGACGCTGGGGAAGCCTTCGCGGTCGCATGTGATGTGGAAGTGGTGCTCCAGGCCCGCAGCCTCGGTAATCGCGATCAGGTGGTCGCGCATCGAGCGTCCGCCGACCTCTTCGGCGATCCAGGCGAGCAGATCGTTGTTGGAGTCCTTGTACTGGGCAACGCCAGTGGTGTTGGTCACGTCGTCGCTGGTCAGCGCCGCGACGAATTGCTTCACCGTGGGCGCGGGGCGCTCCGTTGGATCCAGGCGCCAGCCCATCGAAGCCTCGTGGCGGTAGTAGGTCGCGTCGGGGTCGGTGAAGTCCTCGGAGTATTCGTTGACCACGTCCATGTCGAGTACCTGCTGGATCGTGGCCTCGGCATAGCCGCTGCCGATCTGCGGCAGGATGTCCTTCACCCTGGCGTCGAGGGCGATACGGCCTTCCTCTCCCAGAAGGCCGATCACCAGGTTCATCACCATCTTGCCGATCGACTGGATGGCGTGCGGCCGGTTGGGGCCGAAGTCGGCGGCATAGGCTTCGTGCAGCACATGCTGTCCGCGCACGACGCAGAGCGCGGAGAAGGCAGGGTGGCTGACAAAGCGGCGCACCGATTCCAGCTCTGCAATGCGCATGTCGAAGCGGCGCGAAAGGGGCATCACGCGCGGCGCGCGCAGGCTCATGGTCCAGCGTGCCATCAGATGCATGTCGTGGAAGCCGCGCCGCCTGTGGTCGGGCAGGTTCCAGCGTGCCTTGTTGTCTTCGCGGACGTCGAGGTCCGGATTGGCGATGGTGGTGATCTCGGTCATGACGCTCCCCGCGTGCACCGGCGCCACTATGGAACCTGTTCCGCACTCCACGCCAGCCGATCAGGCCGCCGAGAGCGTCACCTCCACCCCATGCACGCTCGTGCTCTCGCCCATGTCCGTCTTCTGCGGGATGTGCAGCACGTTGACGTTCGTGCCGCCTTCCTTGCCGGGCCAGCGGGACTTGTCGGTGAGCAGGGCTCCGGCGGGGATGATGTCGGAGACGACGGCCTTCAGGGTCAGGCTTCCGGCGTCGTTGGAGAGGGTGACATCTGCACCGTCGGTGACGTTGTGGCGGCGGGCGTCGT
>CALLQH010000258.1 GCA_938014945.1 uncultured bacterium | reverse complement strand
AGACCATGCGGTCGAGATCGGGCGATTGGGCCCGCAGGGTCTCCTCGAAACCGGGATAGACCTCGCCCACGGGGCGCGCATCGGGATCGAGGTTGATAAAGACGAAGCCGCAGAAGACCTCGACGCGTACCGGCTCCAGGGCGAAGTCGGCCTTGTCGAAACCCGCCACCTGCTCGCAGTTGCGCGCCGTACGCAGGGCGCCGTCCAGGCCATAGGCCCAGGCGTGGTAGGGGCAGGTGACGACGGCGCCGAGCCGTCCCTTGCGCCCCTGTACCAGCTCGTGCGCGCGGTGCTGGCAGACGTTGTAGAAGGCGCGCAGTTCCCGGTCGTGGCCGCGCACGACAAAGACGTTCTGACCGCAGATGTCCTGGGTGAGGTAGTCGCCGGGGCTTGCGATTTCGGTCGTATGGCCGACGAAACGCCACGACCTGAAGAAGATCGCCTCCTTCTCGCGCTCGAAGATGCCGGGATCGCTGTAATAGGCCGCCGGCATGTTGAACGAACGGTCGGGATCGGGATCGAAGCGCCCGAGGTCGACATCGGTCCGCGCCATGGTCTGCTCCTCTTCTGCGTCCCGCTCTGCGGCGGGTGCGGGGCAGACTAACGCGAGGGAACGGAGCGGCGAAAGCCGCCGCTCCGCGCAACGATCCTAGTCCGCCAGCGCGTCACGCACCCACTGCTGGAAGGCATGGACGCAATGCTCGCTGTGGCCGACGTCGCCGTCCTCGGTGAACAGGCGGCCCTGGTAGTAACCCTTCGAGCGGATGCCGCGCTGCACGCCCTCGTTGAGGGAGGCGTCCTCGGGCCCCAGGCCGTTGTTGAACCACTCGACCGCGGCCTTCGTCGTCTCGTCGTCACCCTCGCCGGGAACGGCGAGATAGGCGTTCTCGACGACGCTCGATTCGCCGCCCGTGGGGCGCATCAGGAAGGTCGAGATCATCTTCATGTGCGGCCAGTAGTAGATGATCCAGTCCGGCCACAGGTAGAGCGTGATGAAATGGCCGTTGCGGTCACTGTTCTCGGGGAAGGGATAGACGTTGCCCTTGTTCTCGCCCGGCGGCGAGATGATGGCGAACCAGTTCTCGTGGGTCTCGAGCTTGGTGCCCGCAAGGTCGATGATGTCGCAGAGTTCGCGGTGCACGGGGCCGGAATTGGGGAAGTGGTAACCCTCGATGGCGTTCTCGACCACGACCTTCCAGTTGGCCTTGATGTCGAAGTCCTTCTGGCTGACCGGGCGCACGTCGCGCACGTCCGGGAACCACTTCAGCACCTCTTCCTCGAAGCCCGGCGCCCATTCGTTCATGGGCTTTGCGTTCTCGTCGAGGTTGACGAAGACGAAGCCCGCGAACTCCTGCACGCGCACGGTCGCGAGGCTGAAATCGGCCTTGTCGAAACCCTTCACGTTTTCGCAGTTGCGCGCCGTGCGCAGGGCGCCGTCGGTGCCGTAGGCCCAGGCGTGGTAGGGGCAGGTCACCACCGCCTTGACGCTGCCCTTGCCGGTCAGCAGCTCGTGCGCCCGGTGCTGGCAGACGTTGTAGAAGGCGCGCAGCACGCCGTCGCGCCCGCGGATCGCGAAGACGCCCTGACCGTGGATATCGACCGTGGCGTAGTCGCCCGGATTGGCCAACTCGCTGGCATGGCACACGACCCGCCACGACCTGAAGAAGATCGCCTCCTTCTCGGCCTCATAGACCTCCGGCCGGTAGTACCAGGGCGACGGCAGGGTGAAGGACGTCGAGGGATCGTCGGTGAAGTCACCGAGATCAAAGGGTTCTGCATGCGCGGCTTTGGCGGCCATGGCGGTCTCCGTCATCGCTGTGTCGGTTTGTTGAACGACCATACAATAACGGTGCCTTGGCACGCAAGGGCATGCCCGGCGCCCACGCCTCACATCATCGCGCGCGCCGTCCAGCGGTGGAAGCAGTGGGAGGGGCCTTCGAGCACGGGGGTGAAGACGCCGCCGTCGAAGCCGGGGGAGGCGCGGCCGTCCTGCATGCCCTCGACGACGCCGACATCCTCGGCGAAGACCTCGCGCCAGGTCTCGCGCACGGCGGCGCGCAGGTTGGCGTAGCCGGGGCCGGTGGTTTCCTCGCCGACGTAGTAGATGTCGAAGACCTCGCGGCAGCGCCCGGCGCCGTCCGGCAGGGCGCGCACGGCATAGAAGTGGTCGTAGTGGATGCCGAGCATGACGTTGGGGAAGAGGGCGACGTATTCGGCGCGTGTCGCCCACTCGGGCGGCAGGTTCGGGAAACGCGGCAGGGCGTCCGGGCCGCGGTCGGGCTGGTAGACGAGGCTCACCTGGCCGGCGAAACGGCCGTCCTCCTCGATCGTGAGGTGGTCCTCGAGCTTGGAATAGCTGTTGAGGCCGGGATGGACCATGGGCAGGTGGTAGGCCTCGCAGAAGTTCTCGATGGCGAGCTTCCAGTTGGAGGCGAGATCGAAGGTGAGGATCGAATCCTCGCCGCCGTGGCGCAGGACGCCGGCGTCGAAGTGCGACCAGCGGCGCGCGAGCGGCGCGATGAAATCCTCGAAGGGCTCGGCATCGCCCGACAGGTTGACGAAGACCTGATCGAACCAGACCGCGCTTTTGACTTCCTTGATGCGGAAGGCGCCCTTGTCGAAGCCGGGGCATTCATGGACGCCGGTGCCCGCGATATGGGGCGTCTGGCGCAGCTCGCCCGAAAGGCCGAAGGCCCAGTTGTGGTAGGGGCAGGTGAGCAGCGCGCCCGCATTGCCCTTTGCGCTGACCAGCTTCATGCCCCGATGGGGGCAGGCGTTGTGGAAGACGCGCACCTGCCCGTCGCGCCCGCGGATGGCAAAGAGCGGCACGCCGGCCAGATCGAGCGGCAGGACATCGCCCCTATTGGGCAGGTAGGAGGCCGCCGTCAGGCAGACCCAGCTGCGCGTCCACAGCAGGGCGCGCTCGGCATCGAACCACGCCGGAGAGACATAGGCCTCGGCCGGAAGCGGACGGGCGCCCTCGGCCAGGGTGCGGTCGCTCGCCCCCAGCACGGCGGGATCGAAGGGGCGGGCCGAGGGGAAGGTCAGGGCAGCGGACATCGCGCGGTCTCCGGCACGGGTGGATCGCGCCAGTGTCGGCCAGCGGGGACGGCGGCAACAGTTCAGTAATGCTGAGACCTGGTATAATCTGAAGTTATGGAACGCCTGCGCCGCGACCTGCCGCCCCCGACCAGCCTGATCGCCTTCGAGGCGGCTGCACGGCTGCGCAACTTCACCCACGCAGCGGCCGAGCTGGGGGTGAGCCAGGCCGCCGTCAGCCGCCAGATCCAGAATCTCGAAGACAATCTGGGCGTATCGTTGTTTCGCCGGGGCCGGCGCCCCCTGGCGCTCACCACCGAGGGTCTGCGCCTCCACGATGCGGTGACCACCGGCCTGCGCCAGATCGCCGCCGTGGCGGGCGACCTGCGCCGGGCGGCCCAGCCCGGCACGGTGACGGTGGCCGCCAGCGTCGCCATGACCTCGCTCTGGCTGATGCCGCGCATGGCGGCCTTCCGCGAGGCCCATCCGGATATCGCCCTGCGCGTCATCGCCGCCGACCCCTACACCGATCCCACGCGCGGCGAGGTCGATCTGGCGATCCGCTTCGGGCGCGGCGACTGGCCGGGGCTCACCGCCGTGGCCCTGTTCGACGATCTCGTCATGCCGGTCGCCTCCCCGGCCCTCTTTGCCGGGCGCGCGGCGCCGGTGACCCAGGAGGAACTGCTCGCCTGCCCGCTGCTCCATCTGGAGGACGTCGATCCGACCTGGATTCCCTGGCGCGCCTGGTTCGCCCGCCATGGCCTGGCGCAGACCCAGCGGCCGCGCGACGCCTTCACCTTCAACGCCTATCCCAACATGATCCAGGCGGCCGTCGACGGTCAGGGCGTCGCCCTGGGCTGGGCCCATCTGCTGCGGCGTGAGCTGCAGCGCGGCGAACTGGTGCGCATCACCGACGCCCTCCTCCAGCCAGAGGAGGTGCAGCACCTGACCTGGCCAACGGCGCGCACCCTGTCGGAAGAGGCCGCCGT
>CALLQH010000257.1 GCA_938014945.1 uncultured bacterium | reverse complement strand
ACCGCGCGCAGGGCATCACGCCGCTCGGCCGCCTGATCGACCGGGCCTATCTCGATGCTCCCGGCTGGGCGGGCATCCGCAACCGTGGCGCCCTGGTACGCAGGACTGTCGTCCGCGAACTCGCCGAACTTGCCGGGGCACAGGACCGCCCGCTGCTTCTGGCGGACCTCGCGTGCGGTGGCGGCCGTTATGTCCTCGATGCCCTGGCGGACGCCGGCGGTCGCAAGATCGCGGTCGAAGCCACCCTGCGCGACTACCGCCCCGAGAATGTGGAGAAGGCGCGCTGCAATGCGGCAACGCGTGCTGTGACCGCATCCGTCGAGCAGGCCGACGCCTTCGACGATGCCGCGCTGGCGCAGCTGGCGCGGCCGGATCTCGTCGTCGTCTCCGGCCTGCACGAGATCATCCCCCGTGACGACATCGTGGTACGCCACCTGCACCAGATCGCCGCCCTGCTGCGCCCCGGCGGCCGGCTGGTGCTGACGGTCCAGCCGCGGCATCCCCAGCTCGAATTCATCGCTCGTGTCCTCACCTCCCACACCGGCGAGCCCTGGGCGATGCGCCTGCGGCCGCTCGCGCTGACCCGCCGCTGGCTGGAGGACGCAGGCTTCGTCCCCGGTCAGCCGGTGTTCGAGGCGCGCGGCATCTTCGGTGTGATCGTCGCGCGGCGGGCCTGAACCATGGCGACGCTCTATGCCGTGAAGCCGCGCTTCCAGGCGTTATTGCGCCCTCTGGCCGACGCCGCAGCATCGCTGGGCATCACGGCCAATGCCGTGACCCTGTCGGCCCTCGTGCTTTCGCTCGGCTACGGCGCCTTGCTGGCGCTCAGTCTTGGCGCGCCGGAGGTGCTGCTGGCGATGCCGGCCGTGCTTCTGGTGCGCATGGCGCTCAACGCCATCGACGGCATGCTGGCGCGCGAGCACGGCCAGGCTAGCCGTCTGGGCGGCCGCCTCAACGAGATCGGCGACATGGTCTCCGACCTTGCCCTGGTCCTGCCGTTCGCGCTGTTCCTTTCCCCGGCCTGGCCGGTGGTGCTTGCCGTGCTGGCGGCCCTGCTCGCCGAAGCCGCGGGCGTCGTCGCGGCAGCCCACGGCGGCGAGCGCCGTTACGACGGTCCCCTGGGCAAGGCCGACCGTGCCCTGCTGATTGCCGTGGTCGCGTTCGCAGAGGCGCTGATCGGCCTGCCGCCGGCGGTGGTGATCGCGGTCTTCGGCGCGGCGGCTGCCGCGGCGCTGGTTACCACCTGGAACCGTCTCATCGGAGGGCTGGGTGATGACTGAACTGTTGCTGAGCCCCTTCGGCATCGCCCTCGGCGCGGCCTGGGGCGCCCTTCTCGCGGGCAGCGGCACGGTCGCCGCGCTGGCGCGCCGCCGCGGGCGCGAAGCCTGCGCCGAACTCGTTGCGCGCACGCGCACATGGTGGTGGATCCTGGCACTGGTCAGCGCCGCGCTGCTGCTGGGCGAGACGGCGACAATCCTGCTGGTCGCCGCCGTCAGCTTCCTGGCCTTCCGCGAGTTTCACGCCATCGTGCCGATCCGGCTGGCCGACCGCGCCCTGCTCGGTCTCGCCTACCTCGCCATCCCCATCCAGTACGTCTTCATCGCGATGGGCTGGTACGGCATGTTCGCCATCTTCGTGCCGGTCTATGCCTTCGTCGTGCTCGCCGCCGCCGCTGCCGTGCTGGGTCAGACGCAGGGCTTCCTGCGCGCCAGCAGCCAGCTCCACTGGGCCCTGATGCTCACGGTCTATTGCCTCGGGCATCTGGCCTTCCTTGCCGTGCTGCCGCTTGCCCATCCCGTGGCCGCAGGCGGTGCGGGCCTGCTGTTCTTCGTGCTGCTGATCGTGCAGGGCAACGACGTGCTGCAATACCTTTGGGGACGCAGCCTGGGCGCACGCGCCATCGTGCCGCGGGTCAGCCCGGGCAAGACCTGGGCCGGGTTCCTGGGCGGTCTGGCGAGCAGCGCCGTGCTGGCGGGCCTCATTGGTCCGTGGCTGACGCCGCTTGGCTGGCTGCCCTCGGCGGGCCTGGGTGCCCTGCTGGCGCTTGCCGGTTTCGCGGGCGACATCCTGATGTCGGCGATCAAGCGCGACCTCGGTCGCAAGGACACCGGCTCGGCGCTGCCCGGCCACGGCGGCGTGCTCGACCGGCTCGACAGCCTGACCCTTGCCGCGCCGCTCGCCTTCCACGTCATCCGTTTCTTCTACGGCGCCTGAGGGGAGGGAGCCATGGCCGTCCATCTGCATCGTTTCATCCAGCGGCTGCTGTTCGCCCTGCTGGTCCGTCCGTTCCTGGCGGTGCTGCTGGGCTTCCACGCTGCCCATCGCGAACGCCTGCCGCGAAGCGGCCCGGCGCTCATCGTCGCCAACCACAACTCCCATCTCGATACCCTGGCGCTGATGGCGATGATGCCGCCCGCGCTGCTGTGGAAGGTGCGCCCGGCCGCGGCGGCCGATCATTTCGAGCGTGGTTTGGCCGGTTTCATCGCACGCCACCTGCTGCGCACCATCAACGTCGCACGCAAGGGGCGGGCGGGAACGGCCGCGCTGACGCCCGTGCTGGAGGCGCTGGACCGGGACGAGATCGTCATCTTTTTCCCCGAGGGTTCGCGCGGTGCGCCCGAGGTGATGGCACCCTTCAAGCGCGGCATCGGCCATATCGTGCGCCAGCGCCCCCATGTGCCGGTGGTGCCGGTCTATCTGCACGGCATGGGCCAGGCGATGCCGCGCGCCAGCATGCTCTTTGTGCCCTTCAGCTGTGCGGCCGTCTGCGGCCCGGCCGCCGACCTGCAGGGGCTGACCGAGCGCGAGGTGCCGCGCCGCCTTCAGGAAATGATCATAGGGCTGTCGGGCGAGGTGGCGCTGTGCCGCTGGCGCGAAGACGAACCTGCCTCCGGTTCAGACCGCCTTGCGCGCCTCGCGGAAGGCGTTGACCAGGAATGTGGCTCCGGCCTCCAGGGCGTCGGGCGCGATGCCGTGGCCGACGCCGGGGCTGGTGTGCCACTGCACGGGCACGTCGTGCGCGGCCAGGCTGGAGACGGCGTGCTGCAGGCTGGCGTAGGGCACCACGGGGTCGGCATCGCCATGGGCCAGCAGCATGGGCGGGCGGCTGACGATCTCGGCGGCAAGGCTCTCCTCGTCGATCAGCATGCCGGAGTAACCGACCACCCCGGCCATGGCCTTGGGCCGGCGCAGGGCGACATGAACCGCCATCATCGCGCCCTGGCTGAAGCCGATCAGGGCGAGGCGGCTGTCGTCCAGGCCCAGGCGCTCCAGCTCGGCATCGAGATAGGCGTCGATCATGCCGGCGGCGCGTTCGTAGCCCTGCTTGAGGGTTGCGGGCCGCTCGTCCATGAAGCTGTACCACTGGCGTCCCATGGGATTCTGGTCGCAAGCGTCGGGCGCGTTGGGGCTGGCGAAGCGCGCATGGGGCAGGGCGCCCTGTAGCGCCGGGGCCAGGCCGATCAGGTCGTTGCCGTCGGCACCCCAGCCGTGCAGCAGCACGACAAGCTGGCGCGGCTCGCCTTCGCGTGGCGGTACGACGGGTCCCGATAGCATCATCTTGATCTCCCTGGCTTGCCCCTGCGTATAGGATGGTCCCGCGACCATGCAACAGGGATGACCGTCCTGTCGAAACGACTCGTATTTCTTTCTGCCCTGCTCGCCCTTCTCTGCGGGCCTGCTCTTGCCGATCCGGTCCTGCCCGCCGCCTGGCCGCCTGCCGACGGTGCGATCGCTGCCCGCCATGTCGTGCTGGAGAGCACGACGCCCTTCACCCTGGACGATGTCGGCGAACCCGACGACGCCCCGCCCGCCGAGCTTCGGGTGAGTCTCTTCCTGCCGCCCGAAGCGACGGGCGAGGCGCCCGTTCCCGCGGTGATGCTGCTCCACGGCGCGGCCGGTGTCCTCTCCACGCGCGGCCCGGCCTATGCCGCCCAGCTTGCGCGGCTGGGCGTGGCGGGTGTCGTGGTCGACAGCTTCGGCTCGCGCCGCGACCTCGCGCGCGACTTCATCGACCGCCTGCTCAACATCACCGAGGCCGCCGTGCTGGCCGATGCCTACACGACCCTGGCCTGGCTCGATGCCATGCCGGAGGTCGATGCCGACCGGGTCGTGCTGGTGGGCTTCTCCTATGGCGGCATGGTCAGCCTCTATGGCGTGCAGGATCAGGTGGCGCGCACCTTCCTGCCCGACGGGCCGCGGTTTGCCGGCCATGTCGCCTTCTACGCGCCCTGCATCGCCCGCTTCGAGGATGGCACGACCACGGGTGCCCCGGTGCTGATGCTGGCCGGCGCGGGCGATGCCATCGTCGATCCCGAACGCTGTGCCGAGACCGCCGCGGCGCTGGAAGCGGGCGGCTCGGCCGTCACCCGCATCACCTACGACGGCGCCTATCACCAGTGGGACGGCAACCGCGCCGGTCCGCGTCCGATCGGGCGCAACCTGGCGCCCTGCCGTTTCGTCGTGGAGGCCGACGGCGACGTGCACGACGCCCGCACCGGCCTGCCCATGACCGGGCCGTTCACGCGCAAGATCATCCTGGGCCTGTGCAGCGACAGCGAGGGTTATCTCATCGGCCGCGACGATGCCGTGCGCGCCCGGGCCGTCGCCGATCTCACGCGCTTTCTCAACGGCGTCTTTGCCGGCGGCTGAGCCCTTCGCTGCTGCCTCCGCGCTGGGCTAGTGTGGCGCCATGATCGTCACGCGCTTTGCCCCCAGCCCCACCGGACTGCTGCATCTGGGTCATGCCTGGTCGGCGCTGCAGGGCTGGCGGCGCGCGCAGGCGGACGGGCGTTTCCTGCTGCGCATCGAGGACATCGACCCTGGCCGCTGCCGCCCGGAGTTCGACGCCGCGATCCTTCAGGACATGGCATGGCTGGGGCTCGACTGGTGGGACGGCGTACGCCGCCAGTCGGAGCACTTCGACGAATACCGCACCGTGCTGGAGCGGCTGCAGGCGATGGAACTGGTCTATCCCTGCTTCTGCACGAGGAAGCAGATCGAGGCGGAGATCGCGGCCTCGGCCGCGGCGCCCCACGGGCCGCTGGGTCTGATCTACCCCGGCACCTGCCGTGCACTCTCGACGCAGGAACGGCAGGCGCGTCTGGACGCGGGCGAGAACCACGCCTGGCGGCTGGATGCCGCCCGCGCGGCCGGCCTTGCCGGGCCGCTCTCGTGGCGGGAGGAGGGGCAGGGTGAGGTGGCCGTCGAGCCGCTGATCGGCGGCGACGTGGTGCTGGCGCGCAAGGACGCGCCGGTGAGCTACCATCTGGCGGTGGTCCACGACGATGCGTTGCAGGGTATCACCTTGGTAACGCGCGGGCAGGACCTGTTCCATGCCACCCACATCCACCGGCTTCTGCAGGCGCTGCTCGATTATCCCGCGCCCGACTATGCCCACCACGGCCTGCTGGTGGGCCCCGACGGCAAGCGTTTCGCCAAGCGCGACCGCTCCCTCACGTTGGCCGCACTGCGCGAGGCGGGCCGCACCCCCGCCGAGGTCATCGCCATGGCCGAGGCGATGGCGGGCTAGGCACGCTCTCTATCGCTTGCGCTGTCGCGTTGGGGTTCAGCCGAAGAGATCGCCCTGGGTGGCCTTCTTCGGCGCGGGTTTCTCCTCCTCCGTCTCTTCCAGCGGGGCGGGCTCCAGACACTCCGGGCCGTCGTTGGAGACCTTGTTGACGGTGGTCGTCACCGGATCGGCGACCAGGGTGCCTTCCGCCAGCGGCGCCAGGAGATCCTTCAGGCCGTCGGCCCTGTCCTCGGGCGTGTCGAGCCAGGCCTGCAGGGAATCGCCCTCCAGGATCACCGGCACCCGGTGGTGGATGTCGGTGAGGTCGGCGGGGGCGTCGGTGGTGACGACGGTGCAGCTCTCCACCGGCCCGCCGCCCTTTTCCCAGCGCTCCCACAGGCCGGCGAAGGCGAAGGGCAGTTCGTCGGCGCGGTGGATGTGAAAGGGCTGCTTTTTGCCCTTGGCGATCGTCTTCCACTCGTAGAAGCCGTCGGCGGGGATGACGCAGCGGCGGCTGCGGAAGGCCTGCCGGAAGGCGGGCTTCTCAGCCACGGTGTCGGCGCGTGCGTTGATCATCTTCGCGCCGATGCCCGCGTCCT
>CALLQH010000256.1 GCA_938014945.1 uncultured bacterium | reverse complement strand
TTGCGGATATCGCTTTCCAGCAGGTCGAAATCCCGGTCGCCGGGGGTCGAGAGCAGGGTGTAGCCCAGGCCCTGATCGTTCCACGAGCGCGAGACGAACTGGCTCTGCTCGCGCGGCAGAGGGGCTGCGGGCCGCCCGTCGGTGCGCATGCGCCAGACGTAGATGCCGATGCGGTCCGCGGGGTCCTGCATGTTCTGGTAGAGATAGAGCACGGCCTGGCCCGCGGTGCCGGGCAGCAGGCGTGCGGTAAAGAACTCGAAACCCTGGGCCGCCAGGTCCGGGGGCGAAAGATCGCGGCCCAGCGCCTCGCGCACCTGCGGCATGAAGGCATCAAGCTCTTCATGGCTGAACTGGATGGGCGAGCCCGGGTCCTCCGTGTAGAAGGAAAACGCGGTCAGGGCTTCGCCATAGGCGATGTCGTCGTCGGTCAGGCGCGGCATCAGACGGTCGTAGGCGTACCAGCCCAGACCCAGACCCAGCAGGAACAGGATACAGGCCGCCAGGGGGCGCACCATCCTGTACAGGCGGCGCGGGGCGGCGGGCTTCTGTCCCGCAGGGCCGCGCTGCGGCGCGATGGAATCGAGATCGCTGCGGGCGGCATCGATCATCGCGCTCAGGCGCCGTGGCACATCGCGTTCGAGCATGCGCTCGCCCAGGCGGCGCAGGGCCAGGTCGTTGGCCATCAGCTCGACGACGCGGACGGCCTCGCCGGAGTCCCGGTGCAGTCTTCCCAGCACGGCCTGCAGGTCATCGCCCTGCAGACGGCCGTCCAGAAGGTCCTGAAGCTGCTCCTCGTCGATCCGTTCGTTGCGTTCCATGGTCATTCGCTCGCATCGGACAGCATGCCCGTCCCCTGCAGCGCCTTGCGCAGGCTTTCGCGTGCCCGCGACAGGCGTGAGCGCACGGTGCCGACGGGTACTTCGCAGATCTGGGCCGCCTCTTCATAGGCAAAGCCCTCCACCGCGATCAGAATCAGGATCTGCCTGTGCTCGGGCGACAGGTCACCGAATATGCGTCCCAGCTCGTTGAGGGACACGTCTGCCTCCTGGCTGGCAGCGGTGCTGCCCTGCGAGCCGGTCTCGTTCACGTTCAGAACGAAGGGCGCCCTGCCTTCCCTGCGTACGTCGTTGAGATGCACGTTGCGCAATATGGTGAACAACCAGGCACGCAGATTGGTTCCAGGGGTCCAGGTGTCGATCCTGGCCAATGCGCGGGCAAGGCACTCCTGCACCAGGTCGTCCGCGCGATCGCGCTCGCGGACCAGGACCATGGCGAAACGCCGCAGACGCGGGATTTCGGCCTCAATGCCATCCAACACATCAGACATCGATCGCGATGATCCCCAAGCCCCGTGAAGGCAGTATTACACGAGTCGCGGAAGCTCACACCCAGGGATGCGCACGGATTCGCTCAAGCCGTATGAGCGGCCAGCGCGGCGCGGGCGGCAGAGGCGCGCTCGGCGACATCGGCGCTGTCGCGCTCGCCCAGCACCGTGCGCTTGGCAAGCGAAACGGTCATGTCGAGGTGGCGCAGCAGGGCCTGCTTGTGCAGTTCCTCGCGCACGAAGGGGGCAAGTTCCCCGACGACATCGATCAGGCGGATGATGCCCGAGACATTGCCGCTGAGGTTCTGGCGTATCGGATTGTAGGCGGCATCGAGCAGCCCCTCGAAATCGACCCGGTCGCGCACCAGGCGAACCGTGCCTTCCCCGTCGGCAAAGCAGTGGGGCGGGGCGCTGCGTTTCATGGCGTCGGCCAGGGCGCCGCCCAGCTGGTCGATGGCGGCGATCGCGGTGTAGGTGTCGTTGATGCCGGGCGAAAGTGCGCGCAGGGCGATCTCGACCATGGCCTTGATCGAGAATTCCAGGTCCTGCGCGGCGGTGCGCACCGAACCGATGACGATGGCGTCGGCGATTTCCGCGGCACAGTCGCTGTTGCTGGCTCCTTCGGGACGAATGCGGCCGATGGGTCCGCCCGAGATCACGTAATGGCCCGGGCGGACGTCCAGGCGCAGGCGCAGGTTCTCGCGGCAGGCGATCTTGAGCAGGCGGCTGGTGTCGACCGCCTGGATGTAGCCGGAGGTGCGGGCGGCCAGGATGTCGCCTTCGTCCTCGTCCGCCCAGGCGGGGCGGTCCGGCTCCTCGACGCTGCCGGCCTCAGGAAACCCCGCCGGGATCGCGGCGCAAAGCTCGGTGTTGACGCGGGCCAGCACATAGTCGGCCTGCATGTACTGGGCGGTGTGATGCAGGAAGTAGATCAGCAGCACGAAACAGCCCAGCACGAGCAGGATCGAGACCGCCACGGCGGTGGGCGGGATCGGATCGGGCGTCATCGCCAGGGTCAGCAGGGCATGCACGAAGGTGGCGACGAAGGCGCCCAGCACCACCTGGTTCACCTTGTCGCCGGTGAAGGCCTGCAGCAGACGGGGGCCGAGCTGCTGGCTCGCCCGGCTCAGCGCCAGCAGGACCATGGAGAACACGAGCGAAGTGACGGTGATGATGGAGCCCACCGTGGTCGCAAGGATCGTGCGGGTCGCCTCGGGGCTGGCCGCGATCAGCTCGTGTTCCCTGAAGAAGGTTTCCAGCCCCTTGATGCTGGCGACGTCGCGCGTGGCCACCACCAGCAGCACGGCGCCCATGATCATCAGGGCGGGAACGAACCAGAAGCTGCGCGTGATGGCATAACGCAGGACGTCGAGACGCGAGAGCAGGAAGCGTGTCACGACGGCGCTTCGGCCGCGGCATGGGGCAGACGCCGCAGGCTCGAGGGCAGGGCGATGGCCAGGGTGAACAGGGTCAGCGCGCCCGCCTGATGCAGAGCGCCGAGCCACACCGGGACCACCGCCAGCAGGGTGGCGATGCCCAGGCCCGCCTGGACCAGCACCATCAGCGCCAGCAGATCGGCGATGGTGCGGCTGCGCCGCGACAGGCGCCGCCGCCGCGCAACGGCCCACAGCACCAGCGTGGCGATCACCGTGGCAACCGCCAGCACGCGGTGATCGAACTGCACCGCCGCGACGTTCTCGAAGGGATTGCGCCACCAGGGCTCCAGCTGGCCCCAGTCCACCGGCACCAGATGGCCGCCCATCAGGGGGAATGTGTTGTAGACCATGCCGGCATCGAGCCCGGCGACGAAGGCACCCGAGACCACGGTCAGGCTGATGAGCGCCAGCAGCCAGGCTGACGAGCGGCGCAGGGCGGGCACCCAATGCTCGCCCGCGCCATAGGCCGGGGCGTGGCGCAGGGAAAACACCGTCCACACGATCGCGCCGTAGATCAGGAAGGCCAGGCCCAGATGCATCGCCAGGCGGTACTGGCTGACGCTGGGCCGGTCGAACAGGCCGCTCTGCACCATGAACCAGCCGACCGCGCCCTGCAGCCCGCCGAGCACGAAGATCACGCCCAGCTTCCAGGCCAGCGGGCGGTCGACGCGCCGCTGCGCCAGGAAGATCAGGAAGGGCACCAGGAAGACGATGCCGATGACACGGCCCAGCAGGCGATGGGCGTATTCGTAGGCAAAGATCGTCTTGTAGTCGTCCAGCGACATGCCCGCGTTGATCTTCAGGTACTCGGGCGAGGTCCGGTAGGCATCGAACTCGGCCTGCCAGTCGGCTTCCGACAGGGGCGGAATCCACCCCGTCACGGGCTTCCAGTCGGTGATGGAAAGCCCGGATTCGGTCAGGCGCGTGACGCCGCCCAGAACGACCATGATGAAGATCAGGGCGGCGACCACGATCAGCCAGACCGCGACCGGTCCCTGGTTGCTGGTGCGGGTTGCCGTCATCATACGATTCCAGTTTCGGCCATGGCCTGCCCCGTCACCAGACGGCGGCAGGAAAGGCGGGAAAGATCGATGGAGACGAAGGCGCGGTCGAGGATCAGCTCGGCGCTGGCGCGCCCAGCTGCCGGGGCCTGCTGCAGGCCGTGGCCGGAAAAGCCGCACAGCACATGCAGGTTCTGCGGTCCTTCCGGGTGGGGCCCGGCGATCATGTTCTCGTCCAGCCGGTTGATGTCGTAGAGCCCGGCCCAGGCGTTTTTCAGGCGCAGGGATTCGAAGGCCGGGCAGCGCTGCGCCAGCATCGGCCACAACACCTCGTCGAAATAGCCGTAGTCGACCTCGAAGTTTTCGCCTTCCGGCTCCTCCTCGATGGATCGCCCGGCAATGTAGCCAGCACCTTCAGGGCGGAAGTAGTGGCCGTCCGGCGAGATGGTCAGCGGCAGGCGCTCCAGCGCCTCGCGGATCTCGAAGTAGAAGACCATGCGCCGCACCGGCGCGACGGGCACGGCGACACCGGCGCTGGCCAGCAGGTCGCGCGACCAGGCGCCCGCGGCGCAGACGAAGCTGTCGGCGTTGATGCGTTCGCCGCTTGCCAGGGCCACGGCGCGCGCACCGGCGCCGTCGCACTCGATGCCCAGCACCTCGTCGCGCACCATGGTCGCGCCCATGGCCGCCACCTTGCGGCGGAAACCCATGAGGATGGCGTGGGGATCCATCCAGCCGTCCTCGGGCCCGAAGGAGCCAAGGGCGGTGTCGTCGAGATTGAGGGAGGGGAACTTCTGCGCCAGGGCGTCGCGGTCGAGCAGTTCGTTGCGTGCGCCCTTGCCCGATTGCATGGCGTTGACCGCGACGGCGGCCTCGCGTGCGCTCTCGGGCAGCAGGAACAGGTAACCCCACTGCTTCAGGCCGATGTCGGGCTGTTCGCCCTCGACCGCCATGACCTCGCCGAAGGTCTTGTAGAACGACAGGCCATAGGCCGACATGGCGACGTTTTCGGGCAGGCTGAACTGCAGGCGCACGCCGCCCGCCGAGCGGGGCGTGGAGGCGCGCTCGTAGGTCGGGTCGCGCTCGATCACGGCGACCTTCAGTTGGGGTTCGCGTTCGAGCAGATGGAAGGCAGTGGAAAGGCCCATAACGCCGCCGCCGATGACGGCGACATCGAAGGACGGGTTCACTGCTGCTCGCCCTTCTGCCACTCGCCCGCCGCCTTCAGGGCGTCGGCGACCTCGGGCGGCATGTAGGTCTCGTCGTGCTTGGCGAGCACTTCCTCGGCGATGAAGGTGCCGTCGTCCATGCGGCCTGTGGCGATGATGCCCTGGCCCTCGCGGAACAGGTCGGGCAGCACGCCGGTGTAGCGCACGGGCACTTCCTCGGCGAAATCGGTGATGACGAAGGCGGTGGTGATGCCGTCGCCTTCCTTGACCACGCTGCCCTCCTCGACCATGCCGCCCAGGCGGATGCGGGCATTGTGCCCGGCCTCGTCGGCGGCGAGATCGGAGGGCGAATAGAAGAAGGTGACCTTGTCGGAAAGCGCGGTCAGGACGAGCGCCGTGGCGACGGCAAGGCACACCAGGCCGGCGCCCAGGATGGTCATGCGGCGTTGCTTGCGGGTCATCGCCGGGGGCGCTCCCTGCCGGCTTCGAGAACGGCAAGCTCGGCCTTGCGCTTCGACAGGCTGCGCAGGCTGGCGACCAGCAGGCCGCCCAGAATGATGACGGCCACGCCATAGGCGGGCCAGACGGTGGCGGCATACCCGCCCATGTTGAGGAAACTGTTCACGGCATCCATATAAGCGGCTGCCTCCCGTGTCTCAACTGCGGCCGGCGGCGCGGGCGCGTTGCAGCACCTCGATGCGCCGGGCCAGAAGCTCGCTCTTGATGCGCACCAGCAACAGCACCACGAACAGTGCGTTGAAGCCGATCCCGGTCAGCAGCAGGGGCCAGAGCATGGAATTGTCGATGGTCGGGCCGTCCATGCGGAAGACGCTGGCGCCCTGGTGCAGCGTGTTCCACCACTCCACCGAGTACTTGATGATCGGCAGGTTGATGGCGCCGACGCAGGCCAGGATCGCCGCGGCCCGGCCGCCGCGCTCGCGGTCGTCGAAGGCCGCCGCCAGGGCCATGTAGCCCAGATACAGGAAGAACAGGATCAGCACGCTGGTCAGGCGCGC
>CALLQH010000255.1 GCA_938014945.1 uncultured bacterium | reverse complement strand
AAATCGAGCGAGGCGTCGACATCGGTCACGCGGACCATGGTGTGGAGGTACTGCATCAACAAACTCCGTCCAAAGGGCTGCAGGTTCAGGTGAGCAGGAGCAGAGCCGCGACGCCTGCTGCAGCCATCGCCGCTCCGGCGATCAGCAGGCCGGGGCGCATCCTGCGTGGCCGCCGGTTGTCGTTGGCCGGGCGGCGCAGGGCAACACGCGTGCCCTGCATTCCGGCCCAGGCAACCGGCTGGCGGCTGTTGCGTGGTGCGGTCTGCACCATGTCAGGGCCGCTGGTCCATCGGCACGTAATCGCGGCGCTCGGCGCCGGTATAAACCTGACGCGGCCGGCCGATCTTCTGCGAAGGATCCTCGTTCATCTCGTTCCACTGGGAAATCCAGCCGATCGTGCGCGCCACGGCGAACACGGCGGTGAACAGGCGGCGGGGAATGCCCATCGCCCGCAGAATGATGCCCGAGTAGAAGTCGACGTTGGGGTAGAGGTTGCGCTTCACGAAATACTCGTCCTGCAGAGCGATCTTCTCAAGCTCCACGGCTGTCTTAAGTAGGGGATCGTAGTACACCCCGAGCTCGTCGAGCACCTCGTAGCCGGCATCGCGAATGATCTTGGCGCGCGGATCGTAATTCTTGTAGACGCGGTGGCCGAAGCCCATCAGGCGGAAGGGATCGTCCTTGTCCTTGGCCCGCTCGATGAACTCGGGGATGCGATCGAAGGATTCGATCTCCTCCAGCATGTTGAGCACGGCCTCGTTGGCGCCGCCGTGTGCCGGGCCCCAGAGGCAGGCGATGCCGGCCGCGATGCAGGCGAAGGGATTGGCGCCCGAGGAACCGGCCAGACGCACCGTCGAGGTCGAGGCGTTCTGCTCGTGATCGGCGTGCAGGATCAGGATCCGGTCCATGGCCCGCGCCAGAACCGGGTTCACATGGTAGGGCTCGCACGGCACGGCGAACATCATGTGCAGGAAGTTCTCGGCGTAGGTCAGGTCGTTGCGCGGATAGATGAAGGGCTGGCCGATCGACCACTTGTAGGCCATCGCCGCCAGGGTCGGCATCTTGGCGATCAGCCGGTAGGTGGCGATCATGCGCTGGCGCGGATCCTCGACGTCGGAGGCGTCCGAATAGAAGGCCGAAAGCGCGCCGATCACGCCGACCATCACCGCCATGGGATGGGCATCGCGGCGGAAGCCGCGGAAGAAGAAGTTGACCTGCTCGTGCACCATCGTGTGGTAGGTGATGCCCTTCTCGAAGGCGAGCTTCTCCTCGGCGTTGGGCAGCTCCCCGAACAGCAGCAGGTGGCAGGACTCCAGGAAGTCCGACTTTTCGGCCAGCTGCTCGATGGGAATGCCGCGATAGAGCAACTCGCCCTTGTCGCCGTCGATGTAGGTGATCTTCGACTCGCAGCTGGCGGTCGCCGTGTAGCCCGGATCGAAGGTGAAGTTGCCCGTCTGCTTGTAGAGGGTCCGCACGTCGATGACGTCGGGCCCCACGGAACCAGTCAGGACGGGCAGTTCGGCGACCTGCTGGCCATCGCCGTCGACCAGCTTGTAGCTCTTGATTTCCTTCGGTCCGGTGGGCGCCGGGACAGCGCGATCAAGCGACATCCAAGGGTATCCTTCCTGCCATGCGGCCTTTGTTTTTGAACGCCGCGCGCGCGTTTGACGCACAAATCACGGCGTTGAACCCGCAATGTACAGGCAATGGCCGAAGCTGCGCAAACGCCCGCTGGTGACGCTGCCGTGACGATCAGGCGACGGCGGCCTCCCGCAGGCGGGCAAGAGATTCTTCACGGCCAAAGACGGCCATGACGTCGAACACCGGCGGCGAAACCGTGCGGCCGGTGAGTGCGGCGCGCAGCGGCTGGGCGACCTTGCCCAGGCCCAGGCCGGCGCGCTCGGCATAGCCGCGCACCAGGGCCTCCATGGCCTCGGGCGTCCATTCGGCAACAGCGGAGAGCTCATCGGCCATCTCGCCGATGGCGGAGCGGGCCTCGGGCGTCAGCACCTTGGCGGCCTTCTCGTCGGGCGTGACGGGGCGGGCATGGAAGTAGAACTCGGTCTGCTCGGCCAGTTCCAGCAGGGTCTTGGCGCGCTCCTTCATCGACGGCATGGCGTCGGTCAGTACGGCCATGTCGCGCTCGCTCAGGTCGCGCCCCAGACGGGAGGCCAGCAGCGGCGCGGTGAGGCGGGCCAGGCGCGCGTCATCGGCCTGCTTCATGTAGTGCAGGTTGAGCGCGGTGAGCTTGGCCATGTCGAAGCGTGAGGGCGAGCGGCCGATGCCGTCGAGGTCGAACCAGGCGATCGCCTGATCGGTCGCGATGATCTCGTCGTCGCCGTGGCCCCAGCCCAGGCGCAGCAGGTAGTTGCGCATGGCCTCGGGCAGGAAGCCCATGTCGCGATAGGCCTCCGCGCCAACCGCGCCGTGGCGCTTGGAGAGCTTGGCGCCGTCCGGGCCGTGGATCAGCGGCACATGGGCAAACACCGGCACGTCCCAGCCCATGGCCTCGAAGATCTGGGTCTGGCGGAAGGCGTTGGTCATGTGGTCGTCGCCGCGGATGACATGGGTGATGCCCATGTCGTGGTCGTCGACCACCACGGCGAGCATGTAGGTCGGCGTGCCGTCCGAGCGCAGCAGGATCAGGTCGTCGAGCTGGGCGTTGGCGACGGTGACCTCGCCCTGCACCCGGTCGATGATCTTCGTCTCGCCTTCCTGGGGCGCCTTCAGACGGATGACCGGCTTGATGTCGGAAGGCGCCTCGGAGGGATCACGGTCGCGCCAGGTGCCGTCGTAGCGTACCGGGCGGCCCTCGGCGCGCGCGGCATCGCGCATCGCCTGAAGCTCCTCGGGCGAGCAGTAGCAGTGATAGGCCTTGCCGGCCGCCAGCATCTCGCGGGCGACCTCGGCGTGGCGCTCGGCGCGGGTCGACTGGAACAGCGGCTCCTCGTCGGCGTCGAGCTCCAGCCAGGCGAGGCTTTCCATGATCGCCCCGATGGCCTCCTGGGTGGAGCGTTCGCGGTCCGTGTCCTCGATGCGCAGCAGGAACTTGCCCCCGGTGTGGCGGGCATAGAGCCAGTTGAACAGGGCCGTCCGGGCGCCGCCGATGTGGAGGAAGCCGGTCGGGGAGGGCGCAAAGCGCGTCACGACGGTCATGTCTTGCATCCTGTTGGAAAGCGGGCGCCTGTTTAACAGATCGAAGCGGCGCGACAAGCCGCACGACCTCATCGGCCTGCAACCTTAGCGATACGAACTGCGCCAGCCTGCTCTAGCATGGGCCATGGCGCGCCTGCATGTGCTTCACCCCCTGACCGGATTGCTTGCGGATGAACGCGAGCAATGGCCGCTCTGGCTGCCGGTGGGCCTGCTTGCGGGTATTGCGCTTTACTTCAACCTCTCACACGAGCCCTGGCCCTGGGCCGGCGCCTCGGCTGCGACGATGCTGCTTCTGGCCAGCGTGCTGCTGCGCAGCAGACCCAGTGCGGCGCTTTGGCTGCTCGCCGTTTCTGTGGTGGCCGCCGGTTTCGCGCTGGCGCAGTGGGAAACCTGGCGGGTAGCGGGACCCTTGCTGACACGCGAGATCGGCCCGGTGCCGGTGAGCGGCCGCATCCTGGAGGTCGAGCCGCGCGAGGACGACATCCGCATCGTGATCGATGACGCCGTCATTCCACGGCTGTCACCGGAGGAAACACCCCGCCGGGTACGCATCACCGTGCGCACCCATGGCGGGATCGAGCCGGTGCCCGGCGCCATGGTCTCCATCCTCGCGATTCTGCGTGGTCCGCCCGGACCGGCCTGGCCCGGCGGCTACGACTTCGGCCGCGCGGCATGGTTCGAGGGCATCGGCGGCGTCGGCTTTGCCGTGGGGCCGCTGCAGGCGGCGGGAGAAGCCAAACCGCCCGGCCTGTGGCAGCAAATCGATGCGGCCATCGAACGCACCCGCCTTGCCGCCACGCGGCGCATTGCCGCGGTCCTGCCGGGCGAGGTCGGGGGCGTGGCCGCCGCGCTGCTCACGGGCGAGAGGGGCGGGGTTCCCGAGGAGACCCTGGCGGTCATCCGGGACTCCGGCCTTGCTCACCTGCTGGCAATTTCCGGACTGCATCTGGGCATGGTCGCGGCGATCGCCTTTTTCGTCGTACGCCTGCTGCTCGCAGCAATCGAGCCGCTGGCGCTCCACAGGCCGATCAAGACGTGGGCGGCCATCGCCGCCCTGATCGTCTCCTTCGGCTACCTGCTGATCTCCGGCATGACGGTGCCGACCCAGCGGGCTTTCCTGATGACCTGCGTCGTGCTGTTCGCGGTGATGATCGGGCGTCAGGCGATCTCCCTGCGCATGGTGGCGCTGGCGGCGACGGCGATCCTGGTGATCGCGCCCCATGTCGCCACCGGGGCGAGCTTCCAGCTTTCCTTTGCAGCGGTGCTGGGACTGGTCGCCATGTGGGAGGCGCTGCGCGACCGGGTGCCTGGCTGGCGCGCCGCGCAGAGCTTCAGCGGCAGGCTGGGCCTC
>CALLQH010000254.1 GCA_938014945.1 uncultured bacterium | reverse complement strand
CTTGCCGCCGCGCACGATGACGCCTGCGGCCTCTTCAACACCGTGCTGGGGGCGGACTACAACAGCCTGCACGCCAACCACTTCCACATGGACCTCGGGCGGGCCCGCATCTGCCGGTGAGGCAAAAAAGAGGGCCGGACGCTTGCGCGCCCGGCCCTTTCGAGCAGCGGATTGCCCCCGGCTCACTAACGGTATTCGTGGGTCTTGAACGGGCCTTCCTGCTCGACGCCGATATACTCGGCCTGCTCCTTGGTGAGCTTGGTCAGCTTGGCGCCGACCTTTTCCAGGTGCAGCAGGGCGACCTTCTCGTCCAGGTGCTTGGGCAGGACATAGACGTCCTTCTTGTACTTGCCCTTGTTGGTCCAGAGCTCGATCTGGGCCAGCACCTGGTTGGTGAAGCTGGCGCTCATCACGAAGCTGGGGTGACCCGTGGCGCAGCCCAGGTTGACCAGACGGCCCTCGGCCAGCAGCAGGATCTTGTGGCCATCGGGGAACTCGATCTCGTCGACCTGCGGCTTGATGTTGTTCCACTTCAGGTTCTTCAGGCCGCCGACCTGAATCTCGTTGTCGAAGTGGCCGATGTTGCAGACGATCGCGCGGTCCTTCATGGCCCGCATGTGGTCGACGGTGATGACGTCGGCATTGCCCGTGGCGGTGACGAAGATGTCGGCCTTGGGTGCGGCGTCGTCCATGGTGACGACCTCATAGCCGTCCATGGCCGCCTGCAGGGCGCAGATCGGGTCGATTTCGGTGACCATGACACGGGCGCCGGCGCCGCGCAGCGACTGGGCCGAACCCTTGCCGACGCCGCCGTAACCGGCGACCACGGCAACCTTGCCCGCCATCATCACGTCGGTCGCGCGGCGGATGCCGTCGGTCAGGCTCTCGCGGCAGCCGTAGACGTTGTCGAACTTCGACTTCGTCACCGAGTCATTCACGTTGAAGGCCGGAATGGCGAGCGTGCCCTTCTTGGCCATCTGGTAGAGGCGCGCGACACCCGTGGTGGTTTCCTCGGAGACGCCGGCGACGTCCTTGAGCAGCTCGGGGTACTTGTCGTGCATGATCTGGGTCAGGTCGCCGCCGTCGTCCAGCAGCATGTTCGGCGTCCAGCCGTCCGGGCCCTTGATGGTCTGCTCGATGCACCAGACGTATTCCTCTTCCGTCTCGCCCTTCCAGGCAAAGACCGGGATGCCGGCCGCAGCGATGGCGGCGGCAGCCTGATCCTGGGTCGAGAAGATGTTGCAGGAAGACCAGCGGATCTCGGCACCGAGAGCCGTCAGGGTCTCGATCAGCACGGCGGTCTGGATGGTCATGTGCAGGCAGCCCGTGATGCGCGCGCCCTTGAGCGGCTGGGACTTGCCGTATTCCTCGCGCGTGGCCATCAGGCCGGGCATCTCGACCTGTGCGATCTCGATTTCCTTGCGGCCCCAGTCGGCGAGCTTGATGTCGGCGACCTTGTAGTCGGTGAACTCACTCATGCGTTCTTCTCCGTTTCGAAGTGTTGTTTGAAGGGTTGGATGGCCGGCCGCCGGCGGCTTCGCCGTGGCCGGAAAGGGGTGTCAGGGGCTTGTCGGGTTCATGCCGTCGTGCCTTCGGAAACGAGGGCGGTGACGGATGCGGCGCGCTCGGCCGACCA
This sequence comes from uncultured bacterium, assembly GCA_938014945.1. Taxonomy (GTDB): domain Bacteria; phylum Pseudomonadota; class Alphaproteobacteria; order SP197; family SP197; genus CALGGB01. Next base: position 21,776 of record CALLQH010000254.1, on the reverse strand, counting down.
GATGCAAACCGTCAGCCGGCCCTCGGCGATCGCCTGGCTGGTGGCGGGCACAAGGCCCGCGGCGGCGAAGTGGCCGGCGATGGCCTCGTCGGAAAAGCCGGACCAGCGGTGGGCATGTTCCTCGCGCAGGGCCTGGTTCTCGTGCGGCGCGAAATCGACGATCACCAGGCGGCCGCCGGGGCGCAGCACGCGCGCGGCTTCCTCGATGACCTCGCCGGGATGTTCGGCGTAGTGCAGCACCATGTAGACGACGGCGATGTCGAACTTCCCGTCGCGGCAGGGCAGGCGGTACATGTCGCCCTGCTGCACCTCGCAATTGGCGAAGCAGGGGTCGTCCAGATTGACCCGGGCGACCGTCAGCATCTCGTGCGACAGGTCGATGCCCAGGCCATAGGCGATGCGCGGCGCGAAGATCTGCAGGATGCGCCCGGTGCCCGTGCCGATGTCGACCAGCCGCGTGGTGGGGGTCGTGGGCACCAGTTCCAGCAGGCGGCGCTCGATGATGCCGGCATCGGCATGCATGGCGCGGATTTCGTCCCAGCGGCCGGCATTGGCGCGGAAATACTGTTCGGCGGCCTGGCGCCGGGTTTCCTTCACCTGGCCCAGACGCTCGAGGTCGCCCTTCACGGCCGGATCGTTCTCGGGCAGGTGGGCGATGATGTCGCGGGCAAGCTGGGCCTGCTCGCCGCCATGGCGCATGCGGTAGAAGGTCCAGGCGCCCTCGCGGCGGCGGTTGAGCAGCCCGGCGTCGTTGAGGATGCGCAGGTGGCGCGAGATGCGCGGCTGGCTCTGCGAAAGCACCTGCTGCAGTTCGGACACCGACAGCTCGGAGCGGTCGCACAGCGCCAGGATGCGCAGGCGCGTGCTTTCGCCGATGGCGTTGAGGGTGGCCACGAGATTGTCCATGGCCGCTACGTATATCAATATCCTTATATGTCAATGGCCGTGTGTCGCTATCGGCAATGCGCCAGCGGCATGGCCTGTGGACAGGAGGAACCGACGGCTCAGGCCAGGGCGTTGAAGTCGTCGAGCAGCACCGCGACCATGCCGGCGTCGGCCTGGTCCATGATGGTCTGGGCGCGCCGGGTGGCCTCGCTCAGATCCAGGGCGCGGATGCGCTGCTTGACCCGCGGCACCGCCGCCGAGGCCATCGAGAGATCGCGGATGCCAAGGCCCAGCAGCAGGGCCGTCATGCGCTCGTCGCCTGCCATCTCGCCGCAGACGTTGACAGGAATGCGCGCGCGCAGGGCCGCAGCGGTGGTGAACTGGATCAGGCGCAGCACCGCCGGATGCAGCGGGCTGTAGAGGTGGGCCACCTGCTCGTCGCCGCGATCGATGGCGAGCGTGTACATCGTCAGGTCGTTGGTGCCGATGGAGAAGAACTCGCAGTCGCGCGCCAGGCTGTCGGCCGAAAGTGCGGCACCGGGAATCTCGATCATGGCGCCGACCGGCGGCAGGGGATCGGCAAAGGGGACGCGCTTGCGGCGCAGGCGGGCGGCAACCTTCTTCAGGGTCGCGCGCACCTGGCGCACTTCCGCGGCGGTGCTGATCATCGGCAGCAGGATGCGCACGGGGCCGTGGGCGCCCGCGCGCAGGATCGCGGCAAGCTGGTTCTCCAGCAGGGCCGGAACCTTCAGCGACAGGCGGATGGCGCGCAGGCCCATGGCCGGGTTGGGGCTGACCTGCAGGTGTTCGCCCAGGGAATAGGGCAGCTTGTCGTTGCCCACGTCGAGGGTGCGGATGGTGACGGGTCGCCCGGCCATGCCCTCCACGATGTCCTTCAGCAGCAGGTACTGCTCCTCCTCCCCGGGCACGTCGGGCCGATTGAGATAGAGGTATTCGGTGCGGAAGAGGCCGATGCCCTGGGCGCCGTTGTCGAGCACCGCCTCGACCTCGCCGGGCAGGTCGATGTTGGCCTGCAGGCCGATGGTGACGTCGTCGCGCGTGGTCGCCGGAACATTGCGCAGCCGCTCCAGCTTGCGTGTCTGGCGACGCAATTCGTCGCGCCGTTCCTCGTAGCGGGCAAGGGTCGCCTTGTCGGGGTTGACCACCACCTCGCCGGCGATGCCGTCGACGATGACGATGTCGCCCGTGCGCACGTGGTCGAGCAGGTCGGAGGTGCCGACGACTGCCGGCAGGCCCAGAGAGCGGGCGAGGATGCCGGTGTGGTCCTGGGCGCCGCCGTAGGCGGTGACGAAGCCTGCGACGATCCGCGGATCGAGCAGGGCGGTATCGGCCGGGGTCAGCTCGTCGGCAACGACCACGGTGCCTTCGGCCAGGTCGGCCAGCGCCCGGTAGGGTGTCTGCATCAGGCTGCGCAGCAGCCGCTGGCCGACATCGCGCACGTCGCGCCCGCGCTCGGCCAGATAAGGATCGTCCATCTGGGAAAAGACGTGGGCGATCTCGGCGACCTCCTGGGAGACCGCCGCCTCGGCGTTGATCTTCTGATCGCGGATGCGGTTTTCCACACCGCGCACCAGACGCGAGCCCTCCAGCATCTGGCCGTGGGCCTGCAACAGATAACCCAGCTCCTCGGCGGCGCTGTCGGGCAGTTTGGCAGCCTGCTTGCGCAGCTTGGAAAGCTGGCCGCGGGCGTAGTCGACGGCGGCGGCAAAACGCGCGTGTTCGGCCTCGATCTCGCTTTCGGCGATGCGGTAGGTCGGCACGTCCAGGCCGCCGCTTTCGGCGATGTGGGCCGGACCGATGGCGATGCCGCGCGAGACGCCCAGACCCATCAGGGCCTTCATCACGGGAGGCGGCGGCTTACTCATCGAAGCGGTTTCCCACCAGCGTCTCCAGCGCGGCGAGCGCGGCGCCGGCATCGCTGCCTTCCGCACTGACCTCGATCGTCGTACCGGGGCCGGCCGCCAGCATCATCAGGCCCATGATCGAGCGGCCCGAAACGCTGGTGTCGTCCTTGGTGACGGTGATCTCGCTGGTGAAGGTGCCTGCGGTGGCGACGAACTTGGCGGCAGCGCGTGCGTGCAGCCCGCGCTCGTTGATGATGACGAGACGGCGGCTCTGGACCCTGGTCTGTTCGCCGCTGGCGGTCATGGCCTCAGGTCTTCGGCTTCAGCAGGCTGCTGGCGACGTTGATGTACTTGCGCCCGGCTTCCTGCGCCGCGGCTACCGCTGCGGCCAGAGGTTCGCTTTCGCGCGCCGAGGCGAGCTTGATGAGCATGGGCAGGTTGATGCCCGCGATGACCTCGACATTGCCCGTGTCCATCACCGAGATGGCGAGGTTCGAGGGCGTGCCGCCGAACATGTCGGTGAGCAGGATGACGCCGTGGCCGCTGTCGACGGCGCGGATCGCATCCAGGATGTCCTGGCGGCGGCGCTCCATGTCGTCGTCGGGGCCGATGCAGACCGTGCGCACGGCCTTCTGCTCGCCCACCACATGCTCGGTGGCAGCTACGAACTCCTCGGCCAAGCGGCCGTGGGTGACCAGGACCAGTCCGATCATGCTTTTGTGGCCGCTGTTGTGCTTGTTCGGGTGCCGCCTGCCTGCCTCAGGCCGCCAGATCGCGGTGCTGCAGGCTCACGCGGCGACGTTCTCCGCTTAACAGAGCGGCCAGCCGCTCGGCAACAAAAACCGAACGGTGGCGCCCGCCGGTACAACCGACGGCAATGGTCAGGTAGTGCTTTCCCTCCCGCTCATAGCCCGGCAGCAGGAGCTCCAGAAGCGCGGTGAGGCGCTCCATGAAGGGGGCAAAGGAGGGATCCTTCTCGATATGGGCCGCCACCTCGGGATCACGTCCGGTCTGCAGCCGCAGGGCATCGACATAGTGCGGGTTGTCGAGAAAGCGCACGTCGAACACCAGGTCGGCGTTGCGCGGCACGCCCTGGCGGTAGGAGAACGAGGTGACGAAGACCGCCAGCGACTTGCGCCTGCCGGGTTCGAGATGGGCCACGACGTGGCGCCGCAGGTCGCCGCCCGACATGGTGGTCGTGTCGACCACCAGATCGGCCACGGCCCGCACCGGCGCCATCATGTCATGCTCCAGGGCGATGCCTTCCTCGACGGAGCGATTGACCGCCAGGGGATGACGCCGCCGCGTCTCGGTGAACCGGCGCAGCAGGGCATCGGCATCGCTTTCCAGGAAGACGACGGAAACGCGAAGATTGCGATCGGCTCGCAGCCTCTCGATCTGCTTGAGGAAGGCGGGCGGGTCGAACTGGCGCGAACGCACGTCGACCGCCACGGCCAGCGGCCCGGGAATGTCGGCGTTGTGCGCCAGCAGGGCGTCCAGCATCGACAGGGGCAGGTTGTCGATCGCCTCGAAGCCCTCGTCCTCCAGGGCCTTCAGCGCGGTGCTGCGGCCTGCGCCCGACAGACCGGTAACCAGCACCAGATTGCGCAACTGGGGAACTTCAGCGGCCATGAACGGGGTCTCCGTGACGGGCGGCAAGGCATTGGCGGGCGATCAGGTGCAGGCGCGCGGGCGCCGAGGCATCGAAAGCATGGAGGCAAAAGCGCGGCAGCGCGATACCCATCAGCGACTCGCAGCAGGGGTCGGGCATCCTCTCCACGGCGTCGCGCGCCACAAGGTCGACCACGCCGTCGACGCGGCAGCGCTCCATGTGATCGATATCGAGAATGCCGATGCCGCGAACCTCGATGCGTCCGGCCAGCACGGCGGGCGGGCGGGCCTGCAGGGTGCCGTCCGCACACGTCTCAAGCACGACCTGATCGTCGGCAACAAGCCGGCCGGAGCCGTCATGGACAAGGCGAAGGGCAAGGTCGCTCTTGCCGGCGCCCGAAGGGCCGCGCAGGAGGAGGCCGGCGGAGGCGACGACGAGGCAGGTTCCATGCACCGTCGTCATGGCCGTTTCAGGCCGCCTGGCTCGATTCGGGTTCGCACAGCAGGGCGAGGATGGCGACGCCGCTTTCGGCGCCGCGCAGCTTTTCGCAGATCGCCTGGTTGCGCAGCAGGCGCGAGATGCGCGCCAGGGCCTTCAGGTGATCGGCGCCGGCCGATTCAGGCGCCAGCAGCACGAACATCAGGTCGACAGGCTGTTCATCGATGGCATCGAAATCGATCGGCTGGTCGAGCCGCGCGAACAGGCCGTAGAGCCGGTTGAGCTCGGGCAGCTTGGCGTGCGGGATGGCGATGCCCAGGCCGACGCCCGTGGTGCCCAGGCGCTCGCGCTCGAGCAGGGCATCGAAGATGGCGCGCTCTTCCAGGCCGGTCAGCGGCGCGGCCGCGCGCGCAATCTCCTGCAGGGCCTGCTTTTTGTTGGCGGCCTTGAGATGTGCGACGACGCCCTCGGGCGTCAGGAGGTCGGAGAGTTCCATAGGTCTGCCTCGGGGCGCGATGGCCGCGCCCCTCAATTCAGTGGTGGTCGCGCAGCTTGCGTTTGTTGCGGCGGAGCTGCTTTTCCACATGCTCGGCAGCCGCGTTGAAGCTGGCATAGATTTCGGCGTCGTCGGCCCGGCCCTCTGCGAAGAGGTCCTTGCCGACGTGCACGGACACATGGGTCCGGAACTGTTCGCCCTCGCGGGAGAATTTCACATGGGCCTCGATCGGGTCGGCAAAGTACTTGCTGACCCCACGCTCGAGACGCTCTTCCACATGAACTCTCAGGGCATCGCCGATATCGATCTGATGGCCTGTGACGGCAATCTTCATCGTCTACCTGTTGACTGTGTCTGTCACCCGCCGGGATCGCCCGGTTGGACGGATGCGGCGCCGTTCTGGCCATGCCGCCCCGTCGAGGGGGCGCACATATAGACCTCCTCGCCCGACGATACAAGCCGGGCCGGAAAAGCCGTTTTCAACCTCTGTTTTCGGCCGCCAGGCGCCGCTCGCGGCGGCGCTGGACGGAGGAGGGGATGCGCATCGCCTCGCGGTACTTGGCCACGGTCCGGCGCGCGATGGCCACGCCGTCGCCGGCCAGGGCCTCGACGATATCGTCGTCGGAGAGCACGCCACCGGCTTCCTCGCCGTCGATCATGGTCTTGATTCGGTGGCGCACGGCCTCCGCCGAGTGGGCCGGGCCGTCGCCCGTGCTGCCGATCGCGGCGGTGAAGAAGTACTTCAGTTCGAAGATGCCGCGCGGTGTCGCCATGAACTTGTTGCTGGTGACGCGGCTCACCGTGCTTTCGTGCAGCTCCAGGGCATCGGCGATGTCGCGCAGGATCAGCGGCTTCATGTAGGCCACGCCCTTGACCAGGAACAGGTCCTGCTGGCGCACGATCTCGCGCGCCACACGCAGGATGGTGCGGGCGCGCTGGTCCAGCGCCTTGACCAGCCAGTTGGCCGAATTCCAGTGCTCGGAAACGAAGGTCCGCTCGCTTTCGCTGCGGGCGCCACTCTGCACTTCGGCATAGTAACGCTCGTTGGCGAGCACGCGGGGCAGGGTGTCGCTGTTGAGCTCGACATGCCAGCCGCCGGCCTGGGCCGGGCGCACGACGACGTCGGGAATCATCATCTGGGTGTGGTCGGAATTGAACTGCAGCCCCGGCTTGGGATCGAGCATGCGCAGGTCGGCCAGCATGTCGGCCAGATCCTGTTCGCTGCAGTCGCACATCTTGCGCAGGCGCGTGAAATCGCGCCGGGCGACCAGTTCCAGATTGGCAAGCAGGATCTCGATCACCGGGTCCAGGCGGTTGCGTTCGGCAAGCTGCAGGGCCAGGCACTCGCGCAGGTCGCGGGCGAATACGCCTGGCGGGTCCAGCGTCTGCAGGCGCTTCAGGACCGATTCGGTCAGCGCCTGGGAGCAGCCCAGGGTCTGCGAGGCCTCCGCCAGATCCATGGTCAGGTAACCGGCCTCGTCGATACCCGACATCAAATGGGTGGCGACGATGCGCTCGTGCGGATCGGCGATCTCCATCTGGATCTGCTGGGCAAGATGCTCGTAGAGCGAAATCTTGCCCGCCACGGTCTGTTCAAGGCCCGAAAGGTCGTCCGAACCGCCGCCGCGGCCATCGCCGGAGCGCCACGATGTCGCGCTCATGGGATCGTCGGGCGGTACCGCCGTCACGGTCTGGCCCTCGGCGGCTGTGGCCTGCTGTTCGGCCGGACCGTGATCGACGGGGGAATCGGTGCTTTCGCCGCGCTGGCTGTCCTCGGGCGAAGCGCGCTCCAGCAGGGGATTGCGCTCCAGCTCCTCTTCCACGAAGGCGCTGACCTCGATGTTGGAAAGCTGCAGCAGCTTGATCGCCTGCTGCAGCTGCGGCGTCATCACCAGCGACTGGGATTGGCGCAGGTCGAGCTTTGGCGAAAGGGACATAACGGCCCCTAGAGACGGAAGCGCTCACCCAGATAGACCCGGCGCACCCCCTCGTGGGCGACGATCTCCTGGGGCACGCCCTCCATCATCAGGCGTCCCTCGTGGAGGATGTAGGCCCGGTCGATGATGTCGAGCGTCTCGCGTACGTTGTGATCGGTGATCAGCACGCCGATGCCGCGATCCTTGAGATGGGCCACCAGGTCGCGGATGTCGCCCACCGCGATGGGATCGATACCGGCAAGCGGTTCGTCAAGCAGCATGAAGCTGGGCCGCGACGCCAGCGCGCGCGCAATCTCGGCGCGGCGACGCTCGCCGCCCGAAAGCGCCAGCGCCGGGGCGCGGCGAAGATGGGAGATGGAGAATTCCGCCAGCAGTTCGTCGAGCATGGCCTCGCGGGTGTCGCGATCCTTCTCGACGACCTCGAGCACAGCGCGGATGTTGGCCTCCACGGTCATGCCACGGAAGATCGAGGCTTCCTGGGGCAGATAGCCGATGCCCAGGCGCGCCCGGCGATACATGGGCAGATCGGTGATCGGCTGGCCGTCGAGCGCGATGGTGCCGGCATCGGGCGAGATCAAGCCGGTGATGAGATAGAAACAGGTGGTCTTGCCGGCGCCGTTGGGACCCAGAAGGCCGACCGCCTCGCCCCGCTGCACCGATACGGACACATCGCGCAGCACCGGACGGCGGCGGAAACTCTTGGCCAGATTGCGCGCCTCCAGCCCGGAGTTGCTCGCTACCAGGACAGGCCTTTCCGTACCGCTGATGCTGCCGTCGGTCATGTGCCGCCACTCTGATCGGGAATAAAGTAACCCTTTACGCGGCCACCCGACACCTCGCTCTGTCCGGTGTTGAGATTCATGGTGAGTTCGTTGCCACGGATCACCGCGTCCTGACCGCTCGTCAGTACGACGTTGCCGACCAGATGGATCGTTCCGCCGTCGACGTCATAGACGCCGTTGTCGCCTTCGGCGGTTTCGGTCGGGGTGGCAAAGCGCACGTTGCCTTCGACATCGATGCGGTAGATCGCGTTCTGTTCGGCCGCTTCCTTGTCGCGGTAATGGACGACCAGCTTGTCGGAATTCAGGTGCATGTCGCCCTGAATGACATCGACCGCGCCGATGAATGTGGCCTTCTGGTTGTCCTGGTCGACCTCCAGGGCGTCGGCGGTGATTTCCAGCGGCTGGGAGGAATCGTGCTTGGAGGTGTCGATAAGCTGCTGGGCGTGCGCGGCCATGGGGCCTGCCAGCAGGGCAAGCAGCAGGGCGCCGATGCGGAGCGGGCTGGCGGTCATGGCTTCTGTCCGGGGAAGACGGTCATGTGCACGGGTCCCGTGAAACGGATGTGGTCGCCATTGTCCGTAATGGCGAACCCGGAAGCGGTCAGAAGACCGGCGGGTCCCTGTCCGTCTACCTGCATATCGCCTTGCGCGGTGCCGGAAGCAAGATCGATCTCGGCCCCCTGGGTATGGAGTTCGTATCCGGCGTCACTATAGAGGTTGACGTTGGACTCCAGGATGAGGAGCTGGCCGACCTGGTCAAAGACCCCGCGATCGGCCGAAAGCGTCATCCAGGCGCCTGATTGCAGCAGGATATCGCCTTCCAGCACGTCCATGAAGATGATGTCCTCGGCGCCCTGTTCCTGCCAGGCCGTTTCGGCGGTGATGGTGTAGGGCTGGCCGCTGTCGTCTGTTGCCAGGAAACGGGCATTGATCATGGTCGGCCTTCCGTCCTTGATCTCGATGCCCGTGGTCGGCAGGTCGAACTGGGTCGGGGTGGTGTTGCGGCCGCTGAAATAGGGCCAGCTGATCACCGTGGCGGCCAGGGCCAGCGCACCGAAGGCCAGCAGCCAGCGCATCAGGCCCACGAAACGGGTGTAGAACACGCCCCCGCCGCGCCGTGTCTCAGGCGGGCTCAGCAGCGTGTCGCCACGGCTGCGGTCGATCCGGATGGGTGGGGGCGCTGTGTCGTCGTTCACGATGGGGCGTTTGTCGCCCGGCACTGTGTCGTGATCATGGCCGGTGCCCTAGTGGGCGAAGATATCGGGGTCGTCCCAGCCCAGCAGGTCCAGACGGGCCCGGTAGGGCAGGAAGGCGAAACATGCCGCGGCCAGCTCGCTGCGGCCCTCGCGCTCCAGGACGACATCCAGGGCCTCGCGCAGGCGGTGCAGGTGCAGCACATCGGAAGCGGCATACTTGAGCTGTTCGTTGGAAAGTTCGGCCGCGCCCCAGTCGCTCGACTGCTGCTGCTTGGAGATGTCGACATCCAGCAGTTCCTTGCACAGGTCCTTCAGGCCGTGACGGTCGGTAAAGGTGCGCACCATCTTCGAGGCGATCTTGGTGCAGTAGACCGGCGCGCAGGTCACGCCCAGATAACGCTCGATCATGCCGAGGTCGAAGCGGGCAAAGTGGAACAGCTTCAGCACCGCGCCATTGGCGAGCAGTGCCTTCAGCCGGGTCGGCTCTGCCTGGCCGGGGATGATCTGCACGATGTGGGCGTTGCCGTCGCCCGAGGAAAGCTGCACCAGGCACAGGCGGTCGCGGGAAGGCCGCAGGCCCATGGTTTCGGTGTCGACTGCGACCACCGGCCCAAGGTCCAGATCGGCGGGCAGATCGCCCTGATAGAGAAGATGCGCCATGCTCGGTTCCTGCCACGAAAAGGGGGCGCCGAACCTAGGCGCGCGCGTCACGGGGCGCAACCCGCACGGGTTGCGGGCGCGGCCGGTCGATCAGCCGAAAAAAGGAAATGGTGCCCAGGAGAAGACTCGAACTTCCAAGGGGTTTCCCCCACAGGTACCTGAAACCTGCGCGTCTACCAATTTCGCCACCTGGGCACGGGCGGTGTCCTAGAGTTGGCGCGCGCGCCTGTCAAGCGGCTCTGCGGGGTGAGTGTCGCGCCGGGCCGGCATGGCTGGCGCCGCCGGGCCGCTGATAACTCCGTCAGGGACAATTTGCGCGTTGAAGCGTTTCGATCCCTTGCGGTTCTGAACTAGGATGCGCGTCTCAACAGGAGGTTTGGCATGGCGCGTCGTGACATCGTGGTGTTCGGCGGATCGGGGTTCATCGGTCGCTATCTGGTTCGCCATCTGGCGCAACAGGGATGGCGAATCGTGGTGGCCGTGCGCGATCCCATCGATGCCCGCGTCCTCCAACCGCTGGGCGACGTCGGCCAGATCGTGCCGGTGGCCTGCGATGTCGGTGACCCGCAACAGGTCGCGGCCGTGCTGGCCAGGGCCGATGCCGCCGTCAATCTGGTCGGCCTGCTCTACGAGCGTGGCAAGCAGACCTTCCGGCGCATCCACGTCGATGCCGCGCGCAACATCGGCGAGGCCGCGGCGGCGGCGGGCATCACCCGTGTCGTGCAGGTCTCGGCGATCGGCGCGGCAGCCAATTCGCCCTCCAATTACGCGCGGTCGAAGGCCGCCGCCGAGGAGGCCCTGCGCAAGGCGGTGCCGCAGGCGGTGATCCTGCGGCCCTCCATCGTCTTCGGTCCCGAGGACGGGTTCTTCAATCTTTTCGCCCGTATCGCCACCCTGTCGCCGGTGCTGCCGCTGTTCGGCGGCGGCATGACGCGGTTCCAGCCGGTTTATGTCGACGATGTGGCCCGTGCCATTGCCGCGGCCCTGGAACTGCCCGAAGCGGCGGGCCGCACCTATGAACTGGGCGGGCCGCGGGTCTTTACCTTCCGCCAGCTGATGGAGATCGTGCGGCGCGAGACGCGGCGCCATCCCATACTGGTGCCGGTGCCCTTTGCGCTCGCCAGCCTGAAGGCGATGTTCCTGCAGCTTCTGCCGGTGCCGCCGCTGACCACCGATCAGGTGCGCCTGCTCAAGATCGACAATGTCGTGGCGCCGGGCGCCCACACCATCGCGGAACTCGGCATCGTGCCGACCACGGTCGACATCATCGTGCCGACCTATCTCGCCCGTTACCGGCGGCACGCGCCTGATCAGCGCTGAGGCGGCGTTCTACAGGTAAAGCCAGGCCAGCAGGCCGCCGCCCAGCGCCAGACGGTAGATCACGAAGGGCGTGAAGCTGGCGCGGCGCAGCCAGGCCATCATCGCGGCCAGCGCGATCAGCGCCGTGACAAAGGCGATGCCCGCCACCAGCAGGGCCGATCCGGTGAGCGCCGCATCGCCGGCATCGCGGATCTTGAACACGCCGAGCAGCACGGCGGCGCTGATCAGCGGGATCGCCATCAGCAGCGAGAAGCGGGCCGCCGCCTCGCGTTCGAAGCCCATGACGCGGGCCGCCGACATGGTGATGCCCGAACGGCTGGTGCCCGGGATCAGTGCCAATACCTGGGCGAGGCCGATGACGATGGCGCTGCCCCAGGTCATGTGCTCGACCCGGCGCACGGTCATGCCGAAGCGGTCGGCCAGCCACAGCACGATGCCGAAGACGAGGGTCGTCGTGGCGATGATCCAGGTGTGACGCAGCGCTTCCTGGCCGATGGTGCTGTCGAGCGCCAGGCCGGCGAGCCCTGCCGGAATGGTTGCCACGATCAGCATGCCGACCAGCGGCCGCGTGCTCTGGGCACCGCGTTCGGTGAGGCCCATGAGAAGGGCCATCAGATCGCGCCAGAAAAAAACGATGACCGCGGCCAGGGTGCCGGCGTTCGTCGCCAGATCGATCATCAGGCCCTGATCGGGCCAGCCCAGCACCTGGGAGGTGATGATCAGATGGCCTTCGGAACTGATGGGCAGAAACTCGGTAATGCCCTGAACGACGGCCAGGACAACAAGCTGCAGCGTGGTCACGTCGATGCACTCCGAACCCCGAAGGCGCCGATCCTAGCATTTCCGGGCTTCGCAAGAGGCAGATAAAACTGGGTCAGCAATGGCGTCCTAAATTCTGTTGGTGTTTCGCGGCGATTCTCCGTGTCGTCATGGCGTCTGATCGGCTCCTGTCATATGAGGCAGTATGAATGACCTAATTAGCCAAAACTGCTCGCCTTGACCCGGCAAATCCACTAGAAGGTCCGCCCCCGCATGCTGCGGGACCCTGGGGATCGTGCCGATGTCTGCTGATTTGCTGAAGTTCGTCGAACTGGCCCAGCGCCGTCCGCCGCAGAGGCCGGCCGAGACGAGGCGCCGTGACTTCTCCGAAATCTATGACGAGTTCGCGCCCGAGCGGGCTGCAGAGCAGGCCTCGCGCTGTTCCCAGTGCGGCATCCCGTTCTGCCAGGTGCATTGCCCGCTGCACAACAACATCCCCGACTGGCTGAAACTCACCGCCGAGGGGCGCCTGGAGGAGGCCTACGAGATCGCCTCGGCGACCAACACCTTTCCCGAGATCTGCGGCCGTATCTGCCCCCAGGATCGCCTGTGCGAGGGCAACTGCGTCATCGAGAAGGGCTTTGAATCGGTCACAATCGGCGCGGTCGAGCGCTACATCACCGAGACCGCCTTCGAGAACGGCTGGGTCACCGGGCCCCGCCCGCCGCGCGAGCGCGATCAGTCGGTCGGCATCGTCGGCGCCGGGCCGGGCGGTCTGGCGGCAGCCGATCTGCTGCGACGCCACGGATACAAGGTCGCGGTCTACGATCGCCACGACCGGGTCGGTGGTCTGCTGACCTACGGCATCCCCAACTTCAAGCTCGACAAGGCTCTGGTGCAGCGCCGCGCCGATCTGCTGGCCGACAGCGGCGTCGCCTTCCACCTGGAGACGGAGATCGGGCGCGATCTTTCCTTTGCCGACCTGCGCAGCCGCCACGATGCCGTGTTGATCGCCACGGGCGTCTACAAGGCGCGCGCCATGAAGGCGCCGGGCATCGGCCTGCCCGGTATCGTGCCTGCGCTCGACTTCCTCATCGCCAGCAACCGCAAGGGCCTGGGCGATGCCGTGCCGGCCTTCGACGACGGCCCGCTCGATGCGCGCGACAAACATGTCGTGGTCGTGGGCGGCGGCGATACCGGCATGGACTGCGTGCGCACCGCGGTGCGCCAGGGCGCCCGCCAGGTCACCTGCCTCTACCGGCGCGACCGGGCGAACATGCCGGGCAGCCAGCGCGAGGTCGGCTACGCCATGGATGAGGGCGTCGTCTTCGAGTTCCTCAGCGCGCCCGAAGCCTTCCTCGGCGAAGACAAGGTGGAGGCCGTGCGCGCCGTGCGCATGCGCCTCGGCGCGCCCGATGCCAGCGGCCGCCTGACGCCGCAGGTGATCGAGGGCTCGGATTTCCGCCTTGAGGCCGATCTGGTGCTGATGGCGCTGGGCTTCGATCCCGAACCGGTCGCCGAGCGGTTTGCCGAACCCTCGCTCGAAACCACCCGCTGGGGCACGCTCAAGACCGAATTCCTCACCGGGGCGACCAGCATGCCCGGCGTCTGGGCCGCCGGCGACATCGTGCGCGGGGCTTCGCTGGTCGTCTGGGCGATCCGCGACGGCCGCGATGCGGCCCTGAACATTCATCAACAGCTCGAGGCTGCCGCCTCGGGCGTTCTCGCCGCGGAGTAAGGGCGATGTCGGACATGAACGCCTATGTCGCGCGCCAGGCCGCCGAGGCCCTGCGCCTCGCCGAGGTCGGCATGTACGATCCGGCCGACGAGCACGATGCCTGCGGCGTCGGTTTCGTCGCCGCGCTCGACGGCAAGCCGCGGCGCGATGTCGTGCAGGCCGGCGTCGATGCCCTGAAGGCGGTGTGGCACCGCGGCGCCGTCGATGCCGACGGCAAGACCGGCGATGGTGCCGGCATCCAGGTGCAGATTCCCCAGGCCTTCTTCAAGGAGCACGTCGCGCGCACCGGCCACGATGCTGCGCGCGGGCGCCTGGCGGTCGGCATGGTCTTCCTGCCCAAGACGGATCTGGGCGCGGCCGAGACCTGCCGCACCATCGTCGAATCGGAAATCCTCAACTTCGGCTACCGCATCTACGGCTGGCGCCAGGTGCCGATCAACAGCGCGATCATCGGCGAAAAGGCCAACGCCACCCGGCCCGAGATCGAGCAGATCATGATCGCCAACGAGGATGCCGTGGACGAGGACCGCTTCGAGCGCGACCTCTACATCATCCGCCGCAAGATCGAACGCCGGGCGCGCGAAGCCCAGGTGCCCGACCTCTATATCTGCTCCCTGTCGTGCCGCTCCATCGTCTACAAGGGCATGTTCCTGGCCGAGCAGCTTTCGTCGTTTTATCCCGACCTGCTGGACGAGCGTTTCGTCTCCAGCTTCGCGATCTTCCACCAGCGCTATTCGACCAACACCTTCCCCACCTGGCGTCTGGCTCAGCCCTTCCGCATGCTCGCCCACAACGGCGAGATCAACACGCTGCGCGGCAACGTCAACTGGATGAAGAGCCATGAGGCGCGCATCGGCCACGAGGCCTTTGCCGATCATCTCGACGTGCTGAAGCCGGTGATCCAGTCGGGCGGCTCGGATTCGGCCGCGCTCGATTCCGTCTTCGAGCTGCTGGTCCATGCCGGGCGCTCCGTGCCGCTGGCCAAGACCATGCTGATCCCGGAGGCCTGGGCCGACCGCAGCGATCTCTCCGACGAGGTCCGCGCGCTTTACCTCTACTGCAACTGCGTCATGGAGCCCTGGGACGGCCCCGCGGCCATCGCGGCCTCCGACGGCCGTTGGGTGATCGCGGGCATGGACCGCAACGGCCTGCGCCCGCTGCGTTTCTCGGAGACGACGGACGGCCTGCTGTTTGTCGGTTCGGAAACCGGCATGGTGCCGATTCCCGAGCGCAATCTGGTGCATTGCGGGCGCATCGGCCCGGGCGAGATGATCGCGCTCGATCTCGCCAACGGCCGGCTCTACCGGGACGGCGAGATCAAGGAGACGCTTGCGGCAGAGAACCCCTACCGCTCCTGGGTCGGCCACATCACCCATCTCGACAGCCTGATCCAGGCCGGCGACGGCGCCACGCGGCTCTACGACAAGAGCGAGCTGAAAACCCGCCAGCGCGCGGCGAGTTATTCCATCGAGGACCTGGAACTGATCCTCCAGCCCATGGTCGAGGGCGCCAAGGAGGCGGTCGGCTCCATGGGCGACGACACGCCGCTTGCCGTGCTCTCGGGCCAGTATCGCGGCCTGCACCACTTCTTCCGGCAGAACTTCAGCCAGGTCACCAACCCGCCCATCGACTCCCTGCGCGAGCGGCGCGTCATGACGCTCGACACGCGCCTGGGCAACCTCTCCAACATCCTCGATCAGGACGAGAGCCAGACGCGCATCCTGCAGCTGGAATCGCCGGTGCTCTCCAACGGCGAGTTCGCGGCCATGCGCCGCTACATGGGCAAGACGGCGACGGTGATCGACTGCACCTTCGCCGCCTACCACGACGATCCCCAGGCCCTGGCGCATGCCATCGCGCGGGTCCGTCAGGAGGCCGAGGATGCGGTACGCGGCGGCTGCGAACACGTCATCCTGACCGACGAGAATTCCGGGCCCGACCGTGCGGCGATGCCGATGATCCTGGCTGTCGGCGCGGTCCACAGCCATCTGGTGCGCCAGTCCCTGCGCACCTTCACCTCGCTCAATGTGCGCTCCAGCGAGTGCATGGACGTGCACTACTTCGCGGTGCTGATCGGCGTCGGCGCGACCACGGTCAACGCATACCTCGCCGAGGAATCGATCGCCGAGCGCCACCGCCGCAACCTCTTCCCCGGCTTCACGCTGGAGGAATGCGTCGCGCGTTTCACCAAGGCCATCGACGACGGGTTGCTGAAGATCATGTCGAAGATGGGCATCTCGGTGCTCTCGTCCTACCGCGGCGGCTACAACTTCGAGACCATCGGCCTGTCGCGCACCCTGGTCGCCGAGTTCTTCCCCGGCATGCCCTCGCGCATTTCCGGTATCGGCCTCAACGGCATCCAGCGCCGCTCGCTGAAACTGCACGACGATGCCTACGGCGCCGAGGTCGTCGCCCTGCCCATCGGCGGCATCTACCGCTTCCGCCAGGGCGGCGAGGCGCACGACTGGGAAGCCGGCATCATCCACACCCTGCAGACCGCCGTCGCGACCGACAGCTACCAGGTCTACAAGCGCTACGCACAGGCCATCGACCACCGCGCGCCCTTCGACCTGCGCGACCTGCTCGACTTCCGCAGCAGCGCGCAGCCGGTGCCCATCGACGACGTCGAATCGATCACCGAGATCCGCAAGCGCTTCGTCACGCCGGGCATGTCGCTGGGCGCGCTCTCGCCCGAGGCGCACGAAACGCTGACCATCGCGATGAACCGGATCGGCGCGAAGTCCGATTCCGGTGAGGGCGGCGAGGACCCCGAGCGCTTCCATCCGCGCGAGAACGGCGACAATCCGAATTCGCCGATCAAGCAGGTCGCCTCCGGCCGCTTCGGCGTCACCGCGCAATACCTCGTCAACTGCCGCGAGCTGGAGATCAAGATCGCCCAGGGCGCCAAGCCGGGCGAGGGCGGCCAGCTGCCCGGCTTCAAGGTGACGGAGATGATCGCCAAGCTGCGTCACGCCACACCCGGCGTGATGCTGATCTCGCCGCCGCCCCACCACGACATCTATTCGATCGAGGATCTCGCCCAGCTCATCTACGACCTCAAGCAGATCAACCCGGACGCCAAGGTCTGCGTGAAGCTCGTCAGTCAGGCGGGCGTCGGCACGGTGGCCGCGGGTGTCGCCAAGGCCAAGGCCGATGTCATCCTGATTTCGGGCCATGTCGGCGGCACGGGTGCGAGCCCCCAGACCAGCATCAAGTATGCCGGCGCGCCCTGGGAGATGGGCCTCACGGAAGCCAACCAGGTGCTCACCCTCAACCGCCTGCGCCACAAGGTGACCCTGCGCGTCGACGGCGGCATCCGCACCGGGCGCGATGTCGTGATCGGCGCCATGATGGGTGCCGAGGAATTCGGTGTCGGCACGGCGTCGCTCGTCGCCATGGGCTGCATCATGGTCCGCCAGTGCCATTCCAACGCCTGCCCCGTGGGCGTGTGCACCCAGAAGGAATCCCTGCGCGCCAAGTTCGAGGGCACGCCGGAAAAGGTCGTGAACCTCTTCTCCTTCATCGCCGAGGAGGTGCGCGAGATTCTGGCCTCGCTGGGCATGCGCTCGCTCAACGAGGTGATCGGGCGCACCGATCTCCTCAAGCAGGTCAGCCGCGGCAGCTCCGACCTCGACGATCTCGATCTCAACCCGCTGCTTGCCCAGGCCGATCCGGGCGAACACGCCCGCTACAACACGCTGGTCGGGCGCAACGAGGTGCCCGACACCCTGGACGCCCAGATGCTGCGCGACGCCAAAGCGGCGCTGGAAGACCGCGAGAAGATGCAGCTGGCCTACAACGTGCGGAACACCCAGCGCGCGGTCGGTACCCGTCTGTCCTCGGCGCTCACCCGCCGCTTCGGCATGGCCGGCCTGCCGGCCGGCCATATCACCGTGCGCCTGCGCGGCTCGGCCGGCCAGTCGCTCGGCGCCTTCGCGGTGCAGGGCCTGAAGCTCGAGGTCTTCGGCGATGCCAACGACTATGTCGGCAAGGGCCTTTCGGGCGGCACCATCGTCGTGCGCCCGCCGGCTTCCAGCGAACGGCCGAGCCAGTCGAACACGATCATCGGCAACACGGTGCTCTATGGCGCCACGGCAGGCCGCCTGTTTGCCGCGGGGCAGGCAGGCGAGCGTTTCGCCGTGCGCAACTCCGGCGCCGATGCGGTGATCGAGGGCTGCGGCACCAACGGCTGCGAATACATGACCGGCGGCACGGCGGTGATCCTGGGTCCCGTGGGCGCCAACTTCGCTGCCGGCATGACGGGCGGCATGGCCTTCGTCTACGACCGTGACGGCACGTTCGAAGCCATGGTCAACGGTGAGACCGTGCTGGTACAGCGGCTGGCCAGCGCCCATTGGGAGCAGCGCCTGCGCGACCTGATCGCGGAACACGCCCACGAGACACAGTCGGGTTACGCCGCCCAGATCCTGCGCGAGTGGGATCTTCAGGTGGGGCGCTTCTGGCAGGTCTGTCCGCGCGAAATGGTTGAGCGTCTGGAGTGGCCGCTCAACGACGGGAAGCAGCAACAGACCGCCTAGCCTTTCAGTCAACGGTTTGCGGCCCGGATGTGCTTGTTATCACTTGTTCGTGAAGGGCTTCACTCCCAGATTGTCGCAGTGAAGCGCTGTGGGCTTGCCGTTTGGGGACGGCTGCCTTGTTAGCTTTTGGGATCGCGCGCCGTGAACCGACATGCCGAAACGACCAAGCCGGGGGCCGGCCTCTCCGACATGCATCTTGGCCGCCTTCTTCAGGAGCGCGGCTATATCAACGAGCATCAGCTGGTTGATGCCCTGCGCGCCCAGGCCGCATCCGGCGGCAGGCTGGGCAGCATCCTGATCAAGCGCGGCTGCCTTTCGGACGCCCAGCTTTATGCCGCGCTTCGCACGCAGGACGATCTGCGCCGGGCCGGCGTCGTTTTCGATCTTGCCATCGTGGCCGGCAGTCATGCCCAGGGTATCGACCTTGCCCTCGCGGTCTCGGTGCCGACCGCCGGCAGTCAGGGGGGCCTGCCCCATCACGGCATCGTCGCGCACCAGCACATCCTGGTGCCACACGGCTGGCTGCCAGGTGCCGTGCGCGGCGCAAATCTCAGCGGCGCGACGGGTTTCGTTCTCACTGCCGCCGACGGCCGCATGCTCGACTACGGCGTGGGCATTGCGACGGGCGCCAACGAGGATGTGCTTGCCCTTGCCTACGGCCAGGTTGCCCAGTGCCAGGCGGGCGAGGAGCGCGAAGACGGCTTCGAGGAGCTCACCCTGCGCGTCTCGGTCTCCGCCGACAGCCTGCGCGACGGCGGGGCGGGCCGCTTTGCCGGCCGCCTTGGTCTGCGCTTCGGCCTGGACGGGTGAGGAGCGCCCCCTCGGGGCGGCGCGGGTTTTCCCACAGGGATCGCAAAAGGTGCAAAGCACGGATTCATTCCGTGCGCGACATGCTCTAGCTTGGCGCCATGCGAGTGCTCTACCACGTCCCGCTGTCGCCGTTCTCCCGCAAGGTCCGCATGGCCCTGAAGGAGAAGGGGCTGCCGTTCGATCTCCGCCTGGAAAACGTCTGGGAGCGTCGCGTCGAATTTCTCGGCATCAACCCGGCGGGCAAGGTGCCGGTGCTGGTGGAAGCCGACGGCACGATCATCGCCGACAGCGTGGCGATCACCGAGTACCTGCAGGAGGTCCAGCCCCAGCCGGATCTGCTCGGGGGCACGCCTGCGCAGCGCGCCGAGACGCGTCGGCTGGTCGCCTGGTTCGATGGCAAGATGCACGAGGAGGCGACCGTCAACCTGGTCGGCGAAAAGGTCATGCGCCGCTTCCTGGGCCGGGGCGAGCCTGATTCGGCGACCGTGCGTGCCGGCCTTGCCAACATCCGCATGCACCTCGATTACGTCGCCTTCCTGGTCGAGCGGCGTACCTGGCTTGCCGGCGACAAGTTCTCGCTGGCCGATATCGCCGCAGCCGCCCAGTTCTCCTGCATCGACTACATCGGCGACGTGCCCTGGCAGCATCAGGAGGGCGCACGGGACTGGTACGCCCGCGTCAAGTCGCGCCCCAGCTTCCGTCCCATCCTGGATGACCGGGTGCCCGGCCTGAAACCGGCCAAGCACTACGACGATCTGGATTTCTGATGGCACGCGGCGACAAGGCCGCAATCGCAGCCCGGGCCCGTGAACTGGGATTTGCCGCCGTGCGGGTAACCTCCGCCGACGGCCCCAGCCATGGGGACACCCTTCAGGATTTTCTTGCAGCGGGCCGGCACGGCGACATGGACTGGCTGGAGCGGCGTGCAGGGGAGAGAGCGCATCCGGCCGCGCTATGGCCGGCGGTGCGCTCCATCGTGGTGCTGGCTGCCGACTACGGGCCGGCCCACGATCCGTTGGACGATCTGGCGCGCTACGACCGCGGCACCATTTCGGTCTATGCCCGCGGCGCGCGCGACTACCACGACATCGTCAAGTCGCGCCTGAAGGCGCTGGCCCGCTGGATGGTCGAGACCCAGGGCGGCGAGGTGAAGGTCTTCGTCGATACCGCGCCGGTGATGGAAAAGCCGCTGGCCCAGCGCGCGGGCCTGGGCTGGCAGGGCAAACACACCAATCTCGTCTCGCGCGCGCTCGGCTCCTGGTTTTTCCTGGGCGAGGTCTTCACGACCCTGGAGCTGGAACCCGATCCGCCCGAGACCGACCACTGCGGCTCCTGCCGGGCCTGCCAGGATGTCTGCCCCACGGCGGCCTTTCCGCGCCCCTACGAACTCGATGCGCGGCGCTGCATCTCCTACCTGACGATCGAGCACAAGGGCCACATCGCGGCTGAGTTCCGCGCCGCCATGGGCAACCGCATCTACGGCTGCGACGATTGCCTGGCGGTCTGCCCGTGGAACAAGTTCGCCAAGCGCACGGGCGATCTCGCCTTCCTGCCGCGCGCCGAGCTGACCGCGCCGCGCCTGGCCGACCTCGCGGACCTCGACGATGCCGCCTTCCGGGAGTTCTTCCGCGGCAGCCCGATCAAGCGCACCGGGCGCGACCGTTTCGTGCGCAACGTCATGATTGCGCTGGGCAACAGCGATGGCCCCGCGGCGTTTGCCGCCGTAGAGCGGCGGCTCGACGATGCTTCTGCCCTGGTGCGCGCCATGGCGGTCTGGGCCCTTTCGCGGCTGGCGACGCCTGCGGCGTTTGCCTCGGCGCGGAGCCTCCGTTACCAGTCCGAGGATGATGAGACGGTGCGCGCCGAATGGGATGCGCCCGGCTGCGCGGAGGAAACATGAACAAGCTGCTTGGTTTCGGTCTGGGATTTTCGGCGCTGGCCTTTGCGCGCTCGCTCGCCGGGCAGGGCTTTGCCGTCGCCGGCACGGCCCGCACCCAGGAGAAGGCCGATGCCCTGCGGGCCGAGGGTTTCACCATGACCCTGTTCGATGCCGCAGGGCCCGTGGAGGACGAATCCGTTTTCGAGGGCGCCACCCATCTGCTCGATTCCATCCCGCCTTCGGCCGATTCCATCTGCCCGCCGCTCGACTGGCACAGCGCCGACATCGCGCGTCTGGAGGACATCGCCTGGATCGGCTACCTCTCGACCACCGGCGTCTACGGCGACCACGACGGCGACTGGGTCGACGAAACGACCGTGCCGATCCCCGACCTGGAGCGCAGCGCGCGCCGCCTGGAGGCCGAACAGAACTGGCTGGTCATGCACGAACGCTACGGCCTGCCGGTGCACATCTTCCGCCTTGCGGGCATCTACGGCCCCGGCCGCGGCGTGCTGGAGCAGATCCGCAGCGGCCGCGCCAAGCGCATCGTCAAGCCCGGCCAGGTCTTCAGCCGCATCCATGTCGCCGACATCGTGCAGGTGCTTCAGGCCTCGATGGCCCGCCCCAACCCCGGCGCCATCTACAACCTTTGTGACGATGAGCCCGAGGCGCCCGACCGCGTCGTGGAATATGGCTGTGAACTGCTGGGCGTTGCGCCGCCCGAGCCCATCGCCTTCGAGGACGCCCAGCTCTCCGACATGGCGCGCAGCTTCTATGCCGACAACAAGCGCGTGCGGAACGACCGCATCAAGGACGAGCTGGGTGTCACCCTGAAGTACCCCAGCTACCGCGAAGGCATGGC
>CALLQH010000253.1 GCA_938014945.1 uncultured bacterium | reverse complement strand
TCATGCGGCCCGAAGCGTAATCCTCGCCCGCCTCGATCATCATGCGGCCCGAGGCGTAATCCTCGCCCGCCTCGATCATCATGCGGCCCGAAGCGTAATCCTCGCCCGCCTCGATCATCATGCGGCCCGAGGCATAGTCCTCACCGGCCTCGATCATCATGCGGCCGGAAGCGTAGTCGCCTCCCGCCTGGCTGCCGATCGCGGGACCGTCGAACGCGACCGAAGCGGTCGGCGTCTCGACAAGGGTCACACAAGCATCGGCATGAATCTCATAGAGTTGTCCGTCTGCGCCACGAACAACAGTCGCACGTTTGGTGACGTGTTCCATAACATACCTCCTGATCAAACCTGCTCTTTTGCAGGCTTTTCAGGAGTAGCGGTCCACGCATCAATTGTCTGTGAAGCGTTTCACAACAAATCGCAGCATTTTGCGATTGTTTCTGGTGCTCAGTGCACCCTTTGCGCGCGCCGGTCGGCCAGCAGGCGCAGCTCACGCGAAACTTCTTCGGCGTTGTCCGTCATGCCGTAGGTGGCGAAATAGGACAGCGCCTTCTCGAATTCACCCTTGGCCTTGCTCGGCGCACGGTGGCGCACGAAGAAATTGCCCAGGCTCTGATGGCAGCGCGCCGCCAGCGGACCCATGCGATGGGCATTGGCCATATCCCAGGCCTTGGTGAAATAGCGGTGAGCGATGGGCTCGGGCGTATCGGACGAGGCGTTATGGACCTCGCCCATCAGCCACAGGCTCCAGGCTTCCGATGCCTTTTCGCCCGAGGCGACGGCGGCATCCAGGGCGCGCTTGGCCATCTCGGCGGCGCGCTCAAGCAGGCCTTCGGCCAGATAGACCTCCGCCAGCCAGGTCGCCTGCTGCGCGAAGTTCCAGCGGATCGACCGGAACTCGGCATCGGCCACCGTGGCCTCCAGCATCTGGAGGCCCTCGGCGCGCCGGCCGGTGTTGTAGTAGGCATAACCCAGGGTGCTGGTGACACGCGCCTGCAGCAGGTTCAGGCCGCGGTTGCGGCACAGGTCCAGGCTGCGCTCCAGCGGCGGAATCGCGCGCTCGAAGGCGCGGTGCATGACAAAGGCATTGCCCGCCCAGAGGTTGGCGAACATCTGGCTGAAGGGATGGCCGGCTTCGTCGGCCAGCGCGACGGCCTCGTCGCCATAGGCATGCGCCTCGCGGAAGCGGCCGAGATCCGGCAGGGCGCGTGCGAGCGCCGCACGGTTGGCAACCGAGGCCAGAGGCAGCAGGCCGAAGCAGCGATGGTTCTGGTCTTCCGGGATCAGGGTGATCGCACGCTCCAGAAGGGCGCAGGCGCTTTCAAAATCGCCACGGTCGATCTGAAAGGCGCCCAGACGGCCGGCGACCTGGATTTCCAGTTCCCAGTCGTTGCGACGGCGGGCGATTTCCAGCACCGACTTGCCGACCGAAATGGCCTTGCCGATCTTGCCCTGGGACCAGAAATGCAGGCTGCGGTAAGCCTGCAGCTTGGCGATGCGGCGCTCGTCGTCGAGTTCCTCGGCAATCGGCATGGCCTGTTCCAGGTGCTTGCCGATGGCTTCCTGGTTGCCCAGCGGGAAATGCGCGTGGATCAGGTCGAGATGGCTGTCGATCTGGCGCTCGCGGTTGCGGCGGGTGACCGGCAGCCGCTCCAGCGCGGTCATGGCCTGGGAGAGCTTCTGCACCGCCTCGACATTGCGCGAGGCTGCCAGCATGTGGCGCCCGGCCAGCCGTCCATAGGCCACCGCGCGCGGCCAGACCTGGGCGCGGTAGGCATGATGGGAAAGCAGCTCGACACGGCCGGGAAGCTCCGCATTGCTGCGCCCTTCCAGGGCGGTCAGCAGGCGGGCGTGCAGGTCGCGGCGGTGGCTCTTCAACAGGGTGTTGTAGGCGACGTCATGGACCAGGGCGTGCTGGAACGAAAACTCCAGGTTCGGCATGACGCGGGTGCGCTGCACGAAGCCGGCCTGTTCCAGGCGCGCGAGATGCATCAGCAGGTCGCCGGCGCGGCGCCCGGTGAGATCCTGCAGCAGGCTGACGTCGAAATGGCTGCCGACCACGGAGGCGCACAGCAGGATGTAGCGGTCGGCCGCGACGATGCGGTCGATACGCGCGGCAAGCAGGGCATGAACCGATGCTGGAATTTCGATTTCGGCATCCTGGACGAGCTGGCAGGCGCCGGCCGGTCCGGTGATCGCGCCCGCCTGACGCAGGCTGCGCACGCATTCGAC
Source organism: uncultured bacterium (assembly GCA_938014945.1). Classification (GTDB taxonomy): domain Bacteria; phylum Pseudomonadota; class Alphaproteobacteria; order SP197; family SP197; genus CALGGB01. The sequence continues at coordinate 4,095 of CALLQH010000253.1, read as the reverse complement.
CACAAAAAGGGGCACGCCCTGGGTCAGATCGACCAGACGCTGCTTCAGGCTGTTGAAGGCGCGGCCGTTGCCGAGCATGAGATCGAGCAGGCGCGCCGTCGCATCAGGCGCCAGCGGCTGCAGCCGCCGTTCCACGACATGGGGCCAGGCCGCCCAGGGGCTCGCCTGATCCCCGCGCGAGGTGACCATGACCAGAAGGCGGCTCTCGGCGCAGCGGGCCGAAAGCTCGGCAGCGAACGCCTTGGAGCGCGAATCGGCCCAATGGAAATCCTCGATGACCAGCATCAGCGGGCGCTCTGCGGCCATCGCCAGGGTCAGGCGCACCACCGCATCGACCGAGACGCGCAGGCGCTCGGCCGGCGCGGTCTCCTGCCAGACCATGTCGCCGCGGGAGAGATCGAGAATGTCGAGAACGGCGTGAACGCTCATCGCGTCCTCGATGCCGAACTGCGCCAGGCGTGCCGCCACGGCGCCGGCATCGGCCATGGTGCCGGCCAGCGCCTCGCGCACCACCTTGCCCATGGCGCCGCCGACGCGGGCGACCCCGATGGGATGCAGATTGCAGCCGATCACCCGGCGCTCGTCGCCCGTGTTGGCGGCAAGGAACTCGCTGACCAGCCGGCTCTTGCCGACACCGGCATCGCCCGACAGGACCACCACCTCGCCCGTGCCGCTGCGCGCGCTCTGCCAGAGCTCGTCCAGGAAGACGACATCGTCGTCGCGGCCCACAAAGCCCGGCATGTCGACGATATGACGGCCCTCGACCTGCGAACGGCGGCGGCCCACGCCCAGCAGACGGAAGGCGCTGACCGGCGGCTCGTCGTCGCCGACGCGAATCTCGCCGGCCGAATGGCTGTCGACGCTGTCGGCGGCAAGCGCCAGGGTCTCGGCGCACATCAGGACAGAGCCGGCGGGCGCAGCCTTTTCCAGGCGCGCAGCGCGGTACACGGCTTCGCCGACGATGCGGTATTCGGTGTGAAGGTCGCCGCGCAGCACCTGGGCGACCACCTTGCCGGAGCTGATGCCGACACGGATCGCCTGGTTGCGCACCAGCGGTTCGGGATGACGCGCCAGCAGGCGGGCGGCGGTCTGCTGCATCGAGAAGGCGGCAAGACAGGCGCGCGAGGCATGGTCTTCCTGCGCGAAGGGCGCACCGAAGACGGCCATGATGCCGTCGCCAAGAATCTGGTTCACGGTGCCGCCGAAACGGTGCACCGCGTCGATCATGGTCTGCAGAACGGGAAGAAGATGGTCGTTGGCGTCCTCGGGGTCCTGGCCGGCCACGAGATCGGAGGAGCGGACGATATCGGCAAAGAGCACGCTGACGACCTTGCGCTCGCCGTCAAGGCTCGGCAGGGCGTCTTCCATGCGGTGATGCAGTGCTGCACTCATGGACAACAACTCCTTGCGCGGACACCGATAACGGCGTCCCACCGATTGTCGTTCGGTTGTGAGCCAACGCGCTTGATCACGTTGCCCCCCTCCTTCAGCCTTTCCGACCCGGATCGATCGCCTTCCGTGCTCCCCCCGTTTCCGGCGGCCCAAACCACGGCTGACTCTCGTCCACCCCCGAGTCGGCGCTGTCATGCGCACCCAACCTGCCTATAGTGGTGTGAAATGTTTCACTTGGCAAGACTCGATGGTTGACCGGCCGCGCTACGATTGCGACCTGCGGTTTCCAGATCGGGCGTTTGTGCCCGGGTCCATGCCCCACCCGCGCCGGCAGCCGGAAACCCCAGGCACAGAGCCGCTTTCGGAAGCCACCGATGATTCCGGTGCAGCACCGTTTCCGCGCGAGCGGGCGCTGCGGCGCGGCCTCGACCTTTTCAACCACGGGTATTTCTGGGAAGCGCACGAGGCCTGGGAGGAGCCCTGGCAGGGCATGGCGCGCGACTCGGGCCAGGCCTTGCATCTGCAGGCGCTGATCCGGCTGGCGGCCGCCGCCCTCAAGCTGGTCATGGACGAGCCGCGCGGCGTGGCGGCCCATGCCGACTGGTGCCATGCCACCTTCGCCCGACTGGAACGCAACACGCCGGAGGTCTTCGACGGCGGTCCGGCGAGCGGCGATCTGCTGGCATTGTGCGAACGTCTTCTCGCAAAGCGCGAATCCCTCCTGCCGGGATCGCCCCGCAGGCTGGAAACCGTCCTGAAATTGCCTGTGCCAAAGTGATCCGTGTGTGCCCGCGGGCACTCCGGGCCAGGCAGTCGCAGCCGACGCAGGCGCACAAAGGCACAAACGCGCGATGCAAGGCCCCGGGCAGGCGCCGGGGCGCCATCCTGATGACCGGGAGATAAACGGCGGAAAACCGCCATTTTCCCTGATCAAGTTATCATTTCATCCATGCAGTGCAGCGTTGCGACCGGTCAAGCGGCGGCTTGGGATGCATCGGTATGCCGATTGCTTAGATTCCTCTCGAACACGCCAATGATGTGCGCCACAGGGATTGGCGTCGAAACGAGGAAACCATGGTTACTCAGCTTCTGATTGCTTACGCCGCCGGCATGGTTCTGACGATCGGCATGGAGATCGCCAAGGTCCTCAAGGCCCGTCGCATGAATGCCCGGGCTATGCAGCAGGGCACGATCGCCCCGGCCCAGGCGCCCGCCTACAACAGTGTGCCCCGCATCGACCACGCTGCGGCTGTGCCCGCCAACGAAGCCGAGCCGGTCCGCGCCGCTGGCTGAACCGCCTCAGTGAAAGAACGTGCCGCCGTCGATGTTGAGGGCCTGACCCGTCATCGCCCTTGAGGTGTGGAGATAGGCCATCGCATAGGCGATGTCCTCGGGCGTCTGGAAACGCTTGATGAGCTGGGCCGAGAGATAGTCCTCGGCCGGGTGGCCCTCGGCGGCCGCCAGATGGCGGATCATGGGCGTATCGACGATGCCCGGGCAGACCGCGTTGACCAGGATGTCGTGGGGCGCCAGTTCGTGCGCCAGAGCCTGGGTAAAGCCGATCACGCCGAACTTCGAGGCGCTGTAGTGGGCGAGCGCCGGATCGCCGTGTTTCCCTGAAATCGAGGCGGTCGAGACGATCGAGGCGGGCGTGCCCTGCGCCACCATGCGGCGTGCCACCGCGCGCGACACCAGAAAGACGCCTGTGATGTTGACGCCCAGGACGAAGTTCCAGTCCTCCAGGCTCATGTCCACCACCTTGCCGTGACGCAGCACGCCGGCGTTGTTGACCAAGAGGTCGATGCCGCCCAGCGCCTGCCAGCAGGCGGCCACGCCCTCCTCCACACTGGCCTCGCTGGCAACGTCGATCGCGGCGGCACAGCCGCTGCCACCCGCTGCCTCGATGCGCTCCAGGGTCCTTTCGGCGCCGAGCGGGTCCATGTCGGTCGCGGCCACGGTGGCTCCCCAGGCGGCCAGGGTGCAGGCGATGTCACCGCCCATGCCGCCGCCGGTTCCCGTCACCAGCACCCGCTGGCCGCCAAGGTCGATCTTCTTCATCGCTGCGTCTCTTCGTGTTGGGGTTGCGTTCAAAACGCTCACGACCAGCGGCCGTCCGGGCCGCCGGTCAGCAGGTCGAAACCGTCGGGGGTCACCAGCAGGTTCTGTTCTGCTGCCGCCGTTCCGACGCCTTCCAGGGTGAGCGCGCGCTCGATGGCAAGCAGCATGCCCGGTTCGATGGCGGCCTCGCCGGGCGGTGTCATCCACGGCCGTTCCCAGCCCAGGCCCAGGCAATGGCCCCAGTGCACGGGGTAGCTGGCGACAATCTGGTCCGGCCGTTCGGTCTCGCCCCCCAGGGCGACGCCGGTTTCGGCCAGCGCGTTGTCGCCCGCAGCGACGATGTCGGCAACGCGCCCGCCCGGGCGCACGGCGGCGATGGCGGCATCGAGCCCGGCATGCAGGGTCTCGATCAGGCGCGCCTGCTCGGCGCTTGGCGCCCCGCCGGCAACGATGGTGCGCCCGAAGTCGCAGAGATAACCCTGCCAGACGCAGGCCAGATCCAGGCGCACCAGATCGCCCCTTTCGATGCGCCGCAGCGACCAGCCCGGCAGCGGCGCGCTCATCCAGGCCCAGGTGCGTGGGCCCGACGATACGGCAGCGTAGTAGAGACCCGCGCCATGTCCCGCGATGACCGACGCGGCGGCT
>CALLQH010000252.1 GCA_938014945.1 uncultured bacterium | reverse complement strand
AGCTGGCCGTGGCCGACGTCGACCGCATAGACCTTGGCCGCGCCGCGGCTGAGCAGGACATCGGTGAAGCCGCCGGTGGAGGCGCCAAGGTCGATGGCGATGGCGCCGGTTACGTCGATGGCGAAGGCGTCCAGCGCATGGTCGAGCTTGAGGCCGCCGCGCGAGACCCAGGGGTGATCGCGCCCGCGCACCTCGATCTCGGCTTCCGGGTCGATGGTCTGGCCGGGCTTGTCGAGCCGCTTTTCGCCGGCGAACACCAGCCCGGCCATGATCAGTGCCTGGGCGCGGGTGCGGCTTTCGGCAAGGCCGCGCTCGACCAGAAGCTGGTCGATGCGCGTGCGTTTCGAACCGGCCAAGACCCTAGTAGCGATAGAAGATGTGGTCGCCGATGCGGATCGTGCGCTGCAGTTCCTGGCTCCAGGACGGTGTGACGCTGGAGTTGTGGAAGAACAGGGCGCCGTCCGTGAGGTCGACATCCTGGCCCGAAAGCACGCGCTCGGCGATGCTCAGGGCACGCCGCCATGCCGCAAGATCGGTCGGCTGGTCGCTGCGCCCGTCACACCACCACTGGAACTGGCAGGTGTAGAGAGGACGCTCGCCGCCCTGGGTGACGACATCGCAGACGCTGCCGGGGAAGCCTGGCGCGCTGGCGCGGTTGAACGTGACATGGGCGACGGCGCGCAGGTCGAGTTCGCTGCTGCGGTTGGCTTCCCAGTAGATGTTGAGGGCCATGCACTGCAGTTCGTCCGCGGCGACGTCCGCTTCGGGCATCGCTGTGACCTCGGCGCGTGCGACATGCGTTCCGGCCAGCATCAGGGCCAGGGCGAGGAGTGCGGCAAGGCGGATCATGGCGTTCAGGCGTGGATGCTCGCCCCGGCCTGGTCCTGGCCTAGGGCGGAAAGCGCCGTTTTCACGATGTCGGGCGCGTTCAGATGGGCCTCGTCGTACATGTCGTGGGGTTTCCCCTGATCGATGAACGTGGCTGGAAGCGCCATAGGCCGGATTCTCAAGCCCGCGTCAAGTGCTCCGTCGCGGGCGAGGAAATCGAGGACGTGGGAGGCAAAACCGCCGATCGAGCCTTCCTCGACCGTGATCAATACCTCGTGCTCGCGCGCCAGGCGGCGCACAAGGTCGGTGTCGAGCGGCGTACAGAAGCGGGCGTCGGCCACCGTGGTCGGCAGGCCGCGGGCACCCAGTTCGTCGGCCGCCTTCAGGCATTCGCCAAGGCGGGTGCCGAAGGAGAGCAGGGCGATCTTGGTGCCCTCGCGCACGATGCGGCCCTTGCCGATCTCCAGCGGCGTGCCGCGCTCGGGCAGGGGCACGCCTTCGCCCTCGCCACGGGGGTAACGCACGGCGCTGGGGCGGTCGTCGATGGCGGCGCAGGTCGCCACCATGTGCATCAGTTCGGCCTCGTCGGCCGCGGCCATCACCACGAAACCGGGCAGGGTGCCCAGATAGGCGATGTCGAAGGAGCCGGCATGGGTCGGGCCGTCGGCGCCGACCAGCCCGGCGCGGTCGATGCCGAAGCGCACGGGCAGGCGCTGGATCGCCACGTCGTGGACGATCTGGTCGTAGGCGCGCTGCAGGAAGGTCGAATAGAAGGTGACGAAGGGCTTGAAGCCCTCGCAGGCCATGCCCGCGGCGAAGGTGACGCCGTGCTGCTCGGCGATGCCGACATCGAAGGCGCGCTCGGGGAAACGCTGGGCAAACTTGTCTACGCCGGTGCCCGAAGGCATGGCGGCCGTGATGGCGCAGATGCGGTCGTCGGCCTCGGCCTCGGCGATCAGCGCCTTGGCATAGACCGAGGTGTAGGAGGGCGCGGCCGCGGCCGGCTTGGCCTGCGCGCCGGTGATGACGTCGAACTTGTTGACGCCGTGGTACTTGTCGGCGGCCTGTTCGGCGGGGTCGTAGCCCTTGCCCTTCTGCGTGATGCAGTGGATCAGCACCGGGCGGTTCTCGTCGGCATCCCGGATGTTCTTCAGGATGGGAACCAGGTGCTCCAGGTTATGGCCGTCGATGGGGCCGATGTAATAGAAGCCCAGTTCCTCGAACAGGGTGCCGCCGGTCATCAGGCCGCGGGTGTATTCCTCCACGCGGCGCGCCGCCGTCTCGATGGAACGCGGGAAGCGGGCGGCGATCTCCTTGGCGACATGGCGGGCCGAACGGTAGGTGTTCGACGACAGCGCCTTGGCGAGATAGGCGCTCATGGCGCCCACGGGTGGGGCAATCGACATGTCGTTGTCGTTGAGGATGACGATCAGGCGCGTGTCGCGGGCGCCGGCGTTGTTCATCGCTTCGTAGGCCATGCCCGCCGACATGGCGCCGTCGCCGATGACGCAGATGACCTCGCGTTCCTCGCCCTTCAGGTCGCGCGCCACGGCCATGCCCAGGCCCGCCGAGATGGAGGTGGAGCTGTGGGCCGCGCCGAAGGGGTCGTACTCGCTCTCGGCGCGCTTGGTGAAGCCCGACAGGCCGTCCTTCTGGCGCAGGGTGCGGATGCGGTCGCGTCGGCCGGTGAGGATCTTGTGGGGATAACACTGGTGGCCGACGTCCCAGATCAGGCGGTCGTGCGGCGTGTCGAACAGATGGTGGATCGCCACCGTCAGTTCGACCACGCCCAGGCCCGCGCCCAGGTGGCCGCCGGTGGTGGAGACCGCATCGATGGTCTCGCGCCGCAGCTCGTCGGCAAGCTGGCGCAGTTCCTCCATGGAGAGGTCGCGCATGTCTTCCGGCAGATGGATGCGGTCGAGAAGCGGTGTGCGGTTGGAGATGGTCAAGGTGGTTTCCTCGCGTCTTCAGGTTCGGCGCGTGACCACGAACCGCGCGATGTCGCGCAGCGGGTCGGCGGGCGGACCGAACGGTTCCAGGCAGTCTATGGCTTCGGCGGCCAGGCGGTCGGCGCGCTTGCGGGCTTCCTGCGTGCCCAGCAGCGCCACCAGCGTCGCCTTGCCGGCCGCGGCGTCCTTGCCCACGGCCTTGCCCATGGCTTCCACGTCGCCTTCCTCGTCGAGCAGGTCGTCGACGATCTGGAAGGCCGAGCCCAGCAGGCGTCCGTAGGTCACGATGGCCTCCCTGTCGTCGGGGGCGGCCTCGCCCAGGATCGCGCCGGCTTCGGCGGAAAAGGTGATGAGGGCCCCGGTCTTCAACGCCTGGAGGCGCTCGACCGTTGCGGTATCGACAGTGCGGTGCTCCACCGCCAGGTCGATCATCTGGCCCGCGACCATGCCATGGGCGCCCGCGGCCTCGGTCAGGCCGCGCACCAGCTCGATGCGCACGGCTGCATCCGGGTGGGTGGCGGGGTCGGCCAGGACATCGAAGGCAAGCGTCAGCAGGGCATCGCCCGCCAGGATCGCCGTCGCCTCGTCGAAGGCGATGTGGCAGGTCGGGCGGCCCCGGCGCAGCTCGTCGTCGTCCATGGCAGGCAGGTCGTCGTGGACCAGCGAATAGCAGTGCAGCATCTCCACGGCGGCCGCGGCGCGCTGGGCGCGCTGGTCGGCCACACCGAAGAGATCGGCGACGATCGTGGTGAGATAGGGGCGCAGCCGCTTGCCGCCGTTCAGGGTGGCGTAACGCATGGCGTCCAGCAGGGGACGCTCCGGGCCGCCGCCTGTCGGCAGCAGCCCGTCCAGCGTGGCCTCGATCCGCGTTGCTGCGGCGGCGAGCTGCTCGGCGACGTCGGCGGGCGGCGTGATGGCGGCGGTCTGGTTCATTCGATCGTCGTCGCTTCGGCGCTGACGCTGCCGTCGGCGGCCAGGCGGATCTTTTCGACCTTGTCGGTCGCCTCGCGCAGCTTGGCCTCGCAGTGCTGCTTCAGGGCGGCGCCGCGTTCGTAGGCCGAGATGGCGTCGTCCAGGCGCGCCTCGCCGCTTTCGAGCTGGCCGACGATCTTTTCGAGTTCCGCCAGGGCCTGTTCGAAGCTCATGGCGGCGATGTCGTCCTGCTTGCCTGTCTTGCTCATGCGTTCCCCGCGCTGTCTGCTGCCATCAGGCGGCCGACATGGGCCGCCGCGCTCGCCGCGAGCGCCTGAAGGTCGTAACCGCCCTCCATCACGGAAACAACCCGTCCACCGGCATGGGTGTCGGCAATTTCCGTCAGCAGGTCCGTCGCCCAGGCATAATCCTCCTCGACCAGGTTGATCTGGGCGAGGGGATCGCGCTCGTGGGCGTCGAACCCCGCCGATATCAGGATGATCTCCGGCCGGAAGTGATCGAGCGCACGCAGCACGCGGGCTTCGAAGATGCGGCGGAATTCCTCGCTGGCCGTGCCGGGGGGCAGCAGGCCGTTGGCGATGTTGTGATAAACGCCGGTCTCGTCGGCCGCGCCCGTGCCGGGATAATGCGGAAACTGATGGGTGGAGCCGTAGAAAAGCTGTTCGTTGGCCCAGAACATCGCCTGGGTGCCGTTGCCGTGATGGACGTCGAAGTCGACCACCGCGGCCCGCGCCAGCCCGTGTTCGCGCCGGGCATGTTCGGCAGCCACCGCGACGGCGTTGAAGAAGCAGAAGCCCATGGCGTGATCGGGCTCGGCGTGGTGGCCGGGCGGGCGCACGGCGCAGAAGGCGTTGTGCGCCTTGCCGGCGACCACGGCATCGACGGCATCGACCACGGCGCCCGCGGCGCGCAGGGCCGCCTCGGCCGAGCCCGGCGACATCACGGTATCGGGGTCGAGATGGACGTGGCCGGAGGCCGGCGCGGCGGCCAGAACCGCGTCGATGTAACCCTGCGGGTGCATCAGGGCGAGACGGTCCAGCGCCACGCGCGGCGCCTCGTGGCGCTCCAGAGCGGCAAATGCGGGATTGTCCATGGCCGCCAGAACGGCTTCCAGGCGGGCGATGCGCTCGGGGTGATGCGGCCCGGTGTCGTGATCCAGACAGGCCGCATGGGTGTAGAAACGTGTCGTCATGATCCTCTTGTCGCCCGATCGCGCGTTGCGAAGTCATCGTTTGCCGTTACGGTGGATGACCCGCCAACCCCGCAATAGTACACTCAAGGCCGTATGATTCTACGCAAACTCGGCATTTCTGCGGCCCTTTGCCTGGCCCTCCTGGCAGGACGCACGCCTCCGGCCGACGCCGCGACCCTGGTCGCGGTCGATTCGGTGCGTGTGGAATCGGTCAACGAGACAATCTCCGTCGTCGGCCGCTTCGTTTCGGTAAAAAAGGGCATCGTCGCCACCCAGACGGAGGGGGCGGTGGCCGAAATCCTCGCCGATGTCGGCACGCGCGTGAAAGAAGGCGATCCCCTTGCCCAGCTTGATGTCGAGCGCCTGACCCTGCGCCGTGACCAGTGGAAGGCGCAGCTGGAGGTTGCCCAGGCGCTTCGCAACCAGGCCCGCGCCAGCCTGGCGCTGGAGCAGCAGAATCTGGACCGCATCGGTGAACTCGAGGAATCGGCGGCCTTTTCCCAGGCGCGCCAGGACGATCAGGTGCAGAAGGTCGCCATCATGAACGCGGCATTGGCCAGCGCCGGGGCAGGGGTGGATCAGGCGGAGGCCAATCTGGCGCTGGCCGAGGCCGATCTGGCCGGGGCCACCATTCGCGCGCCCTACGACGGCGTCATCGTGCTGCGCCATACCGAGGTCGGCAGCTACCTCGACAGCGGCGATTCGGTGTTCACGATGGTCAACGACACTGCCATCGAGATCGAGGCGGACGTTCCCTCCTCCAGCGTCTCGGGCCTGCGCCCCGGTGTCGCCGTGCAATTGACCCTGGACGACGGCAGCCACCATCGGGCCACCGTGCGGGCCATCGGTGTCGCCGAGGATGCCTTGACGCGCACCCTTCCGGTGCGCTTCGTCCCCGACTGGCAGCCCGGCCCGGGCGAGATCGCCGATGGCCAGTCGGTGCTGGTGGAGCTTCCGGTGGCCGCGGTCGATCAGGCCGTGACCGTCTCCAAGGACGCCGTGCTGCGCGACGGCGGGCAGGCCAGCGTCTTTGTCGTGGTCGACGGTGTGGCGCACAGCCGCAACGTGGTGCTGGGCCGGGCCGTGGGCGGGCGTTTCATCGTGCTGGACGGCCTCGCCGATGGCGACGTGGTGGTCGTGCGCGGCAACGAATCCCTGGCCGACGACACGCCGGTGACCTTCTAGCCCATGAACATCATCCGCCTGGCCATCGACCGCCCGATTGCCGTCCTGGCGGCGGTGCTGATGGTCATCCTGTTCGGCCTGCTGGCGCTCCAGACGATCCCGATCCAGCTCACGCCTGACGTGCAGCGCCCCATCATCACGGTCTCGACGAGTTGGGCCGGTGCTGCACCGGCCGAGATCGAACGCGAGATCCTGATCCCCCAGGAGGATGTCCTCACCGGCCTGGAAGGCGTCACCGACATGCTGTCGGAAGGCTGGACGGGCGAGGGCGAGATCACCCTGGAATTCGCCATCGGCACGGACATGAACCGCGCCCTGCTGCTGGTCGCCAACCGGCTCGACCGGGTCTCGGGTTATCCCGACGAGGCCGACGAACCGGTGCTCGATACCGCCAGCAGCGAGGACAGCCCCATCGCGCGTTTCAACCTGGTGCGCGCCGAGGGCAACGAACGCCCGATCGACGAATTCGGCGATTTTGTCGAAGACGTGGTCGCCGAGCGGCTCGAACGCGTGCCCGGCGTTGCCCGTGTCACCAACTGGGGCGGTTCGGAGCGCGAGATCCGCGTCGTCGTGACGCCGGAGAACCTCGCCCGCTACCACCTCACGATTCCCGATGTCGCCGCAGCCCTGCGCGCCGCCGAGGCGACGGCGACGGCAGGCAAGGTCGATGAGGGCAAGCGCCAGTACACCGCCCGCTTCGAGGGCGATTTCGCCACGCTCCAGGATATCCGCGATGTCGTGCTGGTGAGCCGTGTCGATCCGGACTCCGGACGCATGGCGCGGGTCACGGTGGGCGACGTGGCCGAGGTCGATTTCGCCTACAAGGACATCGACACCATCCTGCGCTTCAACGGCGAGCCTGCGCTTTCGGTCGGCGTCATCCGCGAGGCGGGCGCCAACGTCATCTCCACCATGGAGGGCATCCGCGAGGCGGTCGACGAGCTCAATGCCGGGGCGCTGCCGCGCGCGGGCCTCATCATGTATCTGGTCTATGACGAGACCGGCTACATCAACTCCTCCATCGACCTCGTTACCCAGAACATCTGGATCGGCGGCCTGCTGGCGGCCTTCATCCTGCTGCTGTTCCTGCGTTCGCCGCGCGCCACGCTGATCATCTCCATTGCGATCCCGGTTTCGGTGATCGGCAGCTTTGTCGCCATGGCGGCGATGGGCCGCTCGATCAACGTGATCTCGCTGGCCGGTCTCGCCTTTGCCATCGGCATGGTGGTCGATGCCGCCATCGTGGTGCTGGAGAACATCTTCCGCCTGCGCGAACAGGGCATGCCGCCGGCCAAGGCCGCCTACGAGGGCGCGCGCCAGGTCTGGGGCGCGATCCTCGTCTCGGCGCTGACCACGGTGATGGTCTTCATCCCGATCCTGGTCATGGAGCAGGACGCGGGCCAGGTCTTCCGCGACATTGCCGTGGCGATCTCGGTCTCGGTGATCCTGTCGCTGGTCGTGGCGATGACCCTCATCCCCGCGCTCAGCGCGCGTCTGCTCAAGCGCAGCGACGATGCGACGAGCCACCGCATCCCGGGCGTCGACCGGGCGGCGGCCGTGTTCACCGGCGGCATCGTCGGTTACGCCCGGCTGGTGGCCCGCAACCGCCTGGTCTCGTTGCTGACCGTCGCGGTGATCACCGCGGGCGCCCTGGTCGTTGCCGTGCTGCTGCTGCCCAAGCTGGAATACCTGCCCGACGGGAACCAGAACTTCATCTCCGGCAGCATCTTTCCGCCGCCCGGCTACAACCTGGCCACCATGGCCGAGATCGCCAGCGACGTGGAGGACGCCACCCGGCCCTATTGGGACACGCAGAACCCGGAGGGCCTGACGGTTGCCGAGGACGGCACGCCGATCTTCGATCGTTTCTACTTCGCGGCCGGCACGTCCTGGACCTGGATCGGCGCCGCGGCGGTCGACCCGACGCTGGTGAAGGACCTGATCCCCGTGATCCGGGGGCCGCTCGCCGACGAGCCGGGCACCGACGGCTTCTTCCGCCAGCCCTCCCTGTTCGGCCGCGGTTTCGGCGGAACCCGCACCATCGACCTCGACATCTCCGGTCCGGACCTGGAAACCATCATCGCCGTGGCGCGCCAGGCCAACCTGCTGGCCCGCGAGATCCTGCCCCCCGGGGAAGGCAACCAGTACCGGCCTCAGCCGGGCCTCGAACTGGGCGCGCCGGAGCTGCGCATCCATCCGGACCGCATCCGCCTTGCTGACAACGGCGTCACCGCCAGCGATCTGGCGATGGATATCGACGCCTTCAACTCGGGCCTGCGGGTCTCCGAAATCACCATGGGCGGCTCCAAGATCGACCTGACGCTGACCGGCCCCAGTTCCCTGGTCGGCGCCACCCAGGGCATCGGCCAGCTTCCGGTGGTGACCAGCGACGGCACGATCGTGCCGGTCTCCTCGCTCGCCGACATCGAGATCACCAACGGTCCCTCCGAGATCCGCCGCATCAAGCAGCAGCGCACGATCACCCTGCAGATCGGCCTGGGCGAGGAGGTGCCCCTGGAAACCGGCATCGAGATGATCCGCGACAGGGTCATCGGCCCCATGGAGGAGGCCGGTCTGCCGCTGGGCGTGCGCATGGAGCTCTCGGGCACCGCCGACAAGCTTGCCTCCACCTGGGACGCCATGGTCGTCAACCTGCTGGTGGCGCTGGTCATCGTCTATCTGGTCATGGCGGTGCTGTTCGAGAGCTTCATCCACCCGCTGATCGTCATGGTCTCCGTGCCGGTCGCCGCGGCCGGCGGCGTGCTCGGCCTGGTAGCGCTCAACTTCTTCTACCCCCAGCCGCTCGACATGCTGACGCTGCTGGGCTTCGTCATCCTGATCGGCATCGTCGTCAACAACGCCATCCTCATTGTCCATCAGACGCTGCACCACATGCGCGAGGATGGGATGGCACCGCCCCAGGCGATCGAGGAGGCGACCTCGAACCGCATCCGCCCGATCTTCATGTCGACGCTGACCAGCGTCTTCGGCATGCTGCCGCTGGTCCTGTTTCCCGGCGCGGGGTCGGAGCTCTACCGGGGCCTCGGCTCGGTGGTGGTCGGCGGCCTGATGCTCTCGGCCGTGCTCACCCTGGCCCTGGTGCCGCCCCTGCTGGGCCTCGTCCTGCGCCTGACCCAGGTCCTGCCCAAGGTGCCGGACGTTTCCGTCGATCAGCCGCCGCGCGCCGCCGCGGAGTAACCCGGGAGAAGCGCTGCCATGGTCGAAGCCGATGTCGTGATCGTGGGCGCCGGCGCGGTCGGCGCCTCGCTTGCCTGGCGGCTCGCGCCGCACCGCCGTGTCGTCCTGCTGGAGCGCGAGGAACAACCCGGCTACCACAGTACCGGCCGTTCGGCGGCGCATTACACCGATGCCATCGGCGGCGCGGTCGTCCAGGCGCTTTCCGAGGAAACCCGCCGTTTCATCGAGGCGCCGCCCGCGGGCTTCACCGACACGCCGCTGCTGGTCAACCGCCCGGTCCTTCTCGCGATCGGCCACGACACCGCCAACAGCCACTTCGACGAGGCGGCACTCGCCCATGTCATGGGCCGCCTGCTGCATCGTATCGATGCGCAGGAGTGCCTCAGGCACTGCCCGGTGCTGCGTCCGGAGAAACTCTCCCACGGCATCTTCGAGCCGACGGCAGGGGACATCGACGTCCATGCCATCCACGGCGGTTATCTCGCCGCTGCACGCCGCGCCGGCGCCAGCCTCGTCTGCGATGCCGAGGTGCTGGGTTTGGCGCGCAGGGACGGCGTCTGGCAGGTCGAGACCAAGGCGGGCACCTTCACCGCCCCCGTCGTCGCCAACTGCGCCGGGGCCTGGGGCGACGACCTCGCCCGGCTTGCCGGCATCGCGCCGCTCGGCCTGCAGCCCTGCCGGCGCACCGCCTTCACGTTCCGCGGCCCCGAGGGTCTGGATGCCTCGTCCTGGCCGCTGGTCGCCGACGACGGCGAGAGTTTCTACTTCAAGCCGGAGGCCGGCCTCATCATGGGCTCGCTTGCCGACGAGACGCCCTCGGCCCCCTGCGATGCCCAGCCCGAGGAACTCGACCTTGCCCAGGCGGCCGAGAACATCATGGCCTGGACCACGCTGGACATCCGCCGCTTCGAGAAACGCTGGGCAGGCCTGCGCTCCTTCCTGCCGGACCGTCTGCCCGCGGCGGGCTGGGATGCCGCCGCGGAGGGTTTCTTCTGGGACATCGGCCAGGGCGGGGCGGGTATCCAGACCTCGGCGGGGCTGTCGGACTACTGCGCCGCGATCATCCTCGACCGCGAGGTGCCTGCCGCACTGGCCGCGGCGGGACTCACCCGCGCAAGCCTGTCGCCCGCCCGCTTCCAGGCCTGATACGCAAACCGCCGGGCCCTTGCGGACCCGGCGGCAGCAGCAACCTCGAAGGAGGCGAACCTTACTCGGCGGCGAGCAGGTTCTCCTTCTGGACGTGGGCCCAGGTGTCGTCGAGCGCCAGCTTGAAGCGGTCGAACATCTGGTGGATCTCGTCTTCCTTGATGATCAGCGGCGGGCAGGCGGCGACCGAATTGCCGGCGGCCGCGCGCAGGATCAGGCCGTGGGTCAGGCAGGCATCGCCGCAGTAGGCCGCGATCGCAGGCCCGAAGTTCTCCTTGGTCTCCTTGCTCTTGACCAGCTCGACCGCGCCGATGAGGCCGACGCCGCGGGCTTCGCCGACGATGGGATGATCGCCCAGGGCGGCAAGGCGCTCCTGCATCACCGGAGCCATCTTGTTGACGTGGCTGGCGATGTCGAGCTCCTCGTAGATCTTCAGCGTCTCGACGGCGACGGCGGCGGGAACGGGATGGCCCGAATAGGTGAAGCCGGTCGCCAGGACGCCGTTCTCGTCGGAGAAGTCACGGATCGGGCCATAGACCTTCTCGTTGATGAGGACAGCGCTGATCGGCAGGTAGGCCGAGGAGAGCTGCTTGGCCACCACCATGATGTCGGGCTCGATGCCGTAGGTGTTGCAGCCGAAGGTGTTGCCGGTGCGGTGGAAGCCGCAGATCACCTCGTCGGCGACCAGCAGCACGTCGTACTTCTTGAGAACCGCCTGGATCTTCTCGAAGTAGGTCTTGGGCGGCAGGATGACGCCGCCGGCGCCCATCACGGGCTCGGCAACGAAGGCCGCGACCGTCTCGGGCCCCTCGGCCAGGATCTGCTGCTCCAGCTCGTTGGCGCGGCGGGTGGCGAAATCCTCCTCCGACTCGCCTTCCTCGGCGAAGCGGTAGTGATGCGGCGAGCCGGTGTGCAGGATGTTCTTGATCGGCAGGTCGAAGCCCTTGTGCATCAGGGGCATGCCGGTGAGGCTGCCCGACGACACGGCGATGCCGTGGTAGCCGCCGATGCGCGCGATGATCTTCTTCTTCTCGGGCTTGCCGCGGGCGTTGTTGTAGTACCAGACGAACTTGATCATGTGGTCGTTGGCTTCCGAACCGGAGTTCGCGAACCAGACCTTCGACATGTTGCCCGGCGACATCTCGATCAGGCGCTCGGCGAGGTCGATCGAGGGCATGGACGAGCGATGGAAGAAGGCGTGGTAGTAGGGCAGCTTGCGCATCTGCGCGGCGGCCGCCTCGACCAGGCGCTCGTTGTTGAAGCCGAGCGAGGTGCACCACAGGCCGGCCAGGCCCTCGATGTACTTGTTGCCCTCCAGATCCTCGACGTAGATGCCGTCGCCCTTCTCGATGATCAGCGGACCCCGTTCCTCGTGCTTCTTCAGGTTCGAGTAGGGATGCAGGTAGTTCTTGATGTCGCGCGCGTGGGGCGAATTGGGCAGCACGGTCATGGAGCGATCCTCGTGTTCGGAGCAAAACAGAAAAAGCCGTTGCGTCGTTCGCAACGGCGCAGGCGCTCTGGGCGCCTCGGTCCGGCCATTTAAGGCTTCGCGCCGGTGTTTGGCAACCGTGCGTACCCGCGGGCGCGCATGCTAGAATGATACTGCGAAGCGGCCGCAACGGGCCGCGTGGAGACCGCCATGAGCGCCGCTCTTCTCATCATCGACGTGCAGAAGGCCGTTCTGCACGGGACCTTCGGCGAGGCGCGGCGGGATGCGGTCATGGGCGCCTTCGATGCCGTGGTGGCGCGACTCGCGGGGCTGCGGGACCGGGCCCGCGACGCCGGAATCCCCGTGATCGTCGTACAGCATGATGGCGAGTCGGGAGGCCGCCTGGCACCGGGCTGCCCCGGCTGGGAAGTCGTCGATGCCCTTGCCCCCTCGGGCGATGACATCCTGGTGCGCAAGACCGCCTGCGATGCCTTCTTCGAGACCGGCCTGCAGCACCATCTCGAGCGACTCGGGATCACCGGCCTCACAATGGGCGGTTGCATGACCCAGTATTGCGTCGACACCACCGTCCGGCGGGCGGTTTCGCTGGGCTACGATGTCACGCTGATCGCCGACGGCCACACCACCGGAGACTCGGGCAAGCTGACCCAGGACGATATCGTTGCCCACCACAACGGCACGCTCGACGGCTTCGGTGCGGGTAGGGCGCAGGTGCGTGTCGTGCCCGCCTCCGGGATCGGTTTCTAGACGCGTTTGCCCACCCAGATCACCCTGCCGACCAGATCCAGTTCCGCCATCGTCACCGGCGCCAGTGCCGCATAGCTGGCGTTGTCCGACGATAGCGTCACCAACTGGCGCAGGGGATCGACCGCCAGTCGCTTGACCAGCAGCCGTTCGCCATGGCGCAGCACATAAATGCCGTCTGCGCCGGGCGACCATTGCGTCAGGTCGATGAGCAGGCTGTCGCCGGGGCCGATGGTCGGCGCCATGCTGTCGCCTTCCATGGCGATGGCGGCAAGCTGGTTGACGGGCGTGCGCGTCAGTTCGGCCAGCCAGTCGGCGCGAAAGGCCATCTCGGCCGCACCCTCGTGGTGCGAGATGGTCTCGCGCACGCCGTCGCGCTCCGGGTCGTAGCGCCCGATCAGCAGGTAACCCTCGCCGTCCGGGGCCGGCACGGCGGCACCGTTGCGCGGCTCGATCAGGTCGGCCGCGCCGCAGCCCAGAACGGCGGCAAGTTTCTCCAGAGTATCGTGGCGGGGATGGCGTGAACGGCCGGCGACGATGTCGCGCACGGCCGTCTCGTTGAGGCCCGCCGCCAGGGCCAGCCGCTTCTGCGACAGGCCGCCGGCAACCATGCGGCGCTTGAGTTCGCTGACGAGACGGGTTTCGGCCATGACGGCATCGTGCCCGGAAACGACGGCTTACCCAAGGGCCGCGATGGGGATAACGCGCTTGTGGCGCGTTCAGGGCATGCCGATGGCGGCCTTGTAGGACTCGATCAGGGCCTCTTCCTCCTGGCGGTCGCTGGCCTCCATCTTCCGCATCTTCACGAGCTGGCGGATGATCTTGGGTTCGAAGCCCAGGCCCTTGGCCTCGCGGTAGATCTCGCGGATGTCGGCACCGATGTTGCTGCGGTCCTCTTCCAGACGCTCGATGCGCTGGATCAGCGACATCAGCTTCTCGCCGGCAATGTTGCTCTCGCTCTCGGCCATGGGGCCCTACTCCTGTCTCAGGTTGTTGTCGTGCCCGGGCGGGCGTCTGCATATCCGAAGGCCTGCATGACCGGCGCCAGAATGCGCGCAACCGTGGCGGCCTGCCTTGTATCCAGCACGTCGGGCCATGTTCCGACCCGTTCGTCGGTCACGGCCTGGCCCCAGAGGGGCGAGAAAAAGGCGCTTTTCCTGCGCTCCTCCAGATTGACGGTGCCATCGGCCCAGCCGCGCCAGGGTTCGCCGGATTGATAGCCGGAGAGGTCCAGCCCCGTAAAGGCGCCTAGGCGCTGCGCCACGTCTTCAGGCGCGCGCACCATGTCCTCGTAACGCACCCACATCACGCGCTTGCTGTCTTTGGCTCCGAAATCCTGCAGGACCGTGGCGTAGTGCTGCAGCACGCGCTGCGCCATCGCCGGAACGCCCATGGTACGCTCGTGACCGTGCTGTTCCTTCTCGCGTGCGCTGACCTGCACCAGCGAAGCGACGATGTCGCGGGGATCGCGCACAACGATGACGAAACGGGCCCGCGGCAGCAGCTTGGCGAGCGTGGGGAAGTGATGGGTGAGCAGGGGCTGCTTGATCACCAGATGGCTCGCCTCGGGCCAGCGCCCGGCGATCTCCTGGAGGTAGCGCAGGGTCATCTGGCGATAGAAGCGATAGGCCTTGTCGCGATCCTCGAAAAAGAAGCCGGGGTGGCGGTCGAAGCGGCGCAGC
>CALLQH010000251.1 GCA_938014945.1 uncultured bacterium | reverse complement strand
ACCCTCCTGCAGGGTGTTGTTGAGCTTGGCCAGATCCTTCATCGGCTGGAAGGCGAGCAACAGGGCGGTGATGAAGCTGAAGAACGCGCCCGCCGTGGTCGTGCCCTCCATCACCTGGCGTCCGCCGTAGACGATGATGGCGGCGATCGCCATGCCGCCCAGCAGTTCCATGATCGGGCTGATCGCGGCCTTGGCGCGCATGGTCTTGAAGATGCGCACGAAGAGTTCGTCGATGCGCCCCCGCGCCCGCTCGATTTCGCGGTCCTCGGCGCCATAAGCCTTGATGTGGCGGATGCCGCGGAAGGTTTCCGACATGAAGCCGGTCACGGTCTCCAGCTCCGACCAGGCGCGGCTGGCGCGTTTCCTCACCTTGCGGCCGATGGTGGTGACCGGAACGATGGCGAGGGGAAAGACGACGGAGGCGACCAGCGCCAGGCCCCAGTCCTGGCGGAACATCAGGGCGACCAGGAAGACCAGGGTCAGCACGTTCTTGGCCATGGCGGTCAGCGTGTTGGCCACCGCCTCGCGCATCATGTCGACGTTGTTCATGCAGCCGGCGATCAGCTCGCCGGTCGAGGTGCCGTGGAAGAAGGCGAGGTCGGCGCGGATCAGACTTTCGTACACCCGCTGGCGGATGTCGGCGACGATGCGCATGGAAACCCGCGCCATGATCACGGTCTGGATGTAGTCGGCCAGGCCCTTGATGACGAAGACCGCGATCACCGCCACGGTGATCGCCACCAGCTTGGTGTTGTCCTTGGCGATGAAGATCTCGTCCAGGATCGGCTGCACCAGCCAGGCATAGGCCGCGGTGGTCGCCGCCACGAGCGCCATCATCACCACGGCCAGCAGCATCTGGCCGACATAGGGCCGGATGTGCTCGCGGTAGAGCCGGCCCACGATCGCGGACGTCGCCTGATGCACCGGTTGCGGCAGATTGGTCATCTCGGGGGGCGGAATCCGCTGGTTTCTGGGCAGGTTTCTAAGCTGGCTTCTGGCAAGGATCGGGATCGCTCAGTCGAGGCTCTCCACGACCTCCAGCAGGCGGGCGTGCAGCGCCGGGTTGGCCACGGCCAGCGAGGGATGGCGCGGCGTGGCGCCATTGTAGACGAAACGGGCGCCCGTGGCGTCGGTCGACAGCCCGCCGGCCTCGGTCACCACCAGATCGGCCGCGGCAATGTCCCAGTCGCTCTTGGGGCCCAGGGAAAGGGTCGCGTCATAGGTGCCGCAGGCGACCAGCGCCATGCGGTAGGCGACCGAGTTCACGGCGTCGTAGGTCGCGGGGCTGGTCGACATGGCCTCGATGGTGCGCTTGACCATGCGGGCGCTGGCCAGCAGCCGGGCATCGTTGAAGTCGTGGCGCTGCGAGACGTGGATGGTCTGCCCGTTGAGCCGTGCGCCGCCGCCCTTCACAGCGTCGAAGAACTCGTCGGTCGCCGGGTTGTAGACCGCGCCCAGCACCGGATAGCCGTCCTCGACCAGGGCCGCGACCACGGTGAACTCCGGCCGCTCCTCCAGAAAGGCGCGGGTGCCGTCGATGGGATCGACGATCCAGACCCGGCGGTGGTCCATGCGCACCGGATCGTCCTCGCTCTCCTCGGAAAGCCAGCCGTAGTCCGGACGCGGTGCGTGCAGGCGCTCGCGCAGCAGCACGTCGACCGCAATGTCGGCCTCGCTCACGGGGTCGCCCGCCGCCTTTTTCCAGGTCTCCGGGCTGCGCCGGAAGAACGAAAACGCCAGCGCGCCCGCTTCCCGCACGGCCTCCATCAGCAGGGCATGATCGGCGGTGAGACTCACCGGCTCAGGTGCCCGCGACGGTCATGCCGTCGATGCGAACGGTGGGGCTGTCGGTGCCGAAGAGGAACTCCAGGTCGTTGGCCGGGGTCATGGCGGCGAACATCTGCTTGAGGTTGCCGGCCACGGTGATCTCGGAGACCGGGTTGGTCAGCTCGCCGTTCTGGATGCGGAAGCCGCCCGCGCCGCGGCTGTAGTCGCCGGTGACGCCGTTGACGCCGAAGCCGATCAGGAAGGTGATGTAGAGGCCGTCCTCGATGTCGGCCATCAGTTCCTCCGGGCTGGCGCTGCCGGCTTCCAGCCACAGGTTGGAGACCGAAGGCGAGGGCGGACCGGAGGCGCCGCGGCTGGCATGGCCCGTGGGCGCCAGCTTCAATTGACGCGCGCTGCGCAGGTCGAGCAGCCAGGAGGTGAGGTGGCCGTCGTCGATCAGGTTGCGCCGGTGTGTGGCCAGCCCCTCGCCGTCGAAGGGGCGGGAACGCAGGCCGCGCAGGCGGTGGGGGTCCTCGACCACGGTGATGCCCGGTGCGAAGACCTGCTCGCCCATGCGCTTCTTGAGGAAGCTGGTGCCGCGCGCCACGCCGGGGCCGGAGATGGCCTCGCACAGGTGGCCAAGCAGGCTGCGGGCGGTGCGCGGATCATAGATCACCGGCATGGACCGGGTCGGCAGCTTGGAGGGGTTGAGCTTCCGCACGGCACGGCGGGCAGCCTCGGCGCCGATCTCGGCGGCGCTGGGCATGTCGGAGAGATGGCGCACGCTGCGGTGGTCGCCGTCGCGCTCCATCAGCAGGCCTTCGCCGGCGATGACGGCGGTGCCGACCGAGGCCGAGGTGCCCGTCCAGGATCCGGCAAAGCCGTTGGACGCGGCCATCGCGGCGGTGCTCCGCTGCCAGCCGGCGTCCGCACCCTCGGAATTGGTGATGCCGGGAACGGCGCGGGCGGCGTCCTCGCACTCGGCGGCCATTTCCATCAGGCGCTGAGGCTCGGGCTCGTCGTTGGCGTCGAGGTCGAGGTCCGGGATCTCGGTCGCCAGCAGATCCTGCGGCGCCAGACCTGCAAGATCGTCCTCGGGCGCGATCCGGGCCATCGCCATGGCGCGCTCGACCATGCGGTCGAGGTTGGCGGGCGTGGGGTCGGTGGTGGAGACGTTGGCCTGGCGGCCGCCGATGAAGACGCGCAGGCCCATGTCCAGGCCCTCGGCGCGCTGCAGCTCCTCCAGCGCGCCCAGGCGCCAGTTCACGCTGATCGAAGCGCCGTGGAAGCAGACCGCATCGGCGGCATCGGCCCCGGCGCGGGTTGCGCGGGCGACGAGGTCGGCCGCGAGTTCAATGGGATCGGGGGGTATCGTCATGGGCAGGACATAGCCCTTGGCGGAGGCTTTTGCCAGAGGCGCCGGTCACATCGCCCGGGGGATCCAGCGGCTCATCCAGGCCGCCCAGACCAGCAGCATGCCGGTGACGACAAAGACCACGGGCAGGTCGAGGAAGGACAGCAGCACCGAAAACACCATCATGGGACCAAGCTGGGAGGCCTGGCCGTAGGTGACGTAGACCATGGTCATCTCCGGGCGTTCGCGTGCCCGCACGGCGCGCAGGAAGGGCACGGTGCCCACGGCATCGAGGGCGACGACGAAGCAGCCGGCGGTCAGGAAGAGGCCGAAACCCAGCCAGGGTGCCGGAAACACGGCCGCGATCGCGGCCGTGGCGATGGCGGCAAGCAGGAAGGCCGCGATCACGACCTGGCGCACGCCGATGCGGCGCGCCAGCATGCCGATCAGGGGCGTGAGCAGCAGGATCGTGTTGCAGCCGCCGACCACGGCGCCGCCGGCCTCGTCACCCGCCCCGGTGCGAACCATGTAGATCGGGCCATAGACGTTGAGCACCGCCCACCAGGTCGAGCGCACCACGGCGATGGCATAGGCCAGGCGCAGGCGCGGCTGGGAGAAGTAGCGGCGCACGAAGCGCAGCGGGTTCATCGGCTTTGCCGCACGAGGGGCGACCAGCACCATGTCCTTGATGCCCATGGCCCGGAAATAGATGAGTTCGGCGAGCGAGGCGGCCGTCGCCAGGCCGTAGGCGGCCAGCGGATCGACGGCGATGAAGAGCTTCACGCCCAGCCAGGGCCCCAGGCCCCAGGCGATGGCCTGGAAGAACAGGCGCGTCGGCTCGGCGCGCACGAAGTCCTTCTTACGGATATGGTCCATCATGTAGAGGTTCTGGACCATGAAAAGCGCCGTGCCGCCGAATTCGCGGCACAGTGCGCCCAGGGGCAGGCCGGCCAGGGTTCCGGTCGCCAGGAACAGCGGCCCGGTCGCGGCCAGCAGCGCGCAGGCGATGTAGACCCGGCGGCGGCGGAAGCGGTGGATCAGCGCCGGGATGGCGAAGGACAGGGCGAGATTCACGCCCGACAGCACCATGAAGAAGATCGAGACGTTGCGGGCGCTGCCCAGCATCGTCAGCGCTTCCAGCGGGATGATGGTGAGCACCATGGCGCGCCCGAAGGCGCCCGTGGCGAACATCATGCCGAAGGCGGTGGCGTTGGGCCGCAGGAACCAGGGACGCAGGGGCGTCTCGGTCATTTCTTTTCTGATCTCTCCACCTACATGCCTCTCGGCACGTGCCGGCTGATCCATACCGCCCAGAAGAGCAGGGCGGAGGTGGCAACGAAGATCACGGGAAAGTCGAACAGGGTAAGCAGGATGGCGAAAACCGCCGTCGGCAGGAACTGGGATGTCTGGATGAAGGTGACATAGACCATGGTCATCTCGGGGCGCTCCCGGGCGCGCACCGCGCGCAGGAAGGGGATGCCGCCCACGGCATCCAGCGCCACCGCGCCCAGGGCGCCGATGACGAAGAATCCGAAGCCCGCCCATGGCGAGGGGTAGGCAAAGGCGGTGGCCAGCGTCGCGCAGCCCGAAAGGGCAAAGGCGCCCATGATCACCAGCCGCGTGCCGATGCGCCGGGCGACCCAGCCCATACCCATGGTGCAGAACAGCATCAGGTTGCCGCAGGTCACCACCAGGCCGCCCTGCTCGGGCGTGGCGCCGGTCTTCACCATGTAGATCGGCCCGTAGACGTTGAGCAGCACCCACCAGCAGGAGCGCGAGAAGGCGATGGCATAGGCCAGGCGCAGGCGCGGCTGCACGGCGAAACGCTTGACGAAACGCAGCGGGCTGCGCGGCTTGGCCGCGCGCGGGGCGACCAGCGACATGTCGCGGATGCCCATCAGGTGGAAGTAGAGCAGTTCGGCGAGCGAGGCCGCCATGGCGACGCCATAGGCCGCCCAGGGATCGACCCGGTTGTAGAGCATGATGCCGGCATAGGGCCCCACGCCCCAGGCGATGGCCTGGAACATCAGGCGGATCGGCTCGCTCCTCACGAAATCGCGCCGCTTGATGTGGTCCATCATGTAGAGGTTCTGGACGATCAGCAGCGAGGTGCCCGCGAACTCGCGGCACAGGGAGCCCAGCGGCAGCACGGCGGCAAGGTGCATGGCCAGGAACAGCGGTCCCATGGCGGCGATGATGCCGCAGGCCCAGTAGACCCGGCGGCGCTTGAAGCGGTGGATCAGCGCCGGCACGCCGAAACCCAGCAGCAGGTTGACCAGCGCCACGCTCATGAACATGAGCGATGCGTTGCGCTCGTTGCCCATCAGGACATAGGCCTCGAGCGGGATCAGGGTCATCACCAGCGCGCGCCCGAAGGCGCCCGTGGCGAACATCATGCCGAAGGTCGCCGGGCCCGGACGCAGCAGCCAGGGGCGCTGGGGCGCGGCGGGAACGGTCATCGCGGACCGGGAAGCGCAGAAACGCGTTCGGGCGGCACCCCGCGGAAGGGCAAAGCCCCTGCTGCCAGCCCTTTCACCTACATGCTCCGCGGCACGTGGCGGCTGACGCGGGCGAAGGCGAACATGGCTGCACCCGTGGCAACGAAGATGGAGGTCAGCGGGAAGAGCGTCAGCAGGGCCGAATAGGCGGCCGAGGGGACGACGCTGCTGGCATCCGAATAGGTCGAGTAGACCATGGTCATCTCGGGCCGCTCACGCGCCCGCACGGCGCGCATGAAGGGCACGTTGCCGACCGAATCCACCGCCGCGACCGCGATGGAGCCAAGCAGGAGCAGGATGAAGACCAGCCAGACGTTGCTCGCGACGAAGGGCAGGGCGACCACCAGGGTCAGCACGCCGGCGGCGACGAAGCCGCCCATCAGCACGCGGCGGATGCCGTAGCGCCGCCCCAGCCAGCCGAACAGCAGGGCAAAGAACATCATGCCGTTGGCCGCGGCGACCAGGGTGCCCGCCAGCGAGTCCGAGCCGCCTGCCTGCACCACCAGAATGGGGCCATAGACGATCAGCAGGCCCCACCAGGCCTCGCGCCCGAAGCCGATGATCCAGGCCAGGCACAGGCGTCGCTGGCGGAAGAAGCGCGGCAGGTAGCTGGCCACCTTGAAGGGCTTGGGCGAGGAGGCGGTCGCCAGCGCCACCACCGGATTGTCGCTGACCCGCAGGTACCAGAAGTAGAGCAGCGCCAGGGCCGTGAAGCCTGCGGCGACGCCATAGGCCACCCAGGGCCCGGCGTGTTCGAAGAGCAGGATGCCCGCCAGCGGCCCGCCCGCCCAGGCAAAGCCCGAGATCGCGTATTTCAGCGGTTCGATGCGGGCCAGATCGCGCTTCTTCACATAGTCCATGATGTAGAGATTGAGCGCGATGTTGACGCAGGCCGCGCCGAAGGCGCGCACGAACATGCCCGCGGCCAGGGTCGGCAGGGTGTCGAGCCCCAGCAGCATGGGCGAGGCGATGAGCAGCAGCAGGCCCGCCGAATAGACCCGGCGGCGGCGGAAGCGCTCGATCATCAGCGGGATCAGGAAACGCCCGGCAAAGGCGCCCCAGGCGATGCAGAAGTAGAGCAGCGACAGGTCGCGGGCGTTGCCCAGGGTGGCGTAGGCCTGCAGCGGGATGATCGCCATCAGCATGGCGCGCCCGAAGCAGTCGATCGTCGACAGCGCGACGAACGAAATCGTGCCCGGCGCCTCGAGCAGGCGGAGATTGAGTGGCAACCGGACGAGCATCGAACGCTACCTCACGCGGCCGGCAACCACGCCGCCCGCTTGTCCGATACATCGCACCGTGGAGCGGGCGGGCGCAATGGGCCAGGCGGCTACACGGCCTCCTAATTGCTGTTTCTCACATGCTCCGCGGCACGTGGCGGGAGAGAACGGCGAAGACGACCATGGAAAGGCCGGTGACGATGAACACGGCCTCCAGCGGGAAGAAGGAGAGCAGCACGGAAAAGACGGCGGTGCAGGAGAACCGCGCGGCGTTGCCGAAGGTCGTATAGACCATGGTCATCTCCGGGCGTTCGTAGGCATGCACCGCGCGCAGGAAAGGGATGCCGCCCACCGCATCGAGCATGGTGGTACAGGCGGTGCCGGCCAGCAGCACGGCGCAGGCCGCCAGCGGGTGGTGGTAGAGCGCCAGCACGATGGCCATGGCGATCGCACCCAGGGCGAAGGCCGTCATGATCGATCGGCGCAGGCCGAAGCGGTGGCCGATGCGCCCGTGCAGCGGCCCCAGGAAGAGCATGGCGAGGCCCAGCGAGACGAGGTAGCCGGCGTAGTCCTCCGGCAGGCCCTTGGTCACGACATAGAGCGGGCCGTAGATCATCAGCACCTGCCACCAGATGTCGCGGCCATAGGCGATCACCCAGGCCAGCCGCAGGCGCGGCTGCTCGACGAAGAAGCGGTTGAGGTAACGCAAGGGGTTGGGCGGCGGCCGTTTCATGGCGGCCACGGTCGGGTTGTCGGTCAGGCGCAGGAACCAGAAGTAGGCGAGCGTCGCTGCCGAAAAGACCATGGCGGCGATGTAGGCCGCCCAGGGGTCGATGCCGTGGTAGAGCCAGATGCCGAGTGTGGGACCCAGCGCCCAGGGCAGGCCCGTGAAGGCGAGCTTCAGCGGCTCCGATTTCACGAAGTCCTTCTTGGCGATGTAGTCCATGACATAGAGGTTGAGGTTGATGTTGGCGCAGGCGCCGCCGAACACCTGGATCGTCATGCCCGCGATCTGGCCCCATACCGTGTTGGTGGCGATCAGCAGGGGCGAGAGGCCGACGGCCAGGATGCCGCCGGTATAGACCCAGCGCCGCCGGAAGCGGCGGATCATCTCCGGAATGGCAAAGCGCGTGACCAGCGTGCCCGCGGCCACCGCCATGTAGATCAGCGAGACGTTGCGGCTGGTGCCGACCTGCTCCAGCGCCTTCAGCGCCAGCACCGTCGACATGACCGCCAGCGAGGAGGAGTTGAGTGCGGCCATGATGGCAAACGGAATGGCGCCCGGCGAACCGAGCAGCTTCATCTCCGTGGGCAGGCGCAGGTTCATCGGGGCGGGAACCGCAGACAGCACACCGGCGGCAAACGGCCGGCGGGGTTCATGCTAGTCCCGTTTGCGCGCGCGGCGCACGGGGTTTGTCGGGGGAGCAGCCCTCCAATGCGGTGTCATCCTCCGGCTTGACCGGAGGATCCATGCTGTGACGTTCCTTCCGCACCACGTTGAGGGAGCAGTTGTGGAGAGGTCACAGCATGGATGGAGTCCCCCGACTGGATCGGGGGATCAAGTCGGACCATGACATGGAGGTGGGAAACGTGGCGCAGCGGCTTCCCGCGAGGTCAGTGCGTCTGGACCCCTGCTTTCGCAGGGATGAGGAGAATTAGAGAGCGGGGCGCCGAAAACGAAGAGGGGCGGCGCGATGGCCACCCCTCTTTTCTAACCCGCTGCGGCTACTTCCCCGTCGCCAGGCGGTTGGCGGCGGCGGTGACGGCCAGGAGACTGGCCTGGCTGATGTTCTTGTGGATGCCGACGCCGAAGACCGTGCGGCCCTGCCCGTTGCGCGCCTCGACATAGGCCGCGGCGCGGGCGTCGCTGCCGCCGCCCACGGCGTGTTCGCTGTAGTCGACGACGCTCATCTCGATGCCGAGTTCATCTTTCAGGGCATGGACATAACCGTCGATCGGGCCGGTGCCGGTGCCGTGCAGTTCCTTGGCCACGCCGTCGACCGTGACATCCAGCGTGATGTGGCGCAGCTCGCTGGCGTGGGTGTCCTGGGTGGTGCGGTAGTTCTTCAGCACCACGGGGCCCTCGGGCTCGACATAGGTCGCATAGAAGCTGTCGCGGATCTCCTGGCTGGAAAGCTCGCTCTCGGTGTCGTCGGTGGCGCGCTGCACCACCTGGCTGAAGTCGATCTGCATGCGCCGGGGCAGGATCAGGCCGTGGTCCTGCTCCATGATCCAGGCCACACCGCCTTTGCCCGACTGGCTGTTGACGCGGATGATCGCCTCGTAAGAGCGCCCGACATCCTTGGGGTCCATGGGCAGGTAGGGCACCTCCCACATGTCGTCGTTCTTCTCGGCCAGCGCCTTCATGCCCTTCTTGATGGCGTCCTGGTGGCTGCCGGAGAAGGCGGTGAACACCAGGTCGCCCGCATAAGGGTGGCGCGGGTGGACGGGCAGGCGGTTGCAGTGCTCGGCGACGTTGATGAGGTTGTTGATGTCGCTGAAGTCGAGCCGCGGGTCGATGCCCTGGGTGAGCATGTTGAGGCCCAGGGTCACGAGATCGACGTTGCCCGTACGCTCGCCGTTGCCGAAGAGGGTGCCCTCGATGCGGTCGGCACCGGCCATCACGCCGAGCTCGGCGGCGGCGACACCCGTGCCCCGGTCGTTGTGGGGATGGAGCGACAGGATGATCGACTCCCGGTTCTTCACGTTCCTCAGGAACCACTCGATCTGGTCGGCATAGACGTTGGGTGTGGCCATCTCCACCGTGGCGGGCAGGTTGAAGATGACGCGGTTCTCAGGTGTGGGCTCCCACACGTCCATCACCGCCTCGCAGACCTCGACGGCATAGTCGAGCTCGGTGCCGGTGAAGCTTTCGGGGCTGTACTCGTAGCGCCAGCGCGGGCCGGGGTTGGCTTCGGCCAGTTCGCGCACGATCTTCGCGCCATCGACGGCGATCTGCTTGATGCCGGCGCGGTCGCTGTTGAAGACGACGCGGCGCTGCAGGGTGCTGGTGGAGTTGTAGAGGTGGATGATCACGCGGTCGGCGCCCTGGCAGGCTTCGAACGTGCGGCGGATCAGCGGCTCGCGCGCCTGTGTGAGCACCTGGATGGTGACGTCCTCGGGGATCATCTCCTTCTCGATCAGCTCGCGGCAGAAGTCGAAGTCGGTCTGGCTGGCGCTGGGGAAGCCGATCTCGATTTCCTTGAAGCCCATGGCGACCAGCGTGTTGAACATGCGCCGCTTGCGCTCGGGCCCCATCGGCTCGATCAGCGCCTGGTTGCCGTCGCGCAGGTCGACGCTGCACCACATCGGCGCCTTGGTGATGACGGCACCCGGCCAGGTGCGGTCGGGCAGGGATACCGGCTCGAAGGCCCGGTATCGGTGATGGGGCATGGCCTTGGGGGTGACGTTTGCGGGGCGGGTCATCGTGGCAGTCCTTTGTCTCTCACGCGCATCGGCGCGTCTGGATCGTCCTTTAAGGTTCAGACGGCGAAACGCCCGCAGCCGTCCGGGGACGGGGCGGGCGCGCGGGTAAGTCGCAGTCGTTCGGACCACGCAAAGGCGCGGCGCACGACGGAACGCACGGGGACGGGGCAAACGGCGATGAACGAGGGATGTGGCATGGTGCGCGATCGGGGAGCTAACGGGGACGGCAGGCGTCGTCCGGCGTCCCTTCCGGACGCCGGTTCAGCTAAGTCGTAGCCCCAGGGCCGCTGTGCGCTGTGTCACCATGGAGCGGGAAATAGGGGCAACGCAGGCCTGAGTCAAGGCAGGCCGGGCCAGGCCGGGGCGATTAGGGGGTGGATCGCACACGATATGGTCTATGCTTGACCCTGCCGGCCGTAGGGAAATTGCGGCCGTCGGGGAGGACTACCATGACAGTCGTCGATTATGCGGCGCTTCCGGCCTTTCCGATGCGGCCCGGCATCGCCGGCAAGTGGATTGCCGGCCACGACCACGGCGGATCCGCACTCAGCGTGCTGTCGAACACCGTCGAGCCCGGCGTGGCGGTGCCGCTGCACTACCACGGCTACGAGGAGATCGCCCTGGTCCAGAGCGGGCGCATCTGGGTGGAGCTCGACGGCATCAGGAGTTCGGCCGGTCCCGGCCAGTGCGTCACCTTCCCGCCGGGCAAGCCGCACGCCTGGGGCGTGGAGGGCGACGAGCCGGTGGAGGTGCTTTTCATCTGGCCCGTGCTGGAACCCTTCGCTCCCGGCAAGAGCACCTATCTCGAAGGCGCGCCGCCATCCGTGGGCTGACGCCCCTTCGCACCGCAGCAGCAAGGAATACCGCAGCCATGACCACCTTCGATCCCGAGGCGACCCGCGCCATCCTGCAGAACCATGTCGAGGCCGAACTGGCGGGCGATCTCGATGCCACCATGGCGACGATGACCGACAACCCGCACCTCATCAATCTGGCGGTGCCGGTGGGCGGCGAGGGCCGCGAGGGCGTGTTGGCCTTCTACCGCGAGCGTCTGGTCGGCATGTTCTTCCCGCCCGATGTGGAGATGTCGCCGATCTCCAACACGGTCTGCGCCAACCGCATCGTCGACGAGCTGGTCGTCTCCTTCACCCACACGATGGAACTGAAGTGGATGCTTCCGGGCGTGGCGCCCACGGGAAAGAAGGTGGTGGTCGCCATCGTCGTCATCGCAGGCGTCGAGGACGGCAAGATCTCCTACGAACACATCTACTGGGACCAGGCGAGCGTGCTGGTCCAGATCGGCCTGCTGGCGCGCGAGGGCCTGCCGGTGGTGGGCGCGGAAAACGCCTCGCGCCTGCGCGCCATGGGCCCCAACCCCTGATCCAGCGGAGAACCGCCATGATGGCCAAGGACCGGCGCCGGGAGTTCCTTCTGAAAATGGGCGGCGGCCTCTCGGGCCTTGCCGCCGCGGCGGTGCTGGGCTTCGATCCCGCCCGCGCCCGTGCCGAGGGCGCCCCGCTTGCCGTGCTCAGCGCGGAGCAGGGCGCGGCGCTCGACGCCCTGGGCGAAACCCTGCTGCCGGGTGCCGCCGCCGCCGGCATCGCCCACTATGTCGATCATCAGCTCGGCGCGGGCGTGCCCCTGCTGATGCTGCCCTATCTCGACTTTCCCCAGCCGCCCGCCGCCTTCTACGGTGAGGGCCTCGACGCGCTCGATGCGTTGGCCCGGGCGCAGCATGGCGCCCCCTTCGCCGCGCTGGAGCCTGCCGTGCAGAGCGACCTTGTGGTCGCCGTCATCACGGACAAGGCGCCGGACTGGTCCGGGCCGCCGGGCGGGCTTTTCTACTTCGTCGTGCGCAACGATGCGGTCGATGTGGTCTATGGCACGGAAAAGGGCTTCGAGGCCCTGGGCGTGCCCTACATGGCCCATATCGAACCCGCGACGGACTGGTGAGCGCCATGGCAACGCAGCAGGTCGATGCGGTGGTCGTCGGCTCCGGCGCGGCGGGCAGCCTGATCGCGGCCAAGCTCGCCCAGGCGGGCAAGGCCGTTCTCATCCTGGAGGCCGGGCCCGCGCGCACCGTGGACGACATGGTGAGCTCCCAGATCTGGGCGCGGCGCCTGAAATGGCAGGCCGAGCCGACCACCAGCAGCGGCGCCGATCCGCTGTCGGTCGGTTTCGGTTCGGCGCGCGGCACCGGCGGTTCGGCGCTCCATCACTACGCCTGCTGGTTCCGCCTGCACGAGGAGGATTTCGAGACCGCCAGCCGCTTCGGCACCGGCCTCGACTGGCCCTTCTCCTATGACGACCTGCGCCCCTTCTACGACCAGGTCCAGGCCGAGGTCGGCCTTTCGGGCGATGCCGATGCGGAGGTCTGGCGGCCGCAGGGTGATCCCTATCCCATGCCGCCCCTGCCTGTGTTCGCCCAGGGCGAGGTCGTGGCGCGGGGTTTCGCGGCGCTGGGCAAACGCACCGCGCCGCTGCCCATGGCGATCAACTCGGTCGACTACAACGGCCGCCCGGCCTGCATCCAGGACGGCTGGTGCGATGCCGGCTGCCCCATCGGCGCGCTGGGCAACCCGCTGGCGGTGTACCTGACCCAGGCGCTGGAGGCGGGCGCGACGCTGGTCAACGACGCCCCGGTCGCGCGCGTGCTCACCAACCCGGCGGGCGACCGCGCGACGGGTGTGACCTACCACGACGCCACGGGCGCATTGCACACGGTGGAGGCGAGCGTCGTGGTGCTGGCGGCCTATGTCTTCGAGACGCCGCGCATCCTGCTCAATTCGGCCGACGAGGGCCTTGCCAACCGCAGCGGCGCGGTGGGGCGTTACATGATGGCCCACAGCACCTGCAACGCCTACGGCCTGTTCGAGGAGGAGACGGACAACGTCATGGGCCGCACCGGCGGCCAGCTCGTCTGCCAGGACGACTACGCCAAGGATCCGGCCAGGGGTTACGTCGCCAGCCAGAGCTGGCTGATCGCCAATGCGCTCAAACCCAACGACCTGCTCGGCATCGCCAACATGCGCCCGGAGCTCTTCGGCCCGGCGCTGGAGAGTTTCCTGCGCGATGCCGCGCTGCATCTGGCCACCATGACCTTCGTCGGCGAAAGCCTGCCCCTGCCCGACAACCGCGTGGTGCTGCGCGACGAGAAGGACCAGCACGGCGTGCCGCTCGCCACCGTCAGCCACAGCTTCGGCCCGGACGCCATCGCCTGCTGGCAGGCCGGCGCCGCCCAGGGCAAGGCCGTGATGGAAGCCGCCGGCGCGCGCGACTCCTGGGTCAGCGGCCGCCACCAGATGCACACCATGGGCGGGGCCATCATGGGCGCCTCGCCCGAAACCTCCGTCACGGACGGCAACGGCGCCACCCACGACCTGCCCAACCTCTACATCGCCGGCTCCAGCCTCTTCCCCAGCACCGGCGCGGTGAACCCGACGTTCACGCTGAGCGCCATGGCCGCCAAGAGCGCGGCGCATATGCTGGGGGCCTGGGGGAGTTGGGGGTGAGGTAGACTACCCCACCGGCTCCTGCTGCGTGACGCAGTGGATGCCACCGCCGTTTTCGTAGATGCGGTCGACGTCGAGCACCACGATCTTGCGGTCGGGGTAGAGGGCGGCGAGCGTCTCCTGCGCGTGGCGGTCGCGGGCGGGGTCGCCGAAGCGCGGGGTGTAGACCGCGCCGTTGCCGACGTAGAAGTTGGCGTAGCCGCTGAAGAAGTCCGGCCGGGTGGAGCGCACCTTGTCGGCCCAGGGAATCTCGGCGAGCGTGAAGCGGCGGCCGCGGGCGTCGGCGGTGGCGTTCAGGATGGCGCGGCGTTCGTCCATCAGGTCGCCCCACTTCGTGGTGTCGCCCTCCACGCCGCTCACCACCAGCACGCCCGGCCGCACGACGCGCACGACGCCGTCGATGTGGTCGTCGGTGATCTCCTCGCCGGCGATGCCGGGCAGCCAGATCACCTTCTCCACGCCCAGGTCGGCCTTCAGCACCGCCTCGATGGATGCCTTGTCCATGCCCGGGTTGCGGTTGTCGTTGATCCAGCAGGTTTCGGTGAGCAGCAGGGTGCCCTCGCCGTCGTATTCGATGCCGCCGCCCTCGCCGACGAGCGCTGAAGCGATCAGCGGGCAGCCGACATGGGCGGCGATGGCGGCGGGGATGCCGCGGTCGCGGCCGTGTTCCTGCTTGCCGCCCCAGCCGTTGAAGTTGAGGTCCAGCGCCGCGCGCCCGCCCTTGCCGTCGATCAGGAAGACCGGGCCGTTGTCGCGCGCCCACATGTCGTCGGTGGGAATCGACACCAGCGCCACCTTGGGGCCGCAGGCGGCCGCGGCGCGGGCGCGGTGTTCGTCGGCGACGGCCATGGCGACCGGCTCGTGTTCGGCGATGGCGGCGGCCAGGCGCCCGATGGTCGCCTGAACGTCGTCGTAATAGTCGCCCTCGCCGCCGTAGATCGAGGCCGTGGCCGGCCAGCACATCCAGGTGCGGGCATGCGGCGCCTCCTCGGCGGGGGCAAAGAAGCCGCGGGCGGCGGGGCTCAACGTGCTGGCGGTCATGGGGCCTCCCGGCCGGGCGGTGTCGCCCCTGCCTGCTGGCACGGGCGCGGGGACTGCGGCATCCTGTCGCGGTGTACCACCGCCCGCCGGAAGCCGTCATGCCCTTCTCCCGTTTCGTGCTGTGCCTCTGCTGCGTGCTGGGGCTGCTCACGCTCGGCACCGCAACGCGGGCGCAGGAGGGTTACATGGGCGGCTTTCTGGTCCCCGAGCCCCTGGTGCCCGCGACCGACGCGGCGGTGCGCGCCATGCTGCCGGACGAAGGCGCCTACAACTACGTCACCTCGGGCGGCGCATTCATGGCCGGGCCCGTGCGCCTGACCTGGCAGGGCGGGAACGACGCCTACGCCTTCTTCTACTTCCCCGACGAGGACCCCGCAGACGTGCTCTACCGCCCGGCCAGCCTGGGCGAGCGCGAGGTGCTGTGGCAGTCGGCCGCGCCGTTCGAGGCCGGGGGCGAAACCTTCTACGAGATCTTCGCCACCTACCATTTCGACGGCATGGTCGCGCCGCTCTACTTCGCCGTGGAGGCGCTGGCCCCGCTGATGGCCGCGCACGATGTCGCCCTGCTGCCCGCGCCCGAAACCCTCGGCACGGCCAATGCGCCGGGCATGTGGCTGCTGCAGGGGCAGGCGGACGACATCCGCGCGGTGCTGGCCGAAGCCGCCGCCGACGAAAACGCCACCACCTTCGACCTGATGCTGTTGCCCGACCAGCCCTGAGGGCTGGGAGTTACTCCCGCGCGAGGCCCCAGCGCACGGCGGCGGCGAGCACCGCGCCGCCCAGGATCATGACCGCGACCGGCACCGGGCTTTCGGCGTGGAGCGCGCCCATGATGGCGGCGGCCGCGGCGGCGGTGGTGAACTGGATCGTGCCCATCAGGGCCGAGGCGCTGCCGGCGGTGCGCGGGAAGGGCGCCATGGCGAGCGCGGAGGTGTTGGGCAGCATCAGGCCCAG
>CALLQH010000250.1 GCA_938014945.1 uncultured bacterium | reverse complement strand
GGTCTGCTGCTGCTCTGGCCCCACGTCCGCGTCGACCATGGCGGCGGCCTGTCCGCCGGCCCCTCCGATGCCTCCCTGGTGCTGTCCTGCCCCAGCCGGGGCACGCCACCGCCGCTCGCCGTGTCGCCCGAGCGCCTGGGGAGCGCGAGTGGCATCGATCTCGATCCCATGAACCTCGAATCGGAAGCTGACCGCCGCTGGCTGCAGGCGCTCGTATGGCCGGAACACAGCGAGCGCCGGGCGCGCCTGCTCACTGCGATCGCCGCGGCGCGCCGGGCCGGCATCGCCGTGCGCCATGGCGATGCCATTGCCGAGATGCCCTCCCTGCTCGATGCCTTGCCACCCGGCGAGGCCGCCTGCGTCTTCCACGCCTTCACCTTCAACCAGATTCCGGCCGCGCCCGCCGCGCGATTCGTCGCTGCCCTGGAAGCGGCCAGCCGCCACCGCCCGGTCTTTCGCCTTGCCTATGAGTGGGGTGCGGGTGAAACGCCCGAACTGATGCTCACTGCCTTCGAAGACGGCGCGGCCCAGCCGCCACGACGGCTGGCGACCGCCGAAGCCCACGGACGCTGGATCGCCTGGGAGAGCGACTGAGGCTTTACCCCTTCAGTTCGGCGATCCAGTCGCGCGAGACCTGGAGGTAGAGGTCGATGTCGGCCTGGCTCATGGGGAAGCTGACGGCGGGGCCGGCGGTGACGATGGCTTCCCAGATGCCGCGGTTGGCCATGAAGATGCGCCGGGAGTCCGAGAGCGCCACGTCCATCATGCGCACCGCATCGACGCCGGAGACGGGTTCCTCCGTGCTGTAAAGCCAGCCCGCGCGGCTTTCCAGGTGCTGCGCCTTCCAGGGCAGGCCGGCCTCGTCGATGATCGCCTGGATGCCTTGCGCCAGTCTGGTGCCCAGCGCGGCAATGTGGCGGTAGGCGTCCTCGGTCAGTACCTGTTCCAGGGTAGCGCGCGCGGCGGCCATGGAAAGGGCGCTGCCGTAGAGCGTGCCGCCGGAGGCAAAACCCGGTTCGTCGCCTGCGTGGTCGAAGAGGTTGCGGTCCATCAGGTCGGCAAGCTCCGGGCCCATGCCGTAGGCGCCGATGGGCACGCCGCCGGCGATGTTCTTGCCGATCACCACCATGTGGGGCTTGAGGCCCCACAGGCGCACCAGGCCGCCGAAGGCGAACATGTGGGTGTGGGTCTCATCGACGATCATCAGCGCGCCGTGGCGGTCGCAGATCTCGCGCAGGCCGTGAAGGAAGCCGTCCTGCGGCAGCACCAGGCCGACGTTGGAGAGCGCCGGTTCGACCATGACGCAGGCGGTCTTGCCCTTGGCCAGCACCGCCTCGGCAGCCTCAAGGCCGTTGAAAGGGACGACCGTGGTGTTGCGCGCATGGTCGCGCGGCAGGCCCAGGGCGTTGGGCTGGGGTGTCTCGTGGGCGTAGTCGACCAGGGTCTCGCCGATGTGGCCGTGGTAGCTGCCGTCGAACATCAGCACGCCCTCGCGGCCGGTCGCCAGGCGAGCGAGGCGAATCGCCTCGGCGTTCGCCGAGGAGGCCGAAAGGGTGTACTGCCAGAAGGGCAGGGAGAAGCGGCGCGCCAGCTCCTCGGAGACGGCGATGGCGTCTTCGGTGGGCAGCAGGAACTGCACGCCCTGCGCCATGCGCCGGGCGACAGCCTCGACCACCGCCGGCGTGCCGTGGCCCACCGTGCTCGACATGTCGGCCTGGTTGAAATCGACATAGGTGTTGCCGTCGACGTCGGTGAAGCTGGCGCCGCTGCCCTGATCGATGAAGACCGGGGCGTGATGGGTCAGCCCCTGCATCCAGGCCATGGGCACGCCCGAAGGCATGGAATCGCGGGCGCGCTCCAGCAGGGCGGCCGATTTCGGGCGCGCCTGGGTGAAACGTGCGGTTTCACGCGTGATGAGATCCGCGATGCGTTGCGGCTTCATGAGGTCTGCTCCCTGATTGCCGCCGGGTCGTCGCGCCATCGCCTGCCCGGCCCGTGCTGGGGGCCGGAGCGGCTGTGGTGATCGACGGAGCGGCTGGCGTTGATGCGGCGACAGTCCTGCTTAGGACGGTGGCCCCGGGGCCGTCAATGCGCCGGGGCCTTCCGGCCTAGCCGAGATAGCGGCGGAAGACGTCGAGCGTGCGTTCGCGCGCCTGGGCCGCCGAGGGGCCGTGCCAGGCGTCGCGCTGGTCGCAGGCAAAGCCGTGGCCGGCCGGATAGGTGAAGACCACCGCCTTGGGATGGGCCTTGCGGATCGCGGCGATGTTTTCGGGCGGAAAGCTCGTGTCCTTCTCGCCCAGCATCAGGGTCACCGGACAGGCCGGAGTCTCGCCGATGAAGTCGATGGTGCCGGAACCGTAGTAACCCACCGCACAGGCGACCGGCAGGCGCGTCGCGGCAAGCCAGGCCAGTGTGCCGCCCCAGCAATATCCAATGGCGCCGATGCGCCCGGCGTCCTTCAGGGCTTCGATGCAGGCGGTCATGTCGGCCATGGTGCCGTCCAGCGGCACGGCGGCGCGCAGCTCGCGCCCGCGCTTCACGTCATCGCCCGTGTAGCCGAGCTCGATATCGCGTGCGACGCGGTCGAACAGGGCCGGTGCGACGGTGTCGTAGCCCTGGGCGGCGAAATCGTCGACCAGGGCGCGGATGTGGCTGTTGACCCCGAAGATCTCCTGCAACAGCACGATGCCGCCGCGCGGCTTGCCCTCAGGCGCGGCGCGGTATGCCTTGAAGCCGTGGCCGTCGGCCGCCTTCAGTTCGATCCAGGTGCCCATGCGTTCCTCCTTGTGCGGAGAAACGATGATAGGCACGCGACCTCAGACGTTGAAGCGGAAGAGGAAGATGTCGCCATCCTTGACCGGGTATTCGCGGCCTTCCTGGCGCATGCGCCCGGCCTGCTTGGCGCCCTGTTCACCCTTCAGGGTGACATAGTCGTCATAGGCGATGGTCTCGGCACAGATGAAGCCGCGCTGGAAGTCGGTGTGGATCTCGCCCGCGGCCTCGGGCGCCTTGGCGCCCTGATGCACGGTCCAGGCGCGCGCTTCCTTCGGCCCGACGGTGAAGAAGCTGATGAGCCCCAGCAGCCGATAGGCCGCGCGGATCACCTTGTTGAGGCCGGCCTCGTCGAGGCCCAGGTCGGAAAGGAAGACCTGCTTTTCTTCCGGGTCCTCGATCTCGGCGAGTTCCGATTCGATCTTGGCCGACACGACGACACACTGCGCACCCTCGGCAGCGGCATGTTCGGCGACCTTGGCGGTATGGGCATTGCCCTCTGCAGCATCGCCCTCGTCGACGTTGCAGACGTAGAGCACCGGGCGGCTGGTCAGCAGCTGCAGCATGGCGAAACGGGCCTGGTCGTCGGCCTCCACGGCAACGCTGCGGGCGGGCCTGCCCTCGCGCAGGGCGACCAGTGCGGCCTCGATCAGGGGGAGGTCGGCCTTGGCCTCGCGGTCGTTGCCCTTGGCGCGCTTCTGGGTGCTGTCGTAGCGCCGCTCCAGGCTGTCGAGATCGGCCAGCATCAGTTCGGTGTCGATGGTGGCGATGTCGCGCAGGGGATCGACGGAGCCGTCGACATGGCTGACGTCGCCGCCCTCGAAGCAGCGCACCAGATGGATCACCGCATCGACCTCGCGGATGTTGGCAAGAAACTGGTTGCCCAGGCCCTCGCCCTTGCTGGCGCCGCGCACCAGGCCCGCGATGTCGACGAACTCGATCTGGTTGGGCACGATCTTGGCCGACTTGCCGATCTCGGCGATGGTGTCGAGGCGCGGGTCGGGCACGGCAACGCGGCCGACATTGGGCTCCACGGTGCAGAACGGGAAGTTGCCGGTCTGCGCCGCGGCGGTCGCCGTCAGGGCGTTGAACAGGGTCGACTTGCCGACATTGGGCAGGCCCACGATGCCGCAGCGGATGCCCATCTCAGCTCTCCTTGGATTTCTTAGGCGTCGATTCGGGCGGCTGGGTCAGGAAGGCCACCCGGGTCTGAAACTTGTCGTCGGCGCCTTCGGCCAGCAGGGGGGCGGCGTCCGCCATGGCGTCGAGCACCGGGCCCAGCCAGTCGCGGTCGGCGCTGGAGAAGTCGTGCAGGACATGGCCGATCACCCGGTCCTTGTGACCGGGGTGGCCGACACCGATGCGCACACGCACGAAACCGGGGCCGACGTGGGCGATCATGCTGCGGATGCCGTTGTGGCCGGCAGCGCCGCCGCCGCGCTTGACCCGCACCTTGCCGGGGGCAAGGTCGATCTCGTCATAGAAGACGGCGATGTCCTCGGGCGTCAGCTTGAAGAAACGCATGGCCTCGCCGACAGCGCGGCCCGATTCGTTCATGTAGGTCAGCGGCTTGAGAAGCAGGCATTTGTCGTCGTCGAGGCGGCCCTCGGCGACCTCGCCCTGGAAACGCCGGCGCCACGGCCCGAATCGATGGACTTCGGCCAGCCGTTCGAGCGCCATGAAACCGACATTGTGGCGATGTCCGGCGTATTCGGGTCCCGGATTGCCGAGACCGACGAGGAGCAGCATGGCAGAACCCGGCTAAGGGCGCCGGAGCGCCGCTTAGTCCTCGTCCTTCTCGTCCTCGTCGTCCTCGCCCTCTTCCTCGCCGCCGGCTTCCTCGTCCTCGGTTACGTCGGCAACGACGGTCGGGGAAGCGATGGTGGCGATGGTGAAGTCGCGGTCGTCGATCACGGGGGTGACGCCGTCACCCAGCGAGACCATGGAGACATGCACGCTGTCGCCGATGTCCAGGCCCGAAAGATCGACGATGATCTGCTCGGGGATGGCGTTGGCCGGGCAGTGGACCTCGACCTCGTGACGCACGATGTTGAGCACGCCGCCGCGGCGCAGACCCTTGCAGTCTTCCTCGTTGATGAAGTGCACGGGCACTGCGACCGAGATCTGGGCGTTGGCCTTCACCGCCAGGAAGTCGACGTGCATGATGACGTCGGACACCGGGTGGAGCTGGATGTCGCGGGCCAGGACATCCATCGAGTCCTTGCCGACCTTCAGCTTGTAGAGGTGGTTGAAGAAGCCGGCCTTGATGTACTCGCGGTTGAGCACATCGCGGTCGAGCTGGATCATGATGTTTTCGCGGCCGGCGCCGTAAACGATGCCGGGGACCTTGCCGGCGCGGCGCGCTGCACGCGCGGCGCCCGTGCCCGTGCCTTCGCGCACATCAGCAGCAATGGTGGGCTGTTCAGCCATGTGACGTCTCCTTCAATCGTCTCGCGCCGTCAATCGAACAGCGTCGACACAGAGCTTTCCTCGCTGATGCGGCGCACCGCCTCGGCCATCAGCGTGGCAACAGAAAGTACGCGGATCTTGTCCGCCACCCGAACGGCCTCCGTCGGCCGGATCGAATCGGTGATGGTCAGGCTGTCCAGCACCGAAGCCTCGATACGACCGACCGCACCGCCCGACAGGACGCCATGGACGATGTGGGCATCGACCTTGGTCGCGCCCGCGTCCTTGAGCGCCTGCGCCGCGTTGCACAGGGTACCGCCGGAATCGACGATATCGTCGACCAGAATGCAGCGCCGGCCCTCGACCTCGCCGATGATGTTCATCACCTCCGAGACGCCCGCGCGTTCGCGGCGCTTATCCACAATCGCAAGGTCGGCGTCAAGACGCTTGGCGATCTGCCGGGCGCGGAAGACGCCGCCCACGTCGGGCGAGACGATGCACAACTCGCTCCCGTTGAAGTTGTCCTTGATGTCCTGCACCAGCAGGGGCAGGGCATAGAGGTTGTCGACGGGGATATCGAAGAAGCCCTGAATCTGGCCGGCATGCAGGTCCATGGTCAGGACCCGGTTGGCGCCGGCCTCGGTGATCAGGTTGGCGACCAGCTTGGCCGAGATCGGCGTGCGCGAGCCGACCTTGCGGTCCTGGCGGGCGTAGCCGAAGTAGGGCATCACCGCCGTGATGCGCTGGGCAGAGGCCCGGCGCAGGGCGTCGATGCAGATCAGCAGCTCCATCAGGTGGTCGTTGGCCGGATAGGCCGTGCCCTGAATGACAAAAACGTCCTCGCCGCGGACGTTTTCGTGAATCTCGACGAAGACCTCCATGTCGCTGAAGCGCCGGATGCTGGCGTTGGTCAGTTCGACGCCCAGAACGGCCGCCATAGCCTCGGCGAGCGGCCGATTGCTGTTGCCTGCGACAAGTTTCATGGAGTGTCCCGCTTTTGGCGCCCCGGGGCGAGGGGCCGCGGACTCTTAACAAAGGCCCGGTGGGGTGTAAACGCTTGGGCGACGATTTGCCGATCAAAGTCCCTGTGCTTGCGGGCATAAAGTGTCATCCGTGGCGGATGGGCCGCGATCGGCATCGCATCGGCCTGCGCGGCAGGCAGGGGGAATGGGCATGAGCGACACGAAGGCGGGCGGGAATCGCCCCAACATCCTCTTCATCATGGCCGACCAGATGACGCCGTTCATGCTGGAGGCCTATGGCAATCCCGCGGCCCGGACTGCGAGCCTCAACGCGCTGGCTGCCCGCGGCACGCTCTTTTCCCATGCCTATACGCCAAGCCCCATCTGCGTGCCGGCACGCGCCGGGCTGATGACGGGGCTGCATGTCTCCTCCACCGGATCCTATGACAACGGCGATCCGTTTCCCGGATTCGTGCCGACGGTGGCGCATTACCTGACCAATGCGGGTTACGAGTCGGTACTGTCGGGCAAGATGCACTTCATCGGCGCCGACCAGCTTCACGGCTACCGCCGCCGCCTCAACACCGACATCTATCCCTCGAACTTCATCTGGTCCTATCCGCTTCTGGATGCCGACGATCCCGAGGCCATGGCCTTCGATTTCGCCGCCCAGTACCAGGAGGCCAACATCGGTGCGGGCTGGAGCAAGGAACTGCAGTACGACGAGGAAACCCACTTCCGCGCCCTGGAGTACCTGCGTCTTGCGCCGGAAGGGCCGTTTTTCCTCACCGTCTCCTTCACCAGCCCCCATCCGCCCTATCAGGTGCCGCGACGCTACTGGGAACTCTACCGCAACGCCGACATGCCGATGCCGCATTACCCGGACGACATGGATGCGCGTTACTCCGATCTCGACCGGGCCTTCCGCCGCTGGTTTGGCCTCGACCGCAACGATATCCGCGATCCCCGGCACCTGCGGGCGATGCGCCGCGGCTTCTGCGCGCTGTCGCACTATGTCGATGACAAGGTCGCCGAACTGCTCGCTGTGCTGGAGGAGACCGGCCAGCGCGACAACACGGTGATCGTCTTCACCGCCGATCACGGCGAGATGCTGGGCGAGAAGGGACTGATCCAGAAACGCAGCCTCTACGACTGGTCGACGCGCATTCCCATGATCGTCGATGTGCCCGGCGCTCCGGCCCGGAAGGTCGATACGCCGGTCTCCCTGATCGACCTTTCGGCAACCCTGCTCGACATCGCTGGCATCCAGCCTGCTTCGCCGCTCGATGGGCGCTCCC
This sequence comes from uncultured bacterium, assembly GCA_938014945.1. GTDB lineage: Bacteria > Pseudomonadota > Alphaproteobacteria > SP197 > SP197 > CALGGB01. The sequence continues at coordinate 8,350 of CALLQH010000250.1, read as the reverse complement.
TGCTGCCGGCGATTCGCGGCGCCGCGCTCGAGGACCGGCCGGTGATCTCCGAGTATCACGCCGAGGGCATCATGCGGCCCTGTTTCATGGTCCGCAAAGGCGCCTGGAAGTACATCTACATCCACCGCTCGCCCTGCCAGCTCTTCAACATCGAGGAGGACCCGGGCGAGTGGATCAACCGCAGCGGCGATCCCGCCGTGGCGGCGATCGAGGAGGAGCTCAACCGGGTCGTGACCGGCGGCACCTTCGACCTCGATTTCATCGAGCGCGACGTCTGGGCGCGTCTGCCGATGAAGAACGTCGTCAACGAGGCGATGGCGCGCAACGGCACAAGCTGGGACTACCGCCCGGAGATCGATCCCGCGCGCCAGTACGTGCGCGCCTGAGCGCGGTTCAGCCGCGCCGCCGCGCCAGGCCGATGCGCAGCAGATAGAAGGCGAGGAAGCCGCCGTAGCAGACCGCCAGGGTCCAGGGCAGGGCGCGGTCGCCGATGCTGTCCATGGCAAAGCCGATGGCGAAGGGGCCCGAGAACATGCCGGTGTTCCACATGACCTGGAACAGGGTCGTGGCGGCGCTGAGATCGGCGCCGCGGAAGTACTGGCCGAGCAGGATGAGGGAGAGGGTGTAGAGGCCCATCATGCCGCCGCCCAGCACGATGACATAGGGCCAGCGCCAGAAGGCATCGGCGAGTGCCGCAGGCATGACGGCAAACAGCGCGGCCATGACGATCAGCACGATGACCAGCAGCAGGCGCCGGTCCATGTGATCGGCCAGCCAGCCGATGGGGTACTGCAGCAGGCCGCCGCCCGACAGCAGGGTAAGCAACAGGAAGGCATCGCGCAGGGGCACGCCGATGGCCGGGCCATAGACCGGCAGGAAGGTTGCCAGCGCACCGAAGGTGACGGCGACCAGCAGGTTGACCAGCAGGGGCGCCGGGGCAACGCGGAACAGCGCCAGGGTCGATTGCGTCTGCATGTCGGCAAAGCGCGGGGCGACACGGATCGCCGCGGCGACGGCCACGGCGCAGACCAGGATCAGGGCCTCCATGATCAGGAACGGCAGCCAGCCGCCGTGACCCACGGCATAGAGGATGCCGAAGCCGGCCATGGTGCCGCCGGCGCCGGCGATGCCGTAGAGCGCCAGGGTGCGGCCCCGGCTGGTGTCGTCGGCCGCCTCGTTGATCCAGGTTTCGCCCGCGATCCACAGCAGGCCGGTGGCCGCCCCCAGCAGCAGGCGCATGACCAGCCAGTACCAGGCGTTTTCCCACAGCGGCACCAGCAGGATCAGCACGAAACTCGCCGCCAGCATCCACAGCATGAAGACCGCCGGACCCCAGCGGCGCAGCAGGCGCGGCGCCAGGGGCGCGACCAGGATCAGCGAGATCGCCTGGGCCGCCGAGTTGATGCCGATCACCGCATCGCCATGGCCCATGGCGTCCAGGCGCGCGGCAAACAGAGGCAGCGACAGGGCATAAAGCGCCGAGGTCACGCCCATTGCGACGATCGCGGCCGCAAGACTGCGGAAACGCGCGGCGGGGTCGAGGACGAGTTCGGACATGGACAACCCGGGGAGGAGGGGCGGCGGGCGGCAACCCTCTTAGCAGAGGCGCCCGCGCGACGATATGCCGCGAGGCTACATCATGAAGCAGCTTGCCATCAGGCCGAGCAGCAGCAGGACCGTGAAGATGATGATGTAGGGCAAGGCGGCGCCTTTCCTGCTTCCCGGCTCAGCGCACGCAGAGATCGAGCGGCGCGCGGTGCAGGGGCTCGCAGCCGGTGGTGGTGACCGCCACGGTGCGGCCCAGGGCCATGCCGTGCTGGTTGTCGGAATTGGCGAGGATCATGTGCAGGAAGAACGTCATGTTGGGGCGGATTTCCACGGGGTTGCCGTGGAAGAACATGGGCCAGTCCATCCAGTTGGGCGGGAAGGTCGAGCCCATGGAATAGCCGCAGGCATTCAGCCGGTGGTCGCGGAAGCCGTGGTCGTCCATGACGCGGGCATGGGCATCGAAGACGTCGCCCATGGTGGCGCCGGGGCGCACCGTGTCCTCGCAGGCGGCCAGGGCCTCGCGGCAGGCCTCGTACATGGCCTTGTGCTCGTCGTCGGGGTCGCCGATCAGCACCGTCAGCATCTGGGCGGTGTGGTAGTGGCGGTAGGACGAGGCGTACTCCAGCATGAGCTGGTCCTGGGCGGCCAGGTGATGACGCCCGGTGTGGTAGCGCACCAGCAGGGCCGAGGGGCCCGAGCCGATCACCCAGTGGGTTGCGGGATAGTCGCCGTCGCCGGAAAACACAGCACCCTGCATGGCCGCCAGCACGTCGCCGGTGAAGACGCCGGGGCCGGCGGTCTCGCGTCCCGCGCGATGGGCGGCATCGCCCAGTTCGGCGGCGTTTTTCATGAAGGCGAGTTCGGCCGGGCTCTTGACGACACGCAGGTTGGAGACGAGGTCGGAGGCATCCTCCAGGCGGCAGAAATCCTCCAGCGCGGGTTTCAGCCGCTCCCAGCTGCGTCCGGTCAGGCCATAGGCCTCCAGCTCGATGCCGACACGTTTGCCTTCAAGGCCCAGTTCGCGGCAGATCTCGCGCAGCTCGCCATAGGGATCGGCGCCGTCGCGGTCGACCCAGATGCGCACGTCCTCGATGTTGGAGGTATAGGCCGCCTGGCGCATGTCGGGCGAGCGGGTCAGCAGCACGGTGCGTCCGTCGGCGGTCATCACCAGGCACTGGAAATAGACGAAGCCCTGGGTGTCGTAGCCGGTGAGGTAATACATGCTCTCCTGGCGGAACATGAGCAGGCCGTCGAGCCCCGCCTTGCCGAGTGCGGCGCAGGTGTTGGCCACCCGGTCGCTGTATTCCTTGGGAGCAAAGTGCAGGGGCATGGCAGTCTCCGTGTTGGGGTACCATCCTGCCCTCTGCGCCGCGCCCGCTCCAGACGTTTGCGCGGGTTCAGGCGATCGCGAAATGGAGCACGATGAACCCTGCGTAGAGCGCAAGGAAGACCGCGCCGATCAACCGCCCGACATGGCGCGCGCCGATCAGCGCGACGAAACAGCCGGTCACCGCCAGCATGGCGAGCAGGGAGAAGTGAACATCGGCGCCGGCGGTGGAGACCGGCGTGATGACCGCGACGATGCCCAGTGCGCCCAGCAGGTTGAAGAGGTTGGAGCCCAGCACGTTGCCGATGGCGACCGAGGGACGGCCGCGGAAGGCCGCGACGACGGAGGCGGCCAGCTCGGGCAGCGAACTGCCGACCGCGACGATGGTGAGGCCGATGGTGCTTTCGCTGACGCCGAAGTCGCGGGCGATGTCGATGGCGCCCTCGACCAGCAGGTCGGCACCCAGCACCAGCAGGGCAAGGCCGCCCAGGGCCAGCACGCAGGCCTTGCCGGTGGAGGTCGGCGGCCCTTCCTCTTCGGCGATCTCGGCGCCCTCGGGCGCGGCCAGACGCCAGCAGAACACCAGGTAGCCCAGCAGGGCGGCAAGCATCACGACGCCCTGCCACAGCCCCAGGGGACCGGCCAGGGCAAGGCCGGTGACGATGCAGGTCGCCACCAGAACGATTGCGGCTTCGCGCCAGCCAACGCCGGCCGACAGCCGGATGGGCATCACGACAGCGGCCAGGCCCACGATCAGCAGGATGTTGGCGATGTTGCTGCCCAGCACGTTGCCGAGCGCCAGTTCAGGGTGATTGAGAATGGCCGACTCGACGCTGACCAGCAGCTCGGGCGCCGAAGTGCCGAAGCCAACCAGGACCACACCCACGGCGATTTCCGAAACCCCCAGCCTGCGCGCAAGGGCGACGCTGCCGCGCACCAGCAGCTCGCCGCCCCCAAAAAGGAGCGCCAAGCCGAGGAAAACGAGAAAAAGGGACATGATGTATGGTGCTCTGCCGCCCGAGACCCTAACTAACTGGCGTGTCCGGGACGGATTTGAAGGGAGAATCGTCGATGCTACGTGAGTTTTTGCGGCTTGAAAGTGCGGGCGGTATCATTCTGATGGCTGCCGCGGTCGCCGCGCTCATCATCGACAATACTCCTGCAGCGGTCTTTTACGACCTTCTGCTCACCACGCCGGTCTCGGTGGCCGTTGGCGACTTCGGCATCGCCAAGCCGCTGATCCTTTGGATCAACGACGGCCTGATGGCGGTGTTCTTCTTTCTGGTCGGCCTGGAGCTCAAGCGCGAGATGCTGGAGGGCGAACTCGCCTCGCGCCAGCAGGCGGTGCTGCCCGCCATGGCAGCCATCGGCGGCATGGCCGGTCCGGCGCTGATCTATGTGCTGTTCAACATGGGCGACGACGTCGCCCTGCGCGGCTGGGCGGTGCCGGCCGCAACCGACATCGCCTTTGCCCTGGGCATCCTGATGCTGCTGGGCTCGCGCGTGCCGGTGGCGCTGAAGGTGTTCCTTTCCGCGCTCGCCATCATCGATGATCTGGGCGCCATCCTGATCATCGCCATCTTCTACACCGCCGATATGTCCTGGATTTCGCTGGCCCTGGCGGCGCTCGCCATCGCCGGGCTGGCGGCGCTCAACATCGCGGGCGTGCGCAAGATCGCGCCCTACATCCTGGTCGGCGTCTTCCTGTGGATCTGCGTGCTGAAGTCGGGCGTCCATGCCACCCTTGCTGGTGTCGTCCTGGCCTTTTTCATTCCGATCAGGCCGGCGGCCGGCAGCGACCATTCGCCCCTGCGCGATCTGGAGCACCGGCTGCATCCCTGGGTCGCCTTCATGATCCTGCCCGTGTTCGGCTTTGCCAACGCTGGCGTGCATCTGGCCGATTTCGGCGCCGGGCAGATGTTCGCCTCGATCCCCCTGGGTGTCGCCCTGGGCCTGTTCCTGGGCAAGCAGATCGGCGTTTTCGGCATGACCTGGCTTGCCTTCCGACTCGGCCTGGCGCGCAAGCCGGAGGGCACGACCCTGGCGATGTTCTACGGCGTCGCGCTGCTCACGGGCGTCGGTTTCACCATGAGCCTGTTCATCGGCGGCCTTGCCTTCGACAACGCCGAATACATCACCATGGTGAAGCTGGGCGTGCTTGCCGGTTCCCTGGTCTCCGGCCTGGCGGGATACGGCGTCCTGCGCTGGGCGCTGAGCCGGGGCGCGCCGGCCACGGCTTCAGCCGCGCAGGGCAATGGCTGATATCTGTCGACCGTAGTCGCCCTCGGCGCGCAGCACACTGCGCCGGTAGCTGAAGAAGCGGGCGTCGTCGGCGCAGGTGTCGAGCCCCAGCCAGACCGGTTCGGCAAGCCCCGCCGCGCGCAGGCGCATGAGGGCATAACCCGGCAGGTCGAACATGTGGTGGCCCTGGCGCGACGACGGCACGAAGTGGCGCGCGTTGGCCGCGTCCGCCGTGACGAAACGCTCCAGGAATTCCGGTCCGACTTCGTAGCTCGCCTGGGCGATGCAGGGGCCGATGACGGCGCGAATCGCCTCGCGCCGCGCGCCCAGGCCGACCATGGCCTCGACCGTGGCCTCCAGCACGCCGCGAATGGCGCCGCCCCAGCCGGAGTGGGCAGCGCCGATGACGCCCGCATCGGCATCGGCAAACAGCACGGGCGCGCAATCGGCGCTGAGGACGCCCAGGGCCAGGCCGGGTGTCGTCGTCACCATGGCATCGGCCTTTACGCCCTGGCTGTCGCCGGGCGCGCGGACATGGATCACGTCCGGGCTGTGGACCTGGTAGAGGGTAAGCAGGGCCTCTGGCGCGACGGCCATGGTCCCGGCAACGCGGCGGCGGTTTTCGAGGACGTCCTCGCGCTTGTCGTTGGAGCCGAGGCCCGTGTTGAGGGAGGCATAAATCCCGCCGCTGACGCCGCCCGTGCGGTCGAAGAAGCCGTGGGTGACGGCATCCAGCCCGGCAAGCTGCGGCGCGGCGATCATCGCGGCGCAAAGCCGTCGGGCGGGGGCTGGTCGGTGGGAAGCATGGCCATGACCCGGAAATCCTCGCCCATGGCGTGTCCGCCGACAAGGCGCTCGCGCGCCTCGGCGATGGCGCCGGCGCCTTCCGGCCCCGCCGCACGCTGCAGGGCGGCGCAGCGGTGGTCGATGCCGAGTTCGGTGAGGAAGGCGCCCTGGCCCACCGGTCCGTGGACCGCCAGGCCTGCGGCCCCGGCCACCCGCACGAGCGGTGCGAAATCGACAGCGCTGGTGAGATCGCTCGTGCCGGCATTGGCGAAACGTTCGACCATGGCGTGGCCCTGCACCGCCTGCAGGGTATCGGCAAGCGGCAGGCGGGGTTCGGTGAAATCGATCAGCAGAGCGGCACCGCCGCGCGCGGCGATGCGCCGGGCGATGGTGCCGGTGCAGGCCTCGCGCGCCGGGGCAAGCTCGGCGACACGGCCGAGCGGGGCCTGCGCGGGCAGGTCGGCGGCGATGGCGGGCAGAGGCGTCTCGCTCGGCGCGATCACCGGAACGAGGCCGCCGTCGCGCCAGTCGAGCAGCCGTTCGCGCCAGCCGGTCGGCGTGGCGACGAACTGGCGGATCGGCAGGGCGTCGAGAAACTCGTTGGCGATCAGGTAGAGCGGGCCGTCGGCAGGCAGATCGTCGAGCGATGCGTGCCAGGTGACCTCGTGGCCATCGAGCGCGGCCCTCTGGCGCGCCGCCAGCACGGGGCTCGCCTCCACCAGGTGGATGCGGAAGGGCTGGACGCCGCCGCAGGCCCGCGTGATGGCGCGCAGGGCATCGGCCATCAGGGTGCCACGGCCCGGTCCCAGTTCGGCCAGCACGGGACGGGCGGGCTGGCCCGCGGCGAACCAGCAGGCGGCATGCCACAGGCCGATCAGCTCGCCGAACATCTGGCTGATTTCCGGGGCGGTGGTGAAATCGCCTGCAGCGCCCAGGGGATCGCGGGTGGTGTAGTAGCCGTGCTCGGGATCGGTCAGAGCCGCGGCCATGAAGGTATCGATGGAAATGGGCCCCTCGCGGGCGATGCGCCGGGCCAGCGCCTCGTCGAGCGCGCTCATCGCCTGCCGGACTTGCCCTTCGCCCGGCGCCGGGCCGAGGCCTTGGACTTGTTCTGGCCGGCCGCAGGTGTCGGAGCCGCCGGGGCTGCCGCTTCCTCGCGCACGGGCCTCGCCCAGACGATGAGGCAGAGCCCGAGCACGATCATGGGCACGGAGAGCAGCTGGCCCATGGTCGCACCGGCAAACAGGTAGCCGAGGAAGGGATCGGGTTCGCGGGCGAATTCCACGACGAAACGCGACAGGCCGTAGCCGACCAGGAAAACACCGCCGATCGCGCCGGGCCGCCGCTTCAGGCCGGTAAAGCGCCAGAGCAGCGCCAGCACGCAGAACAGCACGATGCCCTCGAGCGCGGCCTCGTAGAGCTGGCTGGGGTGGCGCGGCAGATCGCCGCCGCGGGGAAAGATGAAACCCCAGGACACGTCGGTGACGCGGCCGAAGAGTTCGCCGTTGATGAAGTTTGCGATGCGCCCCAGGAACAGCCCGATGGGCACGACGCAGGCCACGATGTCGCCCAGGGCCAGCAGGGGAATCCGCCGAAGGCGGGCAAACAGGATGATGGCGATGACCACACCCAGCATGCCGCCGTGGAACGACATGCCGCCCTGCCAGACGAAGACGATCTCGGCCGGGTGGGAAAGGAAATAGGCTGGTTTGTAGAACAGCACATAACCCAGCCGCCCACCGAGCACGATGCCGAGCGTCACCCAGAGCAGGAAGTCGTCGAGCACGCGGCGCTCGAAGGCGACCGGCGAGCTGCGGGCCAGCACGAGCGCATAACGCCAGCCCAGCAGGATGCCGCCGATATAGGCCAGGGCATACCAGCGGATGGCGAACGGGCCGATCTCGACGAGCGTCGGGTCGATGGAGGGAAAGGCAAGCGCGAACATGGCCTGGGCCGGGGAATTGCGGTCGCCGACCATACGGGCGGCCCCCGTCCCCGGCAACCGTTGCGCGAGACGCCCGTCAACGCCATATGCAGGAGACATGACCCGGGGAGACCCCAATGCAGACCGAGAACAAGTTTTTCGATGACCTCACCCGCATGATGTCGGGCGCCATGTCGGCCGCCGGCGGCATGCGCGAAGAGGCCGAGGCGCGCATGCGCCAGCATTTCGAGGCGATGTTCGCGCGCATGGATCTGGTCCGCCGCGAGGAATTCAACGTCGTGCGCGACATGGCTGCCCTTGCGCGCCAGGAGAACGAGCGGCTGGCCGCCCGAATCTCCGAGCTGGAGAAGGGCTCGGCGCCCAAGAAGGCTGCGACCAAGAAGGCTGCTCCGAAGAAGGCTGCCGCAAAAAAGGCGCCGGCCAAGAAGGCCGCCGCCAAGAAGGCCGCTTCCGCCGAGGGCGACACGGCGGGCCGCGAGGACTAGGCTTGCCTTGAACCGCCG
>CALLQH010000249.1 GCA_938014945.1 uncultured bacterium | reverse complement strand
ATGACCGTGCTGCCCCATGGCGGCGCGGCCAAGCGCACGGGCTTCCGCCATGTCGCGCCGGCAATCTCCGACGCTGCGGCCTCGCGGCTGATCCCCTTCGAGTTCTCCGTCGTCCAGGCCTATGTGCTGGAGCTGGGCGGCAATCTGATGCGCTTCTTTCGCGACGGCGGGCAGATCGTTTCGGGCGGCGTGCCGCTGCAGATCGCCACGCCCTGGGGCGCGGGTGAGATCTTCGCGGTGCAGACGGCGCAGTCGGCCGACGTGCTTTACCTCGTCCACCCCGACCATGCGCCGCGCAAGCTGTCGCGCACCAGCCATGTCGACTGGACGCTGGAGGAGATCGCCTTTCTCGACGGGCCGTATCTGGACGCCAACGTCGGCGCGACGACCATGGCGGCAAGCGCCACCAGCGGCAGCGTGACCGTCACCGCCAGCGGCACGGCGGGGATCAACGGCGGCCAGGGGTTCCTGGCCGGCGATGTCGGGCGTTCGCTGCGCCTGGAGCACGGCAGCAACCACGGCTGGGGCCGGATTACGGCGGTGGCCGACGTGACCCATGTCACGGTGGCGGTGGAGAAGGCATTTTCGAGCACGGCGGCGACGGCGGCCTGGCGCCTGGGGCTGTGGTCGGCGACCACGGGTTATCCCGCGACCGTCACCTTCTACGAACAGCGGCTGATCTTTGCCGGCACGCGCGACTTTCCCCAGCGCATCGACGGCTCCCGCATCGCCGACTTCGAGACCTTCGAGCCGGGTGCCGACGACGACGATGCCTTCGCCTTCACCCTGGCGGCCGACCAGGTCAACGCCATCCGCTGGATCAACGCGGGCCAGACCCTGATGATCGGCACGGTGGGCGGCGAGTGGCAGATGCGCACGACATCGAACGACGCACCGATCACGCCGACCAACGTTCAGGTCAAGCGCCAGACGACCTACGGCAGCGCCGCGCTGCAGCCCCATCGCGTGGGCAGCGCCGTGCTCTTCCTGCAGCGGGCCGGGCGCAAGGTGCGGGAACTCGCCTACAGCTTCGAGGCCGACAGCCTGGTGGCGCCGGACCTGACGCTGCTCGCCGAACACCTGACCGGCGAGGGCATCATCGACATGAGCTACCAGCAGGAGCCGGACTCCGTGCTGTGGTGCGTGCGCGGTGACGGCGTGCTGCTGGGCATGACCTATGACCGCTCGCAGGATGTGGTGGCCTGGCACCGCCATGTCATCGGCGGCACCGACGGCGCGGTCGAGAGCGTGACGGCGCTCCCCAGCCCCGCCGAGGGCGAGGACCGGCTGTGGATCGTGGCGCGGCGCAATGTGAACGGCACGATCCGGCGCACCGTGGAGATGAAGGAACTGGCGTTCGGCGCGGCGACGCCGCAGGAGGACGCCTTCTTCGTCGACGGCGGGCTGACCTATGACGGGCGCAGTTATCCCGCCGCGGTGCTGAGCCTGTCGGCGGCGACGGGCGGCGATGTCGCGGCCGCGGCAAGCCCCGGCATCTTCGAGGCCGGGGATGTCGGCAAGCTGCTGAGCGCGGCGGGTGGACGGGGGCGCATCACAGCGATAGCGGGGCCGTCCGCGGCGACGGTCGATGTGATCGTGCCCTTTGCCCTTACCGGGCCCTTTGCGTCGGGGGTGTGGTCGCTCGACGATCCCGCAGACGAGATCTCCGGCCTGGAGCATCTGGAGGGCGAAACGGTGGTGCTGCTGGCCGATGGCGCCGTGGTGGCGCCCCAGGTCGTGACGGGCGGCGCGGTGACGCTTAATGCGGCGGCGACCCGCGTCCATGCCGGGCTCGCCTACGACGCGGCAATCCGCACCCTGCCCGTGGAGGCCGGCGCCGACGAGGGCACCGCCCAGGGCCGGCGCAAGCGCATCCACCGCCTGGTCGCCCGCCTGTGGCGCACGCTGGGCCTGAAGGCGGGCACGGATGGGGAGCGCCTCGACACCCTGCCGTTCCGCTCCTCCGGTGATGCCATGGACGGGCCGCCGCCCCTGCTGACCGGCGACATGCGTGTCGCCCTGCGCGGCGGCTGGAACCGGCAGGGCCGGGTGGTGCTGGCCCACGACCTGCCGCTGCCGCTGACCGTGCTGTCGCTGGTGATGCAGCTTGCGGCGCACGAACCATGAGCGCGGCGCTGACCTGCATCGCCTTTGCGCCGCAGCATCTGGAGGCCTTCGTCGCCGCGCCGGTGTTCGCCGCCGATGGCAGCACGAACCCCGATGACGCCGTGGCGGCGGTGACCGCCGGACCGGCCTGGACGCTGTGCCTGGACGGGTCGCCAGTCGCCTGCGGCGGCGTCGTGCTGCTGTGGCGCGGCGTCGGCGAGGCCTGGAGCCTTAGCGCGGCGGGCCTTGGGTCCTTTGCCCTCCCCCTGCACCGGATGGTGGCGGCACGGCTTGCCGAGGCCGAGGCGCAACACGGGCTGCACCGCATCCAGGCCAGCGTGCGCACCGACAACGGAGAGGGGCGGCGCTGGCTCGCCCGACTGTACTTCAAGGAGGAGGGAGAAATGAAGGGATACGGCCCCATGGGTCACGACTTCATGCGGCTTGCCCGCGGGAGGCTCGCATGTCCAACAGCCTAGGTCCGGCCCTGGTGATGGGCACTTCGCTCGCGCGCCCGCTGATCGATGCGCAGTCGACCACGGCCCAGGCCCGGTTTGCCGAACAGCAGGCTGCGGCCACCGCAGCCTATGCCCGCCAGCAGGAAGCCGCGGAACGGCGAGACGCGGCGCGCAGCAGTGCGGCCCTGCGCGGACGTTTTGCCGCCGCAGGCGTCGCGCCGACCGGCTCGCCTCTGGAAGCGCTGGAGGAAAAAGCCCGCGAGGACGAATTGCAGGCACGGATGGTGCGCTACCAGGGAGCCGTCAATGCGGCCTCCGATCAGATGGATGCGCGCCTGAGGCGCGCCCGGCGCACGTCCGACCTGCTGGGCGAGGCCGAGAGCATCGGCAAGAGCCTGATGGCCAGCGGCGTCATCTGAGGGCCTTTCTTTCCCGCCCTTCCCACTCCCTTCTATCTGGAGTCATGCAATGACCGTTTCCAGCAGCCTGGCCCGCCATGTCTATGTCGCCGGCGAGGGCACCACGCCGCCCTATCCCATCGACTTTCCCTTCCTCGACAATACCCATATCGCCGTCACCCGGCGCGATGCCGAGGGCAAGGAGATCCCCTGGGTCGAGGGTACGCATTACAGCCTCGTAGCCGATGCCGACGGTGGGGGCGGCACGCTCACCATCCTTGCCGGCCATGACCTGACGGCGGGCGAGAGCCTGGTCATCGTGCGCGCCGTGCCGGCGACTCAGGAGGCCGACTATCAGGAAGCCGGGCGCTTCCCCGCCGAGACCCACGAGCGGGCGCTCGACAAGCTGACCATGATCGCCCAGCAGCTCGGCGAGGCGATCGGCCGGGCGCTGGCGGTGCCCCGCACCGATGCCGCCGACAGCCTGGAGCTGCCGATCGATGCCGAGCGCGCCGGGCGTTTCCTGGCCTTCGACGGGGAGGGGCGGCCCGTGGCGGCGCAGGGCACCTCGGGCGATCTCAATCCGGTTTCGGTGTTCATGAACGGCCTGCTCGACGACGGCGATGCCGCCGCGGCGCGCGCCACCCTGGGCCTGCCGGGACTCGACCTCGATCCGACCACGGCGCTGCCCTGGCGCATCTTCACGGTGGTGGGGGCGACATCGACCTTCAACGACAATGTTGGCGGCGGCGCCCCTGGCACGACCGACTACGACATCTCGTGGATGGACGGGCTGTGGATCGCCACCAACCTCTACTGGGATGCCGAATACGGCATCCTCTCGCGCTACGAGGCGACCAAGGACAACGGCGCCCTGGCGATCCATCTGGGTACCAACGGCTTTCCCGACATCATCGGCGGCTTCGAGGCGATCTCCCACTTCCGCATCCAGGGCGCGGCGGCGGCAGCCGGCGTCTCCAACGTCCACAAGGCGGGTCTGCCCGACCGCCTGGTCTGGCCGGCCGCGGGCTCCGTGGGCGGTGTCGAGATGGGCGAGATCTGGACCTCCCAGGGCCAGCGCGCCGCCGGCGGCTCGGCCAGCGAGATGGACGGCGACGGCGCCGCGCACGCCTTCAACCGGCGCGTCCATGTGAAGCTCTCCGATGACGGCACGACGGCGGTGTGGTTCTCCGGCTTTGTCTCCAACAGCTTTGCCGGCGGCGATGCCGTGGATGCCGACGGCCATCCCAGCGTGCGCTGGGGCCTGCGCCAGACCCTGGACGTGAGTTCGGGCATTGCAGCGAGCTACACCACGACGAAGCTGGAATACGTCATCCAGGTGGCGCCCGCCGGTGCGACCCCCATCTTCACCGACCTGGTGGCCAGCCGCCTCGACACCGTGGACACGAGCAAGGCCAGCGGCGGCATGCTGCTGCGCGGCCCGACCACGACCTACAACCCGCCGCTGACCACGGGCCCGAAGACACCGGTGACGCACGGCCTGGGCGGGGAGCCGGACTTCTTCAAGGTGGTGCTGGAGTGCACGGATGCGGGCGGGGACCTGGGCTATGCGCTGGGAGATCGGGTGATCTTGCCCTCAGTTGCCTTCACCGATGGAACTTCGGGCGGGTTTGCATTCCTTTGCTCTGCAACCCAATACACGTTGATCGTTGATGAGAGCATTGCGCTTCCGAACAGGGGGTCCGGAGCAGTCGCCACAAACGTCGTGGTGAATCCGGCGAAATGGTCACTCGAGGTTTCGCCGTTCCGCTTAGGTTGATATGTGGGCTGTCGCCTTTGCCACTATCTCGATCACACGCTCCATCTCCATGTCGCTGACCGGGCGATACGTGCGCCCATTGTGTTGCGGTATCGGCTGCAATTCGCCAGAGAGAATTCGAACAATGGTTCGAGCAAGCAGTGAGAAACCCGCAAGATAGGTTTCTACCCTAAGGTCTTCGTAAGAGGAAACAGCATCCATCGAGACGTCTTCGATGGCGTAGATCGGTCCCTCGTCAATGCCTTCTGTCATTACGTGCACAGTGTTTGCCACGGCCTTGCCTTCTAAGACGGCATGTTCCACAGCGCAGGAACCTCTAAAATCCGGCAATCGACCGGGATGGCAATTGAGAATCCCATAGGGGGCTGCCCGGAGTAGCGGTGGACGACAAATGTGCGGCGTGCCGGCGTTCACGAGCATCGTGAAACCTGCGCCCGCAATCTGATCTGCAGCGGAGTTGTGGTCTGCGACTTCGAGGCGCTGCACATGCGGCAATGGAATAGGGGGAAGTCGCCCGCCCGTACGAAGTTCGTGAATCTTGGCCTCGCGGGCGGATGTCGGTGTGGGGTCGAGGATCGCGACGACTTCCAAGCCAGCTCCGCGTAAGGCCCCAACAATGCGTCCCCCAAGGATACTCTGGGAGGTGGTGAGGGCTCCAATCTTCGCCGCTTGATAATCCATCGGATGTTCCTGTCAGCCTTTTGAATCTCGGATCGGCGTCCAGCAGAGGCTGCGCCGTCGGCTGCAATTTGAAGCAACCCCATAACAACGTTCACTTCAAACCGTGCGCGAGGCTCGGCCAAGATATGAAAAGTCTTAGCACGAGTATCGACCACGAAGCCCGTCAAGCTGCGGCGCTCGCCAACCAGAAGATCGATGCCCGCGAGGATCGCTGCGCGGAGCGCTGGCGGGAGGC
>CALLQH010000248.1 GCA_938014945.1 uncultured bacterium | reverse complement strand
CTTCTGGCTCTCGGCGAGCAGCTCCTCGTAGGCGGCCAGGCGCGCCTTGCCCTTGGCCTGGCGGGCCTTGGGCGTGTCGCGCACCCAGTCGAGCTCGCGCTGGATCACCTTCTGCTGGGCGATGTCCTCGCGGTTCTCCTGCTCCAGCCGCTTCTTCTTCTGCTCCAGCCAGCCCGAGTAGTTGCCCTCGAAGGGCATGCCGCGGCCACGGTCGACCTCGAGGATCCAGCTGGCGACGTTGTCGAGGAAGTAACGGTCATGGGTGATCGCCACGACCGTGCCCTCGTAGTCCTCCAGGAAGCGCTCCAGCCAGGCCACACTCTCGGCGTCGAGATGGTTGGTCGGCTCGTCGAGCAGCAGCATGTCCGGCTTGGACAGCAGCAGGCGGCAGAGCGCCACGCGGCGCTTCTCGCCGCCCGAGAGCCTGGTGACGTCGGCGTCGGCGGGCGGCAGGCGCAGGGCGTCCATGGCGATGCCCAGGGTGCGCTCGATCTCCCAGCCGTTGACCGCGTCGATCTTCTCCTGGAGCTCGCCCTGCTCCTCGATCAGCGCGTTCATCTCGTCGTCGGTCATCTCCTCGGCGAAACGCGCTGAGACCTCGTTGAAGCGGTCGAGCAGGGCCTTGGTGTCGGCCATGGCCATCATGACGTTGCCCATGACATCGAGGCTCGGGTCGAGCTCGGGCTCCTGGGCGAGATAACCCACGCGCACGCCGTCGGCGGCCCAGGCCTCGCCGTTGAACTCCTTGTCGACGCCGGCCATGATCTTCATCAGGGTCGACTTGCCGGCACCGTTCGGGCCGAGCACGCCGATCTTGGCGCCGGGCAGGAAGCTGAGCCAGACGTCCTTGAGGACCTCGCGGCCGCCGGGATAGGCCTTGGTCAGGCCCTTCATGACATAGATGTACTGATAGGAGGCCAAGAGCCGCTCCGTTGTCTGTCGTGCCGGTTCAGGATGTGGGCGGGTTGTAGCCGAGGCACGTGACAACGGCAATCGTCACGAATGCAGGGCAGACCGCCGATTGCGGCATGACTTGCGCCGCGCAGACGCCCGACAGGCTAAAGGTTCTGGCCGCCGTCCACCGAGATGACCTGTCCGGTGACCCAGCTTGCGGCATCCGAGAGCAGGAAGGCGGCGACGCGGGCGACCTCCTCGGGCTCGCCGAAGCGGCCGGACGGGATGGAATCCTTCGTCGCGTAATAGACGTCCGGGTTGGAGGCCTTGCGCTGCTGCCAGACACCGCCGGGGAAGTCGATGGAGCCCGGCGCGATGGTGTTGACGCGCACGCCCTCGGCGGCCAGCGCCTTGGCATGGGAAAGGGTGAGCTGGATGACCGCCGCCTTGGCTGCGCCGTAGGACATGTTGCCCGAGGCGCCGATGCCCGAGATCGAGGTGGTGTTGACGATGGCGCCGCCCTGTTTCTTCAGGTGCGGCAGCGCCGCCCAGGTGGCCCGCACCGTGCCCATCAGATCGACATCCAGGCTGCGCTTCCAGCTTTCCTCGTCGTCGGCGCTGCCGAAGCCGGAGGGATTGTTGACCAGGCCGTCGAGCCGGCCGAGCGCCCCTGCCGCCTCCTCGATGAAGGCTGCGATCGCCTGCGCATCGCCGACATCGCAGATCGCCGCATGCACCGAGCCGCCGTGAGCGGCCAGCTGCTCCCGCGCCGCTTCCAGATGCCGGGGCGTGCGCCCGCAGATGGCGACATGCGCGCCCTCCATGGCGCAGGCCTCCGCAATGGCCAGACCGATGCCGCGCGATCCCCCGGTGACAATGATGCCCTTGCCTGCAAGACCCAGTTCCATGCTCTTCTCCATGCTGCTGCGGGCCAGCGCCCGGCCCGCAGCCTGTTCCGGTTCGCCGCGCGATGGCAAGCCTGGCACGGGAGCGGCGCCGCCGCGTTCACTCCTCCGAATGGCAGCAACAAGCCTGCAACTTTCGTTCGCGACACCATCTAACGAAGGCAAAGCCACGGAATCCCTCTCTTGACCCTGATCCTTCAGCCCTATCGCGGCTTCGCCAACCGCGCCGAATTCTTCCTGATGGGACAGGTGTTCCGCGAGCCGACGTTCGGCCGCGGCCGGCCCGCCGCTTCCCGCTGGCGCCGCCTGTGGGAGGTGGTCTGCCGTGCGCTGCGCCGCGGCCTGCGCGACCGCGAGGTGGTGGTCGAGATCGCCGGCCGCAGCTTCCGCACGCGCACGGACCGCCTCGGCTACTTCCAGGTCCACGAGACGCTCCCCGAACTCGCCGACTGCGAAGGCGGCTGGCAGCCGGTGCGGCTGGCCCTGGCCGATGGCACCTGCACCGCACAGGGCGAGGTCTTCGTGCCGCCACCGGGCATGCGCCACGTCGTCATCAGCGACATCGACGACACCATCATGCTGACCGGCGTGATCAACAAGGCGGTGATGATGTGGCGGCTGTTCATGCAGAGCGCCGAGAGCCGCGTCGCCTTTCCCGGCGTGGCGGAGCTCTACCGCGCCTTCCATCTCGGCCCCGACGACACCGAACGCAATGCGCTGATCTACGTCTCGCGCGCGCCGTGGTCGCTCTACGGCACCCTGGAGGCCTTCTTCCGGCTGCATGACATTCCTGTCGGCCCGATCCTGTTCCTCAGGGAATGGGGACTCAGCCTGCAGCACCCGCTGCCGCGCCGCGCCAAGGAGCACAAGGCAAGCCTGATCCGGCGCATGCTGGCGATCTACGACGACGTGCCCTTCGTCCTGATCGGCGACAGCGGCCAGAAGGACCCGGAGATCTATGCCGAACTGGTCGCGGAACATCCCGGCCGGGTCCATGCGGTCTATATCCGCAACGTGGGGCGCGGCGCCGAACGGGACCGGGACATCGAAACCCTGGCCGAAAAGGTCGCCGAGGCCGGCAGCACGCTGGTGCTTGCTGTCGACAGCCTGGCCATGGCCCGCCATGCCGCCGAGCACGGCTTCATCGCCCCGCACCACCTCTCCCGGGTCGCAGCGGAGATGAAGGGCACGGAGGAACCGGCCGAAGCGCACGCGACGCTGCAGGTGCAGGGAGTCGATGCCGCAGCGGCCGCCGGGGAGGAGAACCTGGTGGTGGAGGAAGAGACCCCGACGCAGTCGGCCACGGAGCCCGGACGGCGCAACGCCTGAGCATTCCTCCCCCCGGCCGGAGCGCCGTCGGAAGAACCCCAGTCGCCTATGGCAGCCGGCGCGCGCCAGTCCTAAGCTTCGCCCACGGCAGACAGGCGGGGGAACCATGGCCCAGGCGGCAGAAGAACGCACGGCACGGCGGCGCGGCGGCGGCAGGCGCAGCGCGGACAGCGCACCCGGCCACGTCATCCCCCAGCTTCCCTGGAAACAGCCGCGCCTGCGCATGAAGCCGGTCGACCTGCTTTCGGCCGACGAGATCGAGCAGATCCATCAGGCAGCCCTCACCGTCCTGGAAGACATCGGCATGGAGATCCTGCTGCCCGAGGCGCGCGACCTGCTCGCCGCCGCGGGCGCCATCGTGGATGGGCAGATGGTGCGCATCGGCCGCGAGATCGTCGAGGCCAGCACCGGCCTGGCACCCGAAAGCTTCACCGTCCATGCGCGCAATCCCGAGCATTCCTTCCAGATGGGCGGCGACGCCATCGTCTTCACGCCGGTCGGCGGACCGCCGAACTGCAGCGACCTCGACAACGGCCGCAGGCCGGGCCGTCTGGCCGACGGCGAGCGCTTCTTCAAGCTGTGCCAGTACTTCAACTGCATCCACATCGCCGGGCCGGGCGTCGATGCCTCCGATGTCCACGCCTCGATCCGCCACCTGAAGATTGCGCAGGCGCGCATCCTGCTCACCGACAAGGTCGGCTTCACCTCCGCGACCGGACGCGAGCGCCTGTTCGACGGCATCGAGATGGCGCGCATCTCGCGCGGCATCAGCCACGAACAGCTCCTGAAGGAGCCGTCCTGCCATACGGTGGTCAACACCAACTCGCCGCTGAAGCTCGACGGGCCGATGGCCATGGGCATCATCGAGATGGCGCGCATGGGCCAGGTCTGCGTCGTGACCCCCTTCACGCTTGCCGGCGCCATGGCGCCAGTCACGATGGCCGGCGCCCTGGTGCAGCAGAATGCCGAGGCGCTGGCCGGTCTCGCGATCAGCCAGCTCGCCAAACCCGGCGCGCCCTTTGTCTATGGCGGCTTCACCAGCAACGTCGACATGAAGTCGGGCGCGCCGGCCTTCGGCACGCCGGAATACATGAAGGCCTGTCTGGTGGGCGGCCAGCTCGCGCGGCGCTACAAGCTGCCCTACCGCACCTCGAACACGAATGCCGCCAACTCGGTCGATGCCCAGGCGGCGTGGGAAAGCGTCTTTTCCCTGTGGGGCGCGATCATGGGTGGCGGCAACCTGATCGCCCATGGCGCAGGCTGGATGGAAGGCGGTCTGGTGGCGAGCTTCGAGAAGTTCATCGTCGACATCGATCTGCTGCAGACCGTCGAGGAATTCCTCAACCCGCTCGACATGAGCGAGGACGCACTGGGCATCGAGGCCATGCGCGAGGTCGGCCCCGGCGGCCACTTCTTCGGCGCTGCCCAGACCCTGGCGCGCTACACCGACGCCTTCTATTCCCCGGTGCTCTCGGACTGGCGCAACTTCGAGCAGTGGCAGGCGGCCGGTTCGCCGACCGCCGAGCAGAAGGCCAACCGGGTATGGAAACAGGCGCTGGACGCCTATGTGCAGCCCGAGATCGATCCCGCCATCGCCGAGGAACTGGAAGCCTTCGTCGCCCGCCGCACCGAAGAAGGCGGCCAGCCGACGGATTTCTGACCGCCCGCCTTTCCCCTCCACCGTCATTCCAGACAAGGCGCGCAGCGCCGCAGATCTGGAATCCATGCTGTGACGCGGAGGTCCGCAAGCGCTCGCGCTGTGGTGCCGGTGGCGAGGTCACAGCATGGATTCCAGATCGGGCCAACGGCCCGTCTGGAATGACAGCAGAGGGATGGAGACGCTGGCGCGCCATGCGGGACGGGACTAGCGTTTCATCGCGCAGGCAGGGAGCACGGCGATGGACGAGGCTGGCGAGGCAACGACCGGGCGGCGGCGCGGGCGGCGGGCGCAGGGCGATGGCGCGGCTCCGGCGATCCAGCAGATGCCGTGGAAACAGCCGCGGCGCCCCTTCCCGCCCGTCGACCTGCTGTCGGCCGACGAGATCGAGAGCATCCATAGCCATTCGCTGACCGTGCTCGAGGACCTGGGCATGGAAATCCTCCACGAGGAGGCGCGCGCCATGCTCAAGGCCGCGGGCGCCACCGTGAAGGGTGACCTGGTCAAGATCGGGCGCGAGATCGTCGAGGCCTCCATCGGCAGCGCGCCGGAGGTCTTCACGCTCCACGCCCGCAACCCCGAACACCACACCCAGATCGGCGGCGATGCCTTCACCTTCCGCCCTGTCGGCGGCCCGCCCAACTGCAGCGACCTCGACAAGGGGCGGCGGCCGGGCAGCTTCGCGGATTCCTGCAATTTCCTGAAGCTCGCCCAGCACTTCAACTGCATCCACAGCGCGGGTTATGCCGTCGATGCGCTGGACGTCCACGCCTCGATCCGCCACCTGAAGCTGGGTTTCGCCAAGGCGACGCTGACCGACAAGGCGGGCGCGGCGAGCTCGACCGGGCGGGCGCGCCTGTTCGACGGCATCGAGATGGCGCGCATCGCCCGCGGCATCAGCAGCGAACAGCTCGACCGCGAGCCCTCCGTCACCGTCGGCATCAACACCAACTCGCCGCTGAAGCTCGATGAGATGATGACCATGGGGATCGTCGAGACCGCGCGCATGAACCAGTGCCTGGTGGTCACGCCCTTTACCCTGGCGGGAGCCATGGCGCCGGTGACGATGGCAGGGGCGCTCGTCGAGCAGAACGCCGAGGCGCTGTGCGGCCTCACCATCCACCAGCTCAGCAGGCGCGGCGCGCCCTTCGTCTATGGCGGCTTCACCAGCAACGTCGACATGAAGTCCGGCGCACCGGCCTTCGGCACGCCCGAATACATGAAGGCCTGCCTCGTCGGCGGCCAGCTTGCGCGGCGCTACAGGCTGCCCTACCGCACCTCCAGCACCAACGCGGCCAATTCGGTCGATGCCCAGGCGGCGTGGGAGAGCGTCTTTTCCCTGTGGGGCGCGGTGATGGGCGGCGGCCACATGATCGTTCATGCCGCGGGCTGGATGGAGGGCGGCCTGGTTGCGGGCTACGAGAAGTACATGGTCGACATCGAACTGCTGCAGACCATTCAGGAGTTTCTCAATCCCCTGGAAATGACTGAGGACGCGCTGGGCATCGAGGCCATGCGCGAGGTCGGCCCGGGCGGCCATTTCTTCGGCAACAAGCAGACCATGGAGCGTTACGCCCACGCCTTCTATCCCCCGGTCCTGTCGGACTGGCGCACCTTCGAGCAGTGGCAGGCCTCCGGCTCCCCCACGGCCGAGCAGAAGGCCAACCGGATGTGGAAACAGGCCCTGGCCGAATACGCTGAACCGCCCATGGACCCGGCGATCCGCGAGGAGCTGGAGGCTTTCGTCGCGCGCCGCATCGAAGAAGGCGGCCAGCCGACCGACTTCTGAAAGCCTTCCTGCCGACCCTTCCGGAAGCGACATGGGCCCGTGATCGCCCGATCTGCCGCAACGGCCCGGTGACCGCCGGAGAGCGTGTAGAGATACCACCTTTGGTTGT
>CALLQH010000247.1 GCA_938014945.1 uncultured bacterium | reverse complement strand
ATGAATGACAGTTGCTTGCGACTCGACGCAAGGGCGTAGAGTGCCTGTCGGAACTGGTTTCAAAGGCCTCCAGGAGAGTCACCATCAGTGTTTCACCCCTTTGTTCACAACATTGGTTTTATTGCTGCGCTCTGCCTGCTTCAGTGGCTGATCACCAAGCGCTTTCCCGGCAACCTCGCCTCGCGCACCTGGCTTCAGGGCATCCTGTTCGGCCTTGTCGCGATGGCCTCGATGATCGTGCCGGTGTGGACACTCGAAGGCATCATCTTCGACGGCCGCTCGGTGGTGCTGAGCCTCTCGGCCTTCTTCTGGGGGCCGCTCGCCGGCCTGATCGCCGGCGCCATCGCCGCGGCCTACCGCCTGTGGCTGGGCGGCGGCGGCGCCCCGGTCGGCGTCGCGGTGATCGCCAGCAGCGTGATCCTGGGCTGCATCGCCTCCCGGCTCGTTTCCCGGCCAGGTTCGGCGCGCACGCTGTTCCTGCCACTGCTGGCCCTGGGACTGACCGTCCACATCCTTGCCCTGGCCTGGTTCATGCTGCTGCCGCTCGACTTCGTCGACGTCATCCTGGGCGAGGTCGCCCTGCCCTACGTGCTGATCTTCACCGCGGCCACAGTGGCTCTGGGCCTGATGCTGCGGGAGTTCGAGAAGATCGGCGAGGTCGACCTGATAATCGGCGAGAGCGAGGATCGCTTCCGCCGCCTGTTCGACAGCGCCGCAATATCCCTGTGGGACGAGGACCTGACGGGCGTTCTGCGCAGCTTTTCGGAACTGCGTGAAGCCGGCGTGACCGATCTGCGCAGCCATATGCGCGAGCATCCCGAATTTGCCGCCGAAGTGGCGGGCAAGATAGAGGTCAAGCGCATCAATCCGGCCAGCCTCGAACTCTTCGCCGCAAAGAGTCCCCGCGAGCTGAAGCACAATCTGCAGCGCACATTCACAGCCGAATCGCATGAAACATACGTGGAGGAACTCTGCGCCCTCTGGGAGGGCAAGGCGCTTTTCCGCAGCGCAACGGTCATGCAGACCCTGGCCGGCGAGCGCATCGACGCCGTGATTTCGGTTCCCCTGCCGCGCACCGAGGTGGCGGCCCGCAGCGTGCCCGTGAGCATCGTCAACGTGACCGATATCAGGGAGGCGCAGGCTGCCGCCGAACGGGATCGCCAGCATCTGGCCGAGATTCTCTGGGGAACGCGCGCGGGCACCTGGGTGTGGAACGTCCAGACCGGGGAGACCGTCTTCAACGAACGCTGGGCAGAGATCATCGGTTACACCCTGGCCGAGCTGGAGCCGGTGAGCATCGCCACCTGGCAGAAGTTCGCCCACCCGGAGGACCTCGCTCGCTCCGGCGTCCAGCTGGAACAGGTCTTCGCCCGCGAACGCCCCTACTACGACTGCGAGGCGCGCATGCGCCACAAGGACGGCTCCTGGGTCTGGGTCGCCGACCGCGGCCAGGTGGTGGAATGGACCGAGGACGGCAAGCCGCTGCGCATGTCGGGCACCCATACCGACATCACCCGCCGCAAGGCCGCCGAACTGGAAACCGAGCGGCTGGCGGCGATCCGCGCCACCCTGCTCGACGGCCATGGCGCCATTCTGCAGGCGCACGACGAACCCACCCTGATGCAGGAGATCTGCAACGTCCTGGTGCGTCAGCGCGGCCATGCCCTGGTCTGGATCGGGGAACCCGAGGAAGGGGGCGTGCGTCTGGTGCGCCCGGTCGCCGTGGCCGGCGCGCAGGCCGGCTACATGGAGGGGCTGGAAATCCACTGGGCGGACGACGAGCGGGGCCAAGGCCCCGCCGGCGCGGCGATCCGCAGCCGCCTGCCGCAGGTCATGCACACCGCCGACCCGGCCCAGGCCGATCGCCCCTGGGCCCGGCGCATGACGCGCCATGGCCTGCTCAGCGGCGTCGCGGTGCCGGTGTGCCTCAATGAGAAGGCGCTGGCCGTCATCAACGTCTACAGCGTGTTCGAGGACGCCTTCGACGAGGAAGAGGTGACGCTGCTCTCGGAGTTCGCGGATAATCTCGCCCTGGCGCTCGACAACCAGCGCACGAACGAGGAGCTGACCCGTGTCTCGCACGCCCTGGAGCGCTCCTCCCTGGCGCTCATCGAGGCGGTCGCGGCGACCCTGGAGCAGCGCGATCCCTATACCGCGGGCCACCAGCAGCGGGTCGCCTTCCTGTCGGTGGAGATCGCCCGCGAGCTGGGCTGGGGCCATAACCGCATGGAGGGGCTGCGCCTGGGCGCGCTGATCCACGACATCGGCAAGATCGCCGTGCCGGCCGAAATCCTCAACCGGCCGGGCAAGCTCTCCGACGTGGAGTTCGCCATCATCAAGACCCATCCGGTGGTGGGCGGCGACATCCTCAAACACGTCACCTTCCCCTGGCCGATCCGCGAGATGGTGCTGCAGCACCACGAACGCATTGACGGCAGCGGTTATCCCGCCGGCCTCAAGGGCGACGCGATCATCGAGGAAGCCAAGGTGCTGTGTGTTGCCGATGTTGTGGAGGCGATCAACTCGCACCGGCCCTACCGGGCCTCCCTGGGGCTCGACGAGGGCATCGCGGAGATCCGGCGCGGGCGCGGCACGATCTACGACGCCGGCATCGTCGATGCCTGCATCCGCGTCGTGGAGCGTGAGGGTTTCCACTGGCCGTCGATCGGCTGATCGGATCGAACCGCGGCCTTCCGGGCGGGAGTGGTGGAGCTGAGGGGATTCGAACCCCTGACCTTCGCATTGCGAACGCGACGCTCTCCCAACTGAGCTACAGCCCCACGGGTCCCGGAGAGTGGCGAGGATGTAAGTGGGCCGGGGTTGGCTGTCAAGCAAGCTGAGGGCGGCGATGGACAGGACATGGCGCTGCCTGTCAGATTGGCGCTTCCGCTGCGGGGGCCAAGGGGGAGAGCGACCATGAATTTCGAGCACATCAACGGCGAGCTGATCACCGGCCTGCTTCTGCTGCTGCTGATCGGCATCGGCCCGAAGATCGCGCTCGTGCCCTTCCTGGAAAAGACCAAGGGCATGGACCCCCACAAGACGCGCGAGATCGGCACGCGCATGGTGACGGTCGCCATCGTCACCGCGCTGCTGCTGTTCCTGGCGGGCGCCCTGCTGATGAAGCTGCTGCACCTGACCGGCGGCGCGGTCAGCATCGGCGGTGGCATCGTGCTGATGCTGCTGGCCCTGAAGATGACGATCCGCCCGGAGGAGCCGCCCATCGAGGCCGATGAGGAAGTCTCCAAGGTCATCGACCATCACCAGCTGGCGGTCTATCCGCTGGCCGTGCCCTATCTGCTGAACCCCGTGGGCATGACCGTGCTGATCATCGCCTCCGAGAAGGCCCATTCGTTCTGGTCCTATGTCCTGGTCATCGGCCTGGTGCTGCTGGTCGGCGCCTTCGACCTGCTGGTCTTCCGCAACACCGACAAGATCGCCAAGCGCATGAGCCCGACCAAGATGATCGTCTCCGAGATCGTCTTCGGCATCCTGCTGACGGCGGTCGCAATCCAGCTCATCGCCTACGGCCTGGTCGACTACGGCGTCATCCAGCCTGTGGGCCACTGACGGCCCAACCGCCCTTCCTGCCGCCCGCATGTCGGCGCCGGGCTGACCCGCCGGCCTGGAGCGGCTAGACTGCCCGGGACGCGGCACGCCGCGACCGCCATCCGGAGTTTCCTGCCCCATGCAAGCCCTGATCTGGCTCGTTAGCACCGTCATTCAGCTCTACATCTGGATCCTGATCGCCCAGGTCGTGATGAGCTGGCTGGTTTCGTTCAAGATCGTCGACACGCGCCAGCCCATCGTGCGCCAGATCGGCACGGTGCTGTGGCGCCTGACCGAACCGGTGCTGGGCCCGATCCGGCGTATCTTGCCGAGCCTCGGCGGCCTCGACCTCTCGCCGATCGTCGCCATCCTGGCGCTCACCTTCCTGCGCATCTTCCTGGTCAACGATGTGCTCATCCCCATCGCAGCGGGCACCATGTGACATCGCCGCTCGAGAGTTCGGGCTCACGCCTGCGCCTTGCGGTGCGGCTGCAACCGGGGGCCGGGCGCAACGAGACCGGCGGTGTCGAGCTTGACGCCGCGGGCAAGGCATTCCTAAGAGTGCGGGTCACCGAACCTCCCGAGGGAGGCAAGGCCAACCGGGCGCTCATCAAGCTCCTCGCCAAGACCTGGCGTCTGCCCGCCTCCTCGCTTGCGGTGGTGGCCGGCGCCAAGGACCGGCGCAAGGTTCTGGAGATCGACGGCGGGCCGGAGGTGGCCCAACGGATTCAACACTGGCTCGGGACGGTGACATGACGGCAGAACTGATCGACGGCAAGGCGTTTGCGGCCAAGGTGCGCGAGGGCGTGGCGGCCAAGGTCGCCAAACTGAAGGCGCAGCACGGCATCACGCCGGGGCTGGCCGTGGTCCTGGTCGGCGAGGACCCGGCGAGCCAGGTCTATGTCCGCTCCAAGGGCAAATCCACGGTGGAAGCCGGCATGGAGAGCTTCGAGTTCCGCATGCCCGATACCGCTAGCCACGCCGAGGTGCTGGCCAAGGTCGAGGAGCTGAACGCCGACCCCCGCGTCAACGGCATCCTGGTGCAGCTTCCCCTGCCCAGCCAGGTGGACGAAAACGCCATCATCAACGCCATCGACCCGGCCAAGGACGTCGACGGCTTCCACGTCATCAACACCGGGCGCCTGTCGACCGGCCAGGACGCCATGGTCCCCTGTACGCCGCTGGGCTGCCAGATGATGCTGCGCGACCACCTGGGCAAGAAGATGGAAGGCGCCAACGCGGTGATCGTCGGGCGCTCCAACATCGTCGGCAAGCCGATGGCCCAGCTCCTGCTGCAGGACAACTGCACCGTCACCATCGCCCATTCGCGCACCAGGGACCTGCCCGGCGTCGTGCGCCAGGCCGATATCGTGGTCGCGGCCGTGGGACGGCCCGAGATGGTGCGCGGCGACTGGATCAAGCCCGGCGCCACGGTGATCGATGTCGGCATCAACCGCATCGAGCGCGACGGCAAGAACAAGCTGGTGGGCGATGTCTGCTTCGAGGAGGCGGTCAAGGTCGCCGGCGCCATCACGCCGGTTCCCGGCGGTGTCGGTCCCATGACCATCGCCTGCCTGCTGGTCAACACGGTGACGGCGGCCTGCCGCCAGCACGGCGTCGCCGAGCCGGAGGCCTGAACATCCCGGTCGAACGCAACCGGGTCCGGCATCCCCGATAAGGTCCGGTTCATGGCGCGCGGAACACGCTAGGATCGGACCGGATCGGGAATCGCCATGGACCTTTTCCTTCTTGTTGCCGCGCTGGTCGTCTTCGGCAGCATCCTGCTGACGCCGGTATCGGCGCGCATCGGCGCTCCCCTGCTGCTGCTGTTCCTGGCGGTGGGGATGCTGGCGGGCGAGGATGGCCCAGGCGGCCTGCATTTCGACGACTTCGAGCTTGCCTACGAGGTCGGCGCCCTGGCGCTGGCGCTCATCCTGTTCTCGGGCGGCCTCGACACGCCGGTGAGGGACCTGCGGCGGGCCGCCGCCCCGGCCATCGCCATGGCGACCGTCGGTGTCGTCGTCACCGCGGGTACGGTCGGCGTGGTTTCCCACTATCTTCTGGGCCTGCCCCTGATGGAGGCCCTGCTGCTGGGTTCGGTGGTCGCCTCGACGGATGCCGCCGCCACCTTCCTGCTGCTGCGCCAGAGCGGCGTCGTGCTGCAGGGCAACATGCGCGAGACGATCCTGGTCGAGTCGGGCCTCAACGACCCCATGGCGATCTTCCTGACCGTCGCCTTCGTCGGCCTGGTTGACGCCGGCTTGCCGCTGACCTGGGCAACCCTGCCGGACCTGCTGACCGTGCTCGCCCAGCAACTGGGCATCGGCGCGCTGGCGGGCCTGGCGGGCGGCTGGGCCGCCTCCGCCGTCGCCAGGCGCATCGTTCTGCCCGCGGGGCTTTATGCACCGCTGGCGCTGGCTGCCGCGATAGCGGTCTTTGCCGCCACGCGCATGGTGGAGGGCAGCGGCTTCCTGGCGGTCTATCTGTTCGGCATCGTCCTGACGGCACGCGCGCCCAATGCCGGCGAGCGGGCATCGCAGTTCATGGACGGCATCGCCTGGCTGGCGCAGATCGTCATGTTCCTGATGCTGGGGCTTCTCGTCACTCCCCATGCGCTGGGATCGAGCATCGTGCCGGCGCTGATCGTGGCGGCGGTGCTGATGTTTCTCGCCCGGCCGCTGGCCACCCTGCTCTGCCTGACGCCGCTGCGCGTTCCCCTGCGCCGCCAGGCCTATATCGGCTGGGTCGGCCTGCGCGGCGCGGTGCCGATCTTCCTTGCCATCATCCCGGTGATCAGCCCGGGTCCGGTGACACGGCAGTTCTTCGACATCGTCTTCGTGGTCGTCATCGCCTCGCTGGTGCTGCAGGGCTGGACCATCGCGGTCATGGCGCGCTGGCTGCGCGTGACCGAGCCGTCAGCCGGCGCCGAGGGCGGCGGCAAGGGCGCCTGAAGCGCAGACGAAACCGAAACCCTCGCGCACGTTCCACAGCGTCGCCTGCGTGCAGAAGTCCGGCGAGGAGGTCGCGCAGCAGTCCTCCAGCAGGATGCAGTCGTAGCCCAGGAAACCGGCGTCCATCAGGGTGGCATAGACGCACTGGTCCAGATTGACCCCGGCGAAGAACAGGGTGCGTTTGCCCAGGTTGCGCAGGATGCTGTCGAGCGGGGTATCCCAGAAGCCGCTGACGCGGTGCTTGTCGATGCGGATGTCGCGCGGGCCGGCCTCCAGGCCGTCGACGATCGCGGCTTCGAAGCTGTCGCGCACGATGAAGCTCTCGGTCGCGCCCCAGCCATGGAAGCCGTAGAGCACGGACGGCGCCAGATTGAGGCCGTCGGCGCGGTTGCCCCAGTTCAGCCAGACCACGGGAAGTCCCGCCTCGCGCAGTCCGGGCAGCAGCTGCGCGAGCGGTGCAATGGGCCGGCGCGAGGGCGCGTCCTCGCCCCCGGCGCGTTCGGGATGGCAGAAGGCATTCTGCATGTCGACGATGACCAGCGCCGCGGCCGCCAGGTCGAAGGTCACCGTGACGCCGTCGCAGGCCATCCGCGCCGGGCGCGGTGCGGCAGCGGGGCGCACCAGATCGACCGCCCCCTCCGTGAGGTTCCAGCGGTTGCCGGGCGCGGCGCCGATCGTCGACATGGTTCTGGCCTCCCGGCCGTTCAGGAAGCGGGTGCAGCCTTGACCAGGCTCTGGCGGCCGTCGAAGGCCCACTGCACCTCCGCACGGTAGCCTGCCGACTGGAAAGCCTCGACCAGGTCGTGGCGTGTCAGATGGTTCTTCCAGCCCAGCGCCGTACGTTCGGTACCGCGCGTGTCGTCGCTGGCGTGGTAGGTCGCCAGCACCGTGGCGCCGCCTGCTGCCAGCGCCGTGAGGAAACCGTGCAGGTCGTCGAGGTACTCCAGCGCCCCGGCGATGGTCACCACCTCGCTGTCGCGCCGGGGCGGCAGGTTCATCGTTGTCAGATCGATGGTTTCGCAGCCCTCGAAGCGCGGCGCGACATCGGCGCCGCGATAGGCCGAACCCTCCTTGAGCTGGAAGCGCAAGGCGGGTGCACCGCAGAAAAGGTCGAGCACACGGCAGGGACGGGCGAGCACCTGACCGATACGGATGCGCGCGGCACGGCGCGCAAAGACCGGCTCCAGGCGGGCCGGTCCCGTGCTGTCCCAGCCCTCGATATCGGTTTCCCGCTTGATCGGATTGGCCTCGCCCATGCCGGCCCGCGCATAGGGGTGATCGACCAGCGGATCTTCCGGGCCCTCGTGGCCGAAACGCGCGGCGAAGGCAGGCAACAAACGCCAGATACGCTCGGCCATGGCGCGTACCGGCCCCTCGGGCTCGCCCGCGAAACGGCCGACCGACGCGGCGCTGATGCCGCCCTTGTGCTTGGCCTTTTCCCAGCCGACGCGGCGCTCGGCCTCGCCGTCGAGATTGAAGCGGTCCTTGCCGAAGGCCTTCAGCCCGGCATAGCTGCGCAGGCGCTCGCGGCATTCCTCGTCGGTCGTGAAGTCCTCGTAGCGCAGGTGCAGGTGGGGCAGCTTGGCCATGGCGGAAAGCTCATGAACGTCGTGGACCAGGCGCGTCATCACCCAGGCCTCGTCGCGCAGCTGGCGGCCGCCCGGAAAGGCGACCCAGGACCGCCCGATCAGATCCAGCGCCGAGATCGCCGTGTCGCGCAGGTCGCGCGTCATCAGCACCATCCGGCGCGGCGGGTTGCGCTCCACAAGCTTTCGCCAGTCGTGGAAGTCGACCATCTTCATGCCCCACAGGTCGAGCCGTTCGAGCTGGGGCAGGATCTCGTCGTTGAACCACTCGGCGTAGGTCTTCTTGCCGTCGCGCTCGGGCGGGGCCTCGCCGACCGTCAGCCCGACGTCGCGGTAGAGCCGGTCGAGGCGGGCCACCGTGCGCGGGTGCCACGGCACATGCAGGTCCGGCTCGCTGATGACCAGACTCTTGCCCTTCACGGTCAGCAGGTCCGCCAGCAGCGTCGTGCCGCTTCGCAGCGGCCCGTAGACCAGCATGTCCATGGGGCTGGCCTCGCGCATGGCGTCTAGCCGCGGTCGCGCCGGCCGCCCAGCCGCAGGCGCAGGGCGTTGAGGCGGATGAAACCCTCGGCATCGCGCTGATCGTAGACCGCGTCCTCCTCGAAGGTGACGTGGGCAAGGCTGTAGAGCGACTTGTCGGACTTGCGCCCGGTGACGAAGACGCTGCCCTTGTAGAGCTTGAGGCGCACCGTGCCGGAGACGAACTCCTGGCTGCTGTCGATGGCGGCCTGGAGCATCTTGCGCTCGGGCGAGAACCAGAAGCCGTTGTAGATGAGCTCGGCGTAACGCGGCATCATCTCGTCCTTCAGGTGCGCGGCGCCACGGTCCAGCGTGATCGACTCCATCGCCCGGTGGGCGTGGTAGAGCACCGTGCCGCCGGGCGTCTCGTAGATGCCGCGGCTCTTCATGCCGACGAAGCGGTTCTCGACCAGGTCGAGGCGGCCGATGCCGTTGGCCTTGCCCAGCTCGTTGAGCTTGGCCAGCAGGGTGGCCGGCGACATCTTCACGCCGTCGACGGCGACGGCGTCGCCCTTCTCGAAATCGACGGTGATGTAGGTCGCCTTGTCGGGCGCCGCTTCCGGCGAGATGGTGCGCTGGTAGACCATCTCGTCGGCCTCCTCCCAGGGATCCTCGAGGATCTTGCCCTCGCTGGAGGAGTGCAGGAGGTTGGCGTCGACCGAGAACGGCGCCTCGCCGCGCTTGTCCTTGGCGATCGGGATCTGGTGCTGCTCGGCGAATTCCAGCAGCCTGGTGCGCGAGGTCAGCTCCCATTCGCGCCACGGCGCGATCACCTTGATGTCGGGCTGCAGCGCGTAATAGCTCAGCTCGAAGCGCACCTGGTCGTTGCCCTTGCCGGTCGAGCCGTGACAGACGGCGTCGGCGCCGGTCTCGCGGGCGATCTCGATCTGGCGCTTGGCGATCAGCGGCCGGGCGATCGAGGTGCCGAGCAGATAGACGCCCTCGTAGACGGCATTGGCGCGGAACATCGGGAAGACGAAGTCGCGCACGAACTCCTCGCGCAGGTCGTCGACGAAGATCTCCTTCACGCCCATCATCTCGGCCTTCTTGCGGGCAGGCTCGAGCTCCTCGCCCTGGCCGAGGTCGGCGGTGAAGGTCACAACCTCGCACTCATAGGTATCCTGCAGCCAGCGCAGGATGACCGACGTATCCAGCCCGCCCGAATAGGCGAGAACGACCTTCTTGACCTTGCTCATGATGCACCGTGACCCGTTCCAGACGGCGCGATGTTTAGGCCACCCATGCAGCGGCGGCAAGGGCGCGCGCCGGGATGGGCACGATGACAGGCAAACTGGCACGCCACTTGCGAGAGTTGCCGCGAGCGCAAGCTCAGCCAAGGGGTCGGGCGCGATCCTGTTTGGAGAATGACCAGAATGTCTCAGATCGGTACTGCGATGAAAAAGAGCATGGTGATCTGCTGTTCTGTTCTGGTGGCGACGGTCGCTGCGGCGAGCCTGGCGGGCATTCTGCTTGCCGGTTCTTCGGAAAGTGCCGATGCCGCAATCGAGACGTATCAAGTGCTAGGGACCTCGCAAGAGGGCGTGATCCGGCAGAATGTCGGCACGGGAGAGATATCAGTCTGCACCGTCGATCTTGGCGGGACGCTGAGCTGCGCAGCGACCGAGGGGCAATAGCCCCTCCTTCCCGTCAACCACCTGATCCCAAGTCAACCGATCGGCGGTTCAGGGAAGGGACCGGGGGCTTCGGCCTCCGGTCCTTTTCTGTTGGGAGCTTCCTTTGACTCCCCCCGGCGGCGCAGGGTGCCAGGCCGGGAGTCCCGCATTTTCGGGACGCATGTCCCGCTCTGAAGCGAATTGGCCGCCAGGCCGTTGCCTTGTCATGCCCAATGCACAACCGCCACGCTTGCCCCATCGCCCCGCCTCATGGACGATGAGTCCATGATCGGGACGCAATCGGCCACAAACGAAACGAAACGGCGGAACCGCAGGTTGTGGCGCATCCTGGTGCGGCCCTTCTGGCGGGCCATCCTGCGCTTTCTCGATCACGAGGGGCTGGAACTGGCCGGCTACATCGCCTTTTCGGTCCTGCTGGCACTGTTCCCCTTCATCCTGTTCCTGGTGGCGCTATCGGGTTTCGTCGGCCAGAGCGCGGCGGTGCAGGAATTCATGGAGTTCGCCTTCGACTACCTGCCGACGGAGGTCGGGCGCGCGCTGTATCCCGTCGTCTCCAGCATCGTGCTCAATCCGCCCGCCTCGGGCATTCTGACCTTCTCGATGCTGGGCACCCTTTGGGTCGCCTCCTCGGGCGTGGAGGCGCTGCGCACGGCGCTTGACCGGGCTTACGGCGTGGCCGAGCCGCGCGCCTTCTGGCTGCGCCGCCTGCAGGGCCTGGGCTTCGTCTTCGGCGGCGCCGGCGGCGTCTTCGTCGTCGTGCTGCTGATCGTCGTCGGGCCGCTGGCCTGGGAGGCGACCATGGCCATCGCGCCCTTCCTGTTCGAGCTGCAGGGCATCTTCAACATCGTGCGTTACGTGGTGGGCAGCCTTGCGCTGCTGCTGGTGATCTGGTGCCTCTACCGCCTGCTGCCCAACGTGCGCCAGCGCTGGATCAACGCCCTGCCCGGCGCGATCTTCGCCACGGCAAGCTGGCTGTTCGTCGCCACCGTCTATTCGATGTATCTGACCAACGTCACCAACTACTCGGTCACCTACGGCAGCCTGGGCGGCATCATCGGCGCGCTGATGTTCTTCTTCTTCACGGCCATCATCTTCATCTACGGCGCCGAGCTGAACTTCGTGCTGATGGAGATGTCGGAGGATTCCGAGAAACCGACCGAGGCGGTCAAGGCATGAGCATCGCGGCCGACCTGCCCGTGCGACCCGCCGCGCGCATCCTGCTGCTGGACGCGGCCGACCACCTGCTGCTGTTCCGCTACCGCGACGACGCCTTCGCCGATTCCGGCCAGCCGCAGCTCTTCGAATACTGGCTCTCGCCCGGTGGCGGCCAGGAGGCCGGCGAAACGCTGCTCCAGACCGCCGAGCGGGAGCTGGCCGAGGAATGCGGCATCACGGGACTGTGCTTTTCCCACGAGATCGCCGTGCGCCGCATCGCGCTGCGCGTCTACGGCGGCCCGGAAATGCTCTGCGAGGAGCACTTCTTCCTCGCCCGCCTGCCCGGTCTGAAGCCGCCGATCGACACCAGCGGCCAGTTCCAGAACGAACTCGACGTGCTGCGTGAGGTGCGCTGGTGGGCCCACGCCGACATGGCGGCCTCCGAACATCCCATCGTGCCCACGGGCCTGCCGGCCTTCCTGCCGCGGGTGTTGGCGGGCGACCTGCCCGCCACGCCGGTGCTGCTGGAAGGTTAGGGCCGCGGCGGCGCGCCGTCGACGCGCAGGCCGTAGAGGCAGGTCTCCATATTGCGGTTGCGCGCGTTGCGGTAGGTCGCCACCAGCATCATGCCGAGCTTCTGCGCGACCCGGCGCGAGGCGGTGTGATCGGTCGCCATGTTGGCCCAGAGGTCGCCCAGGCCATTGGCAAAGGCGTGATCGCGCAGCGCTGCTGCCGCCTCGGTCGCCAGTCCCCGGCCATGGACGCGATGATCGAGGATGTAGCCCAGGTCGTCGCGCACCCGGCCCATCAGTTCGAGACGCAGGACACCCCCGTCGCCGATCAGCGCGCCCGATTCCTTGAGGATGACCGCGCGTCGGCCATAGCCCGGCCGCTCGCTCTCGGCCATGGCGCGGTCGATCCAGCCCGCCGTTTCCTCCCGGCTGAAGGTGCGCGGCCACAGGCGCAAGGTGACGGCATCGCCCA
>CALLQH010000246.1 GCA_938014945.1 uncultured bacterium | reverse complement strand
TACGAGGACAAGCTGAAGAAGAAGACGCTGACCAGCGGCTGCGCCCAGGGAACGGTCTTCGGCGACCTGATGGAGGAGCTCGACGACATCCGCCTGGACGGCGGCGCGCGCGTCCACACCTCCTGGCTCTATGCCCTGTCGCGTACGATCAACACCACGCCCAGCCTCTATCTGGAGGCTGGCGCCATCCACGGCTGCGTACTCTGCGAGGGGCCGCGCCCGCTTGCCTACATGGAGGACGTCGGGCGCCACAACGCGGTCGACAAGATCGCGGGCTGGATGTTCCTGGAGGGGGTTCCAGCTGCCGACAAGCTGCTTTACACCACGGGCCGCCTGACCAGCGAAATGGTCATCAAGACCGCCAAGATGGGCATTCCGGTACTGGTCTCGCGCTCCGGCTTCACGGCCTGGGGAGTCGAACTGGCCCGCCAGCTCGGCATGACGCTGATCGGGCGGATGAAGGGGAAACGATTCCTGGTGCTTTCGGGCCAGGAGCGCGTTGTCCGTGATGCGGACCCGGCCGAGGTGGCCGAGGAACCACGCGGCCATCGGCGCAAGGGGAGCAGTGACGAGCATGACGGATGACAAAGCCAATCTGACCGCCGCCGGCATCGTGCTGGCAGGCGGCCTGGCGCGCCGCATGGGCGGCGGCGACAAGGGCCTGCTGGAACTGGCCGGGCGGCCGATCCTGGATCACGTGGTCGAGCGGCTGAAGCCGCAGGTGCGCGCCATCGCGCTCAACGCCAACGGCGATCCCGCCCGTTTCGCCCGCTGGGACCTGCCGGTGGCCGCCGATGTGCTGCCGGGCAATCCCGGGCCGCTGGTGGGCGTGCTGACGGGCATGGACTGGACCGTGGCGAACCTGCCGGGTCTCGACTGGATCGTCACCGTGCCGACCGACGCGCCCTTCCTGCCGCGCGATCTGGTCGCGCGACTGCTGGCGGCGGTGGAAGCGGAGGGTGCGGACATGGCGTGCGCCACCTCCGGCGGGCGACGCCATCCCGTGGTCGGGCTCTGGCCGGTGGCCCTGCGCACGGACCTGCGCAAGGCGATGCTGTTCGAAGAGATGCGCAAGGTCGATGCGTGGACGGGGCGCCACAAGGTCGCCGATGTCGACTTTGCGACCGATCCCGTCGATCCCTTCTTCAACGCCAACGCGCCCGAGGACATGGCAGAGGCCGAACGAGCGCTGGCTGCCGGGGCGTGAGCGGGCGGCCATCCTTGCCGTCCACGCCTGTCTGATCTCGGGCGGCGCCGGTGCCTTTCGACCCCCTGCAGCTTGCCGCCGTCGCGGCGATCTTCGTCCTGGCCGGCTTCGTCAAGGGTGTGGTTGGCCTCGGCCTGCCGACCGTGGCGGTCGCGCTGCTGACGCTCACCATCGGCCTGCCGGACGCCATGGCGCTGATGCTGGTGCCGTCCTTCGTCACCAACGTCTGGCAGGCTCTGGCCGGGGGCCGGCTGGGTGCGATCCTGGCGCGTTTCTGGAGCCTGCTGGCGGCGGTGTGCCTGGGTGTCTGGCTCGGCACGGCGGTGCTGGTATCCGCCGATCCCGGCCTGCTCACCGGGGCGCTGGGCATCCTGCTCGTGGTTTATGCCGCCTGGGGCCTGGTCGCGCCGAAGGTGCCCTCGCCGGTCCGCCACCACCGCTGGCTCGCTCCGCTCGTCGGACTGGCCAACGGGGCGGTGACGGGGCTCACCGGCACCTTCGTGGTGCCCGCGGGCATCTACTTCCAGGCCCTGGGTCTCAAGCGCGACATGCTGGTTCAGGCGATGGGCGTGCTCTTCTGCGTCTCGACTGCCGCTCTGGGCGCCGCCATGGCCGGACGCGGCATGATGACCGCCGATCTCGGCCTTACCTCGCTGGCGGGGCTGGCGCCCGCGTTGGCAGGCATGTGGTTCGGCGCCAGGGTGCGCCGCCGCCTGGACGAAGCCACCTTTCGCCGCGTCTTCCTGCTGGCGCTGCTGCTGCTCGGCCTGTGGCTGGCGGGGCGGCTGGTGACCTGAAGGGCAGGTCCGAGTGCGACGCGGGCAAGTTTGCCTGCGCGCTTCGGAGGGCAGGCCTCGCGGGAGGCATGATGAAGGCGTTCAGCCCTCCGCTGGCGGGCAGTCGGTAACCAGCGGCCCGTCGCCGAGGCCGTTGAGTTCGGCGACAGCGGGCCACCAGGGGCTGCCCTGCAGGGTACAGGAGAAATCGCGGCGGAAAGCCTCCTTGCCGTCGCGGCCGGCGGGCCAGCCGTTGTCCAGGAAGGTCCAGGCGAGGTCGGCGTGGCCGCCGTAGATCAGGTCGAGCATGGTGCGCCAGAGGTCGGGATCCAATGCGTCAGCAGTCCACTGGTCGCTGGCGGCAACACCCTGCGCTTGCGTGGCCAGGTCGGCCGCGTCGGGGGCCGGTGTCGCCATCAGCGCGGGCGCGGCGACGTAGTCCGTGCCGTTCCAGGCGAACACAACGCGCGGCTTGGGCGAGGCGGCGTAGTAGGTGTTCCAGTAGGCAAAGGTCATGTCGGCGGTGACGACCTCCAGTCCCGGCTTGCCGTCGAGGTCCTCGAAGCGGGCGCCGGCATCCAGCGTGGGGATGACGGCCAGGCGCCGGAAGAAGGGCTCGAAGGCATAGACGTAATAGGTCGTGCAGCAATGGGCGCCGCCGGAATATTCCGAGATCAGCAGCTCGGGCACGCCGCTGCCGGTGATGTCGGTGCCCGGCGCGATGTCCTGGCCCGGCGGGGCGCCGAACTGCAGGTAGAAGCCGGCCTGGCTCCAGATCAGCTCGCCGTTCTCGATCACCGCAAGGATGTCCGTGTGGCTGGCCTCCACCGTGGCGATGGCGACGGTGGTGTTCTCGTCGATGGCGACGCTGGTGACGGGCGAGGGCGCGGCATCCTCGGCCATGGCGGCAAGCGGCAGGAGAAGGAGAAGGGCGGCGAGGCGCATCGGCATGGCAGGTGCTTTCCGGCTGGGAACGGCGATCATGGCACCGCGCACCGGACGCTGGCCACCGTCACGACAGGGCGCGGCGGGGCGGCATGACGGCGGTCCTGCCATGCCGATTTGGCAGGGCTGGCTGCGGTGGGTTTGGCGCTAGGCTCGCTGCCAGGTTCCGCCAGCGGGGCGGGGCCGCCGCCGGAAGACGAGCATGAACCTGATCTACCTGTTTGCCGCCGCCGCCATCGGCATGGCGTTTTCCATCCAGCCCTCGGTCAACGCCGCGGGTTCGCGCGTGCTGGGCTCGCCCGTGGCCGCGGCAGTGGTTTCCGTGGCGATCACGCTGTTCTGCCTGGTGGTGGCGCTACCCTTCTTCGGCGGCTCGGTGCGGCCGTCCTCGCTGCTGGAGCTGCCGTGGTGGATCGTACTGGGCGGTGCGGTCGGCGCGCTGATCGTGGCGGGCGGGGCGACCATCGCGCCGGTGACCGGGGCAGCGCTGTTCTTCATCTGCCTGATCGCGGGCCAGCTGGTCGCCTCCACCGTGCTCGATCACTTCGGCGCCTTCGGCATGACGCCCCATCCCATCAGTGCGCTGCGCCTGGGCGGCATCGCGGTCGTCATCGCCGGCGTGCTGATGGTGCGGGCAGGGTGAGGCTTGGGAGGAGAGCGGTTCAGTCCAGTCCCGTTCCGGTGACGACGACGGGCTGCGCCAGGATCCACAGGCTGGTCATCGTGTAAGCCACCATCAGGACGAGCATCGGGATCTGGCTGCGGCGCACATCCCGGCGATCGGAAAGGATGTGTCCGGCCGTGAGATGGGCCACCACCACGCCGGCGACATGGCCGAGCGAGACGGCAACCACGGCGGTGTACCAGACCATGCGCGCGTTCACGACGGAGACATCGATGCCTGAGGCCGGCACGCCGAGCAGGTTCCAGCCCCAGCCGAACGGGTCGGAGAGGAGCGGCGCGAAAAGCTGGCCGGCGAGCAGGAAGTAGGAGAGGTAGTGCGCCAGGTGGTAGGCGATGGCGATGGGCACAAGCGAGGCCGCGAAGGCCGCGGCCAGTGCCAGGGTGCCGTGCCGCCGCGCTCCGATGCAGACCCGCATGCATCCTGCGCAGAGCAGGAACGCCACGGCGAAGAGAAGCGGCGTCACGATGAGGCCCACGGTCTCGATGAAGGTGAGCAGGTTCACCCCGCCGTCGCGCAGCCACAGAAGGAAGGGCCGCAGGTTCATGTCCGTCGCGACGGCGTCCAGGATCGCCTGCCACGCCGGGGTCTCGCGGAAGCCGTCGAAGCTGACGCTCGCCAGCATGACGATGACCACAGCAAGCTGGCCGCGGCACGGGATACGCCTCTCCACAAGGCCAAGGCCCGGCCAGCGCAGGGCGGCAAATCGCGGCGCGGGCCAGGGGCCTTCCTTCAGGCGGCCCCCGACGATGCCGAACCTTCCGATCAGGCCGAAGAAGACGGCGAAGACATCGGCGCGCGCCAGCCAGGTGCGGCGGCCGAAGACGGCCATGCCCGACCAGGTGGCCAGGGCATAGAGCCCGATCAGCCATGCCAGCCCCCGGGGCGTCTCGCCGAATTCGGAGAGCATCTCCACCCAGGCAAAGACAAGCAGCGCCAGCGCCGCCGGCCAGCGCCCCAGCCATGCAGGCCAGGCGCGGCGGCGTGGCAGGCAAGTCCGGGGCACCAGTGCGGCTGCCCAGCGGAACAGGCTGTCGAAGGGGTTGATGAGGGCCCAGACGTCACCGAAGAGGGCGCAGAGATAGGCAAGGCCGAGCCACCAGACGATCCATACAGCCGTGGGCGCGAGATTGCTGAAGGTGTCTTCGTTGCCCAGGGCGGCGGCACAGAAGACCAGGGCCAGCATGGCGACGGCGCCGATGCGCAGTGCTGCCACGACGGTCCTGGCCGGACCGGCCGGCAAAACAAGAACAAGGCGAAGGTGGCTCGCCCTTCCGGTCGAAAGGAGAGCCATGCCGGCAAAGGACAGCACAACGACGGCCCCGGCGCCTGCAAGGAACAGCCACAGCGGGAGGGGCAGGTCGTAGCGAACCCCGAAGGCGTGGGCTGATGCCGGTTGCGTAGACAGCAGGATCGTCAGCGCCCCAACAGCGGCAACCACACGTGAAACCTGCCGGGGCCGCGCCATGGCTAGCGGGGGTAGACGTCGAGATAGAGGAGGGCGGCCTCGCTGCCGTGCTCGCCATCGTAGCCGTGCAGGGTCAATGGAAAGCGTCCTGCGAGTTCAGCGGCAAAGACCAGGACACCGACGTCACCGGGTGCCGCGGCAAGCTCCAGGTCATAGCCGTGAAGGTGGGCAACGAGTGGGCGGTCGGTCGCGACGCGCAAGGTCACCTGGTCGCCCTGCGTCAGCGTGTATGCGACAGGGCCATTCTCGGGATCGCCGTCCGTGACGGTTATCTCGATTTGAATGTCGGGCAGTTCTTCAGCATTCGCCGCCGCGCCAAAGAGAAGGGGAGACAACGTAAGCAAGAGTAAAATGTATTTCACGTTGTTCCGTTTCAGGAATGAAGGTTTGCCATTACAACAAAATCTAAAAACGTTCCAAAGCCGATCCGGCTTTTACATTATTATGATACCGGTTTGGAAGTGATCGGCCTAGCGTTGCATCGGCACACCATTTCGTGGCCTGGAAAGATTGAGGGGGCTCGATGAAAACAACGGCAATCCGCTATCTCGCCGGCGGCTTTATCCTGGCATGTTCGATGGCGCTTCCCGCCAGGGCGGAAATCCTGGCCATGCTCAACTACGAGAGCAAACCCGACGATCAGCTCAAGGAGCTCAAGCTGGATGCCGGCGGCGAGCGTGTCGAGGGCATCGCGATCATGGATGTCGATCCCGAGTCGGCGAACTTCGGCAAGATCCTGATGAACATCCCGCTGCCGGGCGACCTGATCTCGCATCACATCTTCTACGACCGTGCGATGACCAAGGCCTACATCACGGCCCTGGGACAGCCCCAGCTTCATGTTCTGGACATGACCGCCAATCCCTATCGGCTGAGCCGCATCGACATCCCCGAATGCCTGGTCGGCGAGGACGTCATGTTCTCGGACGACAACAGCACCTGGTACCTGACCTGCATGGGTTCCAACGTCGTGGTGGTCGGCAGTGTCGCCACGGACGCGGTGACCGACATCATCGAGACTGCCGAGCCCTATCCCCACGGCATTGCGGTCAACGAGAGTATCGACCGCATGCTGGTGAGCAGCACGGTCAACGCCGCCGACCTTGGTTCACCGGGGGATTCGCTGACGGTGATCCGCCTCAGCGACCATGCCGTGCTGGACTCGGTCAAGGTCTCCGACGTGCCCTCGCCCAGCGGCGAGGCGCCGGTGGAGGTCCTGTTCGTACCCGGCTCCAACCCGCCGGTGGCCTACGTGACCAACATGTATGGCGCCTCGCTGTCGTCCCTGGTCTGGAATGCCGACAGCGAGACCTTCGAAGGCGGTGTCGTCTTCGATTTCGGTCCCATGGAAATGGGCGTGCCGCTGGAAATCTACTTCAACGGTGCGGCTGACCGCATGTACGTGACCACGGCGGTGCCCGGTCACATGCACATCTTCGACATCTCGCAGGACCCGGCCAAACCGGTGCTGCTGAAGACCCTGGCCTCGGCAGGAGGTGCGCATCACGTCGCATTCACGCGCGACGGGCGTTACGCCTTCGTTCAGACGACCCTGCTCAACCTGCCGGGCATGAGCGACGGTTCGATCACCGTTGTCGACATGCAGACGGAAGAAGTCATCGGCACCATCGACACGTTCAAGGAAACCGGGTTCAACCCCAACAGCATCGTTCTGCTGCCAGAGTACAACGACCTCGCCGGCCACTGATCCGGCCGGACGGCGGGGGGCATGCCGCAGGGCATGTCCCCCGTTTCTGTTTATAGCGGGCGGGGACTCAGAATCTGGCCAGCGTGACGACCGTCTCGTAGGGCACATGCAGCTTGCCATCGCTGTCGGCCAGCGGCCCCAGTGTCTGCGCGTAGCGCGCGATCACCTCTGCCTCGGGGCGATGCTGGCAGGCGACCTTGTAGTGGGATGTCGAGCGCACGTAGCCGACGAATTCCTCGAAGCTGCGATCCCAGTCCCAGGTCTCGCGCTGCTCCACAACGTCGCGGGCGGCGGGCAGGGCGCGAAGTTCCTCCGCGATGTCGAAATCCCGGTATTCCCGGGTGTAGCCCGGCGAAAGCTCCAGCAGCAGGGCCTCGTGCGCCTCGGCCACGAGGCTGCCCCGCAGGCGGTTGTTGTAGAGCACGGCGAGCGCCCCGCCCGAACGCAGGACACGGGAGCATTCGGCATGGAACCTCGGGCGGTCGAACCAGTGCGCGGCCTGGGCCACCGTGATGAGGTCGAGGCTGTCGTCGGCGAAGGGCAGCTGCTCGGCGCGACAGGCCAGCCAGTCGAGCGAGGCGGGGCCTGCGGCGGCGGCCTGGGCCAGCATGTCGTTGCCCGGATCGGCGCCGACGATGAGCGCCCGGGGCAGCAGTTCGCGCAAGGGACGCGTCAGGATGCCCGTGCCGCAGCCAAGGTCGAGCAGGGACGAGACGTTCCCGGCGTAGTCCAGCATGCGTTCGAGCGAGGCGGTGGCGTAGCGCGGGCGATAGCGGTCATAGTCGTCGGAGAGACCGTCGAAGATGACCTTCGGATCGGCCCAGCGCGCGGACCAGACGTGGGTGAAGTCGCTCATGGAAGGGGCCTCATGCCGGCAGGCTGACATCGGCGGGGGGCAGGGGCGGGTTGCCGAGGATCATGTCGGCGGCCTTCTCGCCGATCATGATCGTGGTGGCGTTGGTGTTGGCGCTGACGACGCTGGGCATGACCGAGGCGTCGACCACGCGCAGGCCCTCGATGCCGTGGACGCGCAGCTGTGCATCGACCACGGCCAAACGGTCGCTGCCCATGCGGCAGGTGCCGGCGAGATGGAAGTCGCCCTCGGTGTGGTCGCGCAGGTAGTCGTCGAGCACCTTGCCGGAGGTGACCGAGGGGCCGGGGTCGACCTCGCGGACGCCGAGATGGGCATAACAGGGCTGGGCGGCGATCTCCCGGCCCAGCGCGACCGACTGGCGCATGAGATCGAGGTCGATGTCGGTGGTCAGGAAGTTCGACCAGATGCGCGGGGCGTCGGCCGGATCGGCCGAGCGCAGGCGGATGCGCCCGGGCGCATCGACGCGGGTCGGGCCGACGCAGAAGGTGAAGCCGTGGAGGTTCGGGTGCAGCGTGCCGTCGTGCGCCATGACCACGGGCAGGACCTGGACGATCAGGTCCGGGTTGGGGCGCGAGGGGTCGCTCCTCAGCCAGGCGCAGGTCTCGACGTTGTTGGAGGCGCCGGGGCCGGTGTGGCTGGCGAGCCACTGGGCGCCGACCATCAGGCGGCGGTCGGCGCGGGTGTAGCGGCTGAGCGAGACCGGCTTGTCGATCTCGAACTTCATGTAGACCAGCGGATGGTCGTGGAGATTCGCGCCGACGCCCGGCAGGTCCGCCTTGCAGGCGATGCCGTGTTCGGCCAGGTGGTCGGCGGGGCCGATGCCCGACAGCATCAGCAGCTGGGGCGAGTTGACGGCGCCGCCCGAGAGGATCACCTCGCGGCTGGCGCGGGCCTCGTGGTCGGTGCTGCCGCGCCGGTAGCGGATGCCGGAAACACGGTTGCCCTCGACGATCAGCTGGCGGCCCAGCGCCCGGTCGACGATGGTCAGGTTGGGGCGGCCGGCGTTGGGGCGGATGTAGGCCTCGGCGGTGGAGGCGCGTACGCCGTTGTGGATGTTCTGCTGGAAGATGCCGAAGCCTTCCTGGTGCTGCCCGTTGATGTCGTCGGTCAGCGGTGCGCCCATCTGCTCGCCTGCGCGCAGGAAGGCCTCGTAGAGTTCGCTCGGCAGGTCGCCGTTGCGGACGTGGACGGGGCCGGAGCCGCCGCGCCAGGTGTTCTCGCCGCCCTGCCAGGTCTCCAGCTTCTTGAAGTAGGGCAGCACCTCGCGCCAGGACCAGCCGGGCGCGCCTTCGCCGACCCAGCGTTCGAAGTCCTGCGCGTGGCCGCGGATGAAACACATGCCGTTGATCGAGCTCGAACCGCCCAGCATCTTGCCGCGCGGCTGGAAGACGCGCCGGTCGTGCAGGGCGGGCTCGGGCTCGCCCTGGTACATCCAGTTGAACTTGGGGCTGCGCCAGGCGATCTCGAAGGCCGCCGGCATGTCGTGTTTCCAGTAGTCGAAGACATTGCCCCTGGAGACGCCCGCCTCGATCAGCAGCACGGAGATGGCGGGGTCTTCCGTGAGGCGCGCGGCCAGCGTGCAGCCCGCGGAGCCACCGCCGATGACGATGTAGTCGTATTCGGTGGTCATCGTCCTGCCCCTCGCTGCCGGAGCGAGCCTAGGAGGGGCGACGAGGCGCGGCAAGACGGGGCGTACAAAGGGACGGGGCGGCGGATGGTGGACCGCCGCCCCATCGGATCACTCCGCCGCGTCGGCGACTGCGGCGCGTTCGACCTTGGCGGCGCAGAACTTGAATTCCGGGATCTTGCCGAAGGGGTCGAGCGCCTGGTTGGTCAGCGCGTTGGCGCTGGCCTCGGCGTAGCAGAAGGGCACGAAGACCATGCCGGGCTGGATGCCGGCATCCATGCGCGCCTTGGCCTGGATGATGCCGCGGCGCGTGCTGATGTGGATCGGTTCGCCCGGGGCGATGCCCAGACGCTCCATGTCGACCGGGGCCATGGTGGCGATGGCCTCGGGCTCCAGGCTGTCGAGATAGGTGGCGCGGCGCGTCATGGCGCCGGTGTGCCAGTGCTCGAGCTGGCGGCCGGTGGTCAGCACCATGGGGAAGTCGGCGTCGGGCAGCTCGTCGGGCGGGATGATGTTGGCGGGCACCATCTTGCCGCGCTTGCTGGGCGTCGGGAACTCCTCGGAGAAGACGATGGGCTGGCCGGGATCGTCGGCGGAAAGGCAGGGATAGACGACGACGTCCTCGCGCGAGACGCGCTCCCAGGTGATGCCGGTGATGGAGTGCATCGCCTGACGCAGTTCCTCGAAGACCTCACTGACGTGGCCGTAGTTCCAGCCGAGCCCGAGGCCGTTGGCCAGGTGCTGGATGATCTCCCAGTCCTGGCGCGCCTCGCCCGGCGGCTCGACGGCCTTGCGGCCGCGCTGCACCTGGCGGTTGGAGTTGGTCACCGTGCCGTCCTTCTCCGGCCAGGCGCTGGCGGGCAGCACGACGTCGGCGTGGAAGGCGGTCTCGGTGAGGAAGAGGTCCTGCACCACCAGATGCTCGAGATGGGCGAGCGCGTCACGGGCGTGGTTGCCGTTGGGGTCCGACATCGCGGGGTTCTCGCCCATGATGTACATGCCCCGGATCGAGCCGGCGTGGATCGCATCCATGATCTCGACCACGGTGAGACCGGGCTTGGGATCGAGGTCGACCTTCCAGAAGTCCTCGAAACGCTTGCGGTTCTCCTCGATGGCGACACCCTTGTAGTCGGGATAGACCATGGGGATGAGGCCGGCGTCGGAGGCGCCCTGGACGTTGTTCTGGCCGCGCAGCGGGTGGAGGCCGGAGCCCGGACGGCCGGTCTGGCCGGTCATCAGGGCGAGCGCGATCAGGCAGCGGCTGTTGTCGGTGCCGTGGATGTGCTGGCTGATGCCCATGCCCCAGAAGATCATCGCGCGCTCGGCCGTGGCGTAGTCGCGGGCGACCTGGCGCAGGGTTTCGGCGGGAATGCCGCAGACCTTTTCCATCTCCTCGGGCGGGAAGGCCTCGAGGTGCTCCTTCATCTTGTCGAAGCCCTCGGTCATGCCCTGGATGTACTGCTCGTCGTAGAGCTTCTCCTTGACGATGACGTGCATGATGGCGTTCAGCATCGAGACGTCGCCGCCCGGCTTGAACTGCAGCATGTGGGTGGCGTGCTTGCGCAGCGCCTGGCCGCGCGGGTCCATGACGATCAGCTTCGCGCCGCGCTTGACCGCGTTCTTGAAGAAGGTCGCGGCGACCGGATGGTTCTCGGTCGGGTTGGCGCCGATGACGATGAAGCAGTCGGAATTGAGCGCCTCGGTGAAGGGCGCGGTCACAGCGCCCGAGCCGATCGTCTCCATGAGCGCGGCCACGGAACTGGCGTGGCACAGGCGCGTGCAGTGGTCGACGTTGTTGGTGTGGAAGCCGGTGCGCACCAGCTTCTGGAAGAGATAGGCCTCCTCGTTGGAGCCCTTGGCCGAGCCGAAACCGGCCAGCGCATTGCCGCCGTGTTCGTCGCGGATCTTCTTCAGTCCGCCGGCCGCGCGCTCCAGGGCCTCTTCCCAGGTCGCCTCGCGGAAGTGGGTGAAGGGATTGCCCGGGTCGATGTCGATGTCGCCCGCCTTGGGTGCATCGTCCTTGCGGATGAGCGGCTTGGTCAGGCGGTGGCGATGGTTGATGTAGTCGAAGCCGAAGCGGCCCTTGACGCAGAGGCGGCCATGGTTGGCCGGGCCTTCCTTGCCCTTCACCGCGACGATCGTGTTGTCCTCGACCTGATAGGTGAGCTGGCAGCCGACACCGCAATAGGGGCAGACGCTGTCGACTTCCTTCTTGGGCTGGGGTTTGCCCACGCCCTTGTCGTCGATCATGGTCGCGGGCATCAGGGCGCCCGTGGGGCAGGACTGCACGCACTCGCCGCAGGCCACGCACGT
Source organism: uncultured bacterium (assembly GCA_938014945.1). Lineage (GTDB taxonomy): Bacteria > Pseudomonadota > Alphaproteobacteria > SP197 > SP197 > CALGGB01. The sequence goes on along the minus strand of CALLQH010000246.1, from coordinate 795 downwards.
CGACTCACCCATGGGATCGTCGAAGTCGAAGACGATCTTGGCGTGGTGGCCGCGATAGGCCATGCCGATGACGTCGTTGACCTGGATCTCGCGGCAGGCGCGCACACAGCGGCCGCACTGGATGCAGGCATCCAGGTTGATCGCCATGGCGGGATGGCTGAGGTCCGGCGCGGGCTGGCCGCGGCGCGGGAAGCGGGAGATGTCGATGCCCATGCTGTCGGCCCAGCTCCACAGCTCGCTCGCCGTGGTGTGGGCCTCCTCGCGCGCAGGCTGGTCGGCGACCAGCAGCTCCAGCACCATGTTGCGCGCTGATGTGGCGCGCTCGGTGCCGGTCTTCACCTTCATGCCGGGCAGGGGCTCGCGGATGCAGGAGGCGGCGAGCGTGCGCTCGCCCTCGATCTCGACCATGCAGATGCGACAATTGCCGTCGGCGCGGTAGTCCTGCATCTCGGTGTAGCAGAGGTGCGGGATCTTCACGCCGTTGCGCTTGGCGACCTGCCAGATGGATTCGCCGGGCTCGGCGGTGACTTCCTTGTCGTCAAGGAAGAAGGCGATGGGTTCGCTCACGACACGTCCTCCGGGAAATACCGCAGTACCGTCAAAACGGGGTTGGGCGCGGCCTGGCCCAGGCCGCAGATCGAGGCATCGATCATGGTCGCCGAAAGCTGCTTCAGCAGGTCGCCGTCCCAGGCGCCGCCCGACATCAGCTTCACGGACTTCTCGCAGCCCACGCGGCAGGGCGTGCACTGACCGCAACTTTCGTCCTCGAAGAACTTCATCAGGTTCAGCGCCACG
>CALLQH010000245.1 GCA_938014945.1 uncultured bacterium | reverse complement strand
GGCGCGCAGTGGCGACCACGAAGGTCTCGGCCGTGTCGAGGTCTCCGATGGCAAGTTCCTCGGGGTAGCTCGGTCGCAAGGGGGTTGGGGACATACGCGCTGACTCCTTGGCTGGGAGGAGCAGAGCCTAGTCAGCCTTGAATGCAAATGCAACTCATTCTCAATTGCGCCGAGTGTGAAATTCGCAATCCACGCGCAGTCGGATCAGAGAGCGGCTTCGATCCGCTCGCAGAGGGTTTCGAGCACCTTGATGCGTGCGTGGTACTTGTCGTTGGCCTCGACCAGGGTCCATGGCGCAATGGCCGTGCTGGTACGGTCGACCATGTCGCTCACGGCGTCGACGTAGAGGTCCCACTTCTCGCGGTTGCGCCAGTCGTCGGGCGTCAGCTTGAAGCGCTTGTAGCCGGTCTCCTGGCGCGCCTTGAAGCGGGCCTCCTGCTCCTCCTGGTCGATGGCCAGCCAGAACTTGGCAAGGATGCAGCCGTGGCGGACGAGTTCTTCCTCGAAGTCGTTGATCTCGCCGTAGGCACGCATCCAGTCGGACTCGGGGCTGAAGCCCTCGACCCTCTCGACCAGGACACGGCCGTACCAGGAGCGATCGAAGATGGCGCAATAGCCGCGGCGGGGGATGTGATGCCAGAAGCGCCACAGATAGGGATGAAGGCGCTCCTCCTCGGTGGGCGCGGCCACCGGGACGACCCTGTAGAAGCGGGCGTCGAGCGCGCCGGTGATACGGCGGATCGCCCCGCCCTTGCCCGCGGCATCGTTGCCCTCGAACACGGCGACCAGGGCGTGGCGGGGAAACTTCTTGTGGCGGCTGAGGCCGTTGAGCCGGCCCTGCAGCTCGGCCAGCCGTACCTCGTAGTCCTTCTTCTTCAGGGAGAGCGATAGATCGAGGGCGTCGATTACCGTGCGCCCGTCGACGCTGGGCAGGGGAGGCGGCGCGGCGAAGGTCGCCGGCTCCTGCCGTGCGCCTTCGAGGCGTTCGCGCAGGGCGGTAAGCAGGGTGCGGCCCACGGTCAGGTTGCGGTAGCGCTCGTCGCTGCCCTCCACGACGTGCCAGGGCGCATGGCCCTTGCTGGTGCGGCGCAGGGCCAGTTCGGAGACCTTGCGGAAGCGGTCGTACATCTCGAAGCGCTCCCAGTCGGTGTCCTTCACGCGCCAGCGGTTGGCAGTATCCTTCTCCAGGGCCTTCAGGCGCTTCTTCTGGACCTTCTTGGAAAGATGGAACCAGAACTTCAGGATCAGCGCGCCCTCGGCGGCAAGCATCGCCTCGAAGCGTTCGATCTCCTCGATGCTGTGTTCCAGGTCCGCAGCATCGGTCTCGCCATAGACCCGGTTGAGGATCGGCTGGCTGTACCAGGAGCCAAAGAAGATGCCGATCTTCCCGGCAGGCGGCAGGGCGCGCCAGAAGCGCCACATGCGCGGGCGGTCGGCCTCCTCGTCGGACGGCGCGCCCATGCCGTTGGTCTCGATCAGGCGCGGGTCCATCCAGGCGTTGAGCACGTTGACCGTGGGGCCCTTGCCCGCGCCATCGACGCCGCCGACCAGCACGATGACCGGAAACTCCTTGGTCTTGGCCAGCTCGAACTGGGCCTCGAGCAAGGCAAGGCGCAGGCCTGGTTCCTCGGCGTCATAGGTCTCCTTGTCGACCGCGTGGCCCAGCTCAGCAGATTCGAACATTCCGACCCTCCCGACTCGTTTCCACCGGCGCAGTCTGCCACGCGGCGGCGTCCCCGCACCCCTTCCTTGCGCGCCCAGAAGCCGCTGGCGGCGAGGCCCCCGGCTGTGTATGGGAGTGAAGCCCATCGGAGGCCGGACCTTGGCCGTTCCCCGCACGCCGCTTGTTGCGGCACTCCTGCTCCTGCTGCCCGCGGTCACCATCCTGTCGGTTGGCGACGGGTTCGCCAAGCATCTGGCCGATGTCGGCTTTTCGGTGCTGCAGATCGTCTGGGCGCGTTATGTCTTCCAGACCATTCTGGTGCTGCCTCTGGCCCTGTCGCGCCATGGCCGTGGCCTGCTGCGACCGCCCGAGCCCTGGGCGCAGGTGGCGCGCAGCCTGCTCCACATGACCTCGACCTTCCTGTTCTTCATGGCGATCGCGCGCATTCCGCTGGCCGATGCCATCGCCATCTTCTTTGCCTATCCCTTCCTGGTCACCGCATTGGCGCCCTGGCTGCTGGGCGAGAAGACGGGATGGCGGCGCTGGGCGGCGGTGATCGCGGGTTTTGTCGGCACGCTTTTCATCATCAAGCCGGGCATGGGCGCGCTCGACATCGGCACCCTGTTCCCGCTGGCCGGCAGCGTGGCCTTTGCCTTCTACATCGTGCTGACGCGTCGCATCGCCACGCGCGCCGATCCGCTGATCTCGATCTTCGTGCAGGGCATCGTGGCCGCGGTGCTGCTCTCCCTCGTGGTCGCGCTCGACTGGCGCACGCCGGATCCTGCCGCCTGGGCGATGCTGGCGGCGATCGGTGCGGTGACGGCGGCCGGCCACTACATGACGATCCGCGCCTACGGTTATGTCTCGGCCTCGCTGCTGGCGCCTTTCGGCTACTTCGAGATCGTCGCCGCCACCATCATCGGGCTTTTCTGGTTCGACAACTTCCCGGACGGCTGGAGCTGGTTCGGCATCGCCATCATCGTGGCGAGCGGCGTCTACATCTCCCTGCGCGAACGGGCCCGTCACCGGCCTCTGGACCTGGATGCCGCGCGGCGCGACACTGCCGAAAGGGCAGGGGAGGATGGTCATGGATGAGTTGTTGCGCGAGGAAGCCCCCGAGGCGTTCGTCAACCTCACGGGGCTGCCCTTCGAACTCGACACGGGCATCGCGGCGCGTGCCCGCATCGGCGTCATCGTGCTGGCCAGCGACCACACGGTGGAGCACGAGTTCCGCGCCGTCCTGAACCTGCCGGGTGTCGCCTTCTACGAGGCGCGCATCGCCAACGATCCCAACATCACGCCTGATACCCTGCGCGCCATGGAAGGGCGCATCGCGCAGACCGCTGCGCTGATCCTGCCCGGTGTGCCGCTGGATGTCGTGTGCTACGGCTGCACCTCTGCCTCCATGGTGATCGGAGAGGAGCGGGTCTTCGAACTGGTGCGCCAGGCGCGTCCGGAGGCCCGCGTGACGACGCCCATCACGGGCGCCTTTGCCGCATTCCGCGCGATGGAGGCCAGGCGCATCGGCGTGCTCACGCCGTACCGCGACGATATCAACCGCTTCATGCGCGACTACATCGAGGCGCGCGGCTTCGAGGTGCCCGTCTTCGGCTCCTTCAACGAGGAGAACGACAACCGCGTCGCCTGCATTTCGCCCGCCAGCATCCGCACCGCGCTGCTGGAGATCGGCCGGCGCGACAATGTCGATGCGGTCTTTGTCTCCTGCACCAGCCTGCGTCTGGCCGAGGTCGCCGCGGAGGTCGAGGCCGAACTCGGCAAGCCGGTCACCTCGTCCAACCACGCCATGGCCTGGCACGCCCTGCGCCTTGCCGGCATCGACGATGCCATGCCCGACTGGGGCAGGCTCTACGCCTGCGGCCTCTGAGCGGTACGCGTCAGGCGGTTTCCGTCTCGATCAGGTGGAAGTCGCCCTCGGCGTAGAATTCGCCGTAGTCGCAGGTGATTTCCTCGCCCTCGGCGATGTCGCGCGAGGCATAGGAAATCCAGCCCGTGTTGGAGGTGTTGGGATCGTCGCTGTGGTTCATGAAGCGGCCGTTGTCACCGTCCAGCAGCAGGTTGCCGCCGACCAGTTCGGAGGGGTAGGCGTACATCTTCAGGAACTCCTGCATGGCCGCCGGCAGCATGTCGGCGTAGTGGCGCATGACCACGATGTCGAACTGCGGGTGGTAACGCCAGACCTCGGTGCCGGCGGCGACAGCCTCGGCGGCGAAGATGCCCGTGCCGTGAATGGCGGAGGGGCCGACATAGTTGCGGATCAGCATCATGGCGCGGGTCCTCGGGCTGCGGTCTGCGGCCGCAACCGAT
>CALLQH010000244.1 GCA_938014945.1 uncultured bacterium | reverse complement strand
GCGTGAAAGCGTTCTTACGGCAGGTTCAGGCTGCCGCGAGGTTTTCCGAAAGTGGGACATCGTGTTCGATGGCGTGACGCGCGGCACGATGAACATAGGCCGCAACCTGATCGCTCAGGCGCGAGAGGTTTTCGGCGACAATGGCGCAGTGGATGGCGCCCAGGCCGCTCAGCAGGGCCTGGTGCTCATGGGCATGGCGGACCTTGTCATGGCCGGAAAGCGCCTCCATGGCCCTTTCCTCGCGGGCAAAACTGCGTGCCAGAACATCGCGCAGGGTGGCCAGGGCCAGCATGGCAGTGATCGTATCGCCCCTGGAAACCGCGCTTTCGATCGCACGGGTCAGGTTCACGATGGAGCGCACATGGCCCCCGGCGACATGGTTGGAACCCGGCACACGCGCCTGCCCGGCCCCGATTTGCATTGCATCAGCCACACCAGTTCTCCCTCAGGATCACCCAAGCCAGATCCAGAAGGCTCCAGAGCAACCGGCGTGCCAATGGCCGTGATCACCGTCACTTTTCCGTCATCGACCGCGCGCACCCTGCCCGGCGCAACGAAAAAGAGCCGCCGGTTCGGTGACGCGGCGGCTCTTCCGGAGGACGGCAGGCAGGGCGCGTTATTCGGCGGCCTGGGCCGTGGGCACGTAGCGGGAGTCCGCGAAGGCGGGCATGACCTCGTCGATGAAGAGCTGCAGGGAGCGCTTCTGGACGTCATGGGGCAGGCCGAAGCTGGCGCGGTAGAAGAAGTTGTCGACGCCCAGGTCCTCGTAGGGCTTCAGCTTGGCGATGACCTCGTCGGGGGTGCCGAAGATGAGATCGCGGTGCATGGCCTCGCGGTCGTATTCCTCGCGGTTGGCGAGGGCCTTCAGGTCGACCGGATCGGCAAAGCCGTTCTTTACCTCGCCCAGCTGCTTGAACAGGTTCTCGAAGATGCCCGAGACGTTGGTCACGGCATCGACATACATCGGCCAGTCCTCGCTTTTGTCGTAGACCGCCGTGTGGCGCATGGTGGCGAAACGCGGCCGCTCGACGCCGGGGGAGCGCTGCAGCGCCTCCTCGAACTGCGCCTTGTATTTGACCACCTCGCCGAAGGGACGGGTGAGCGCCCAGGACATGATGTTGCAGCCCAGGGGCAGCGCCCAGTCGTAGGTCGTGGGATGGCGCGCGGCGACCCAGAGCGGGGGATGGGGCTTCTGCAGGGGCTTGGGCGCCACGGTCGAGGCGGGGAACTGCCAGAACTCGCCGTCGTGGGTGTAGTCGCCGGCCCAAAGGCCCTTCAGGACCGGCACCATCTCCTGCATGTAGGCGACACCCTTGTGCTGGTCCATGCCGCCCATCATGCGGTCGAACTCGCGCTGGTAGGCGCCGCGGCCGATGCCGAACTCGACGCGGCCGCCGGTCAGCAGGTCGAGCATGCCGACCTCGCCGGCGAGCTTGATCGGGTGCCAGTAGGGCGCCTGGACGACGGCGGTGCCCAGGCGAATGTTGTCGGTATGGGCGCCGAACCAGGCGAGAAGCTGGAACGGGGCCGGGCCGATGGTCATCTCGATGGCGTGGTGCTCGGAAGCCCAGACGACCTCGAAGCCGCCGCGGTCGGCCATCTGCACCATTTCCAGCAGGTGGCGCGCGGCCTTTTCCATGTCCTGGTCGGGACTGTAACGCTCCAGGTCGATGACGAGGCTGAACTTCATGGTGCTCTCCGGATGCCCGCAGGGATGAAGCTCAAGGATGCGGTCACGGCAGCACCCCGGTAAAGGGCACAATGTCGCGCCTTCGCGTGATCACGGAATCACGACAAACACAGGCCGGAGCAAAACCCCTCAACGACAACGGCCCCGCCCGGATGTTCCGGACGGGGCCGCCATGTGCCGAAACGGCAGGCCTGTTACTTGTCCAGGCCGAGCTTCTTGCGGGCTTCGTCGGGGCCGACGACGCGGCCGCCCATGCGCTCGATGATCTCGGTCGCGCGCTGGACGAGCTGGCCGTTGGTCGCGAGCACGCCACGGTCGAGGTAGATGTTGTCCTCGAGGCCGACGCGGACGTTGCCGCCCAGCAGCATGGCCTGGGCGACCATGGGCATCTGCATGCGGCTGATGCCGAAGCCGGCCCAGTTGGCGCCCTTGGGCAGGCCGTCGGCCATGGCCATCATGGAGCGGGTGTCGGCGCCCGCACCCCAGGGGATGCCCAGGCACACCTGGAACAGGGCCGGATCCTTCAGCAGGCCCTCGTCATACATAGCCGAAGCCAGGCGGACCTGGCCGAGGTCGAAGACCTCGATCTCGGGCTTCACGCCCAGTTCCTTGATCTCGATCGCCATCTCACGGCACCAGGCCGCCGGATTGATGTAGACCTCGTTGCCGTTGCCGAAGTTCAGCGAGCCGCAATCGAGCGTGCAGATTTCCGGGCGGATGCGGCGGACATGCTCCAGGCGCTCGGCGGCGCCGATGAGGTCCGAGCCGGGACCGGCGCTGCCGTCGGCGAGCGGGTTGAAGTCGCCGCCCATGCCGGCGGTCAGGTTCAGGATGACGTTGACGCCCGACTGCTTGATCAGGTTCACCGTCTCCTCGAACAGGTTGGGATCGCGCGAGCCCTTGCCCGTCTCGGGATTGCGGACGTGGATATGGGTGATGGCGGCGCCGGCGTTGGCGGCCTCGATGGCAGAGTCGGCGATCTGGCGCGGCGTCACCGGAACCTTGTCGCTCTTGCCGGTGGTGTCGCCGGCGCCGGTGATGGCGCAGGAAATGATGACGTCGGTATTCATGGGTCGTCGTTCTCCCGGGGGGTGGTTTGTTGGTTCAGACGGGGCAGTTGGCGCGCACATAACGGATGGCGAGCGGCGTCAGCCGCTCCTGCACCCATGCCGTGACGTCGCGGTCGGCTTGTGTCCACGCACGCGGCGCGGCGATGACGCATGGTTCGAGAATGCCCCAGAGCACGCCGTTCTCCATGAGCGGTGCGTGCACCAGGCCGCGATGCTTGAAGTTCTCGATCTCGTAGGGCGCGTTGACCAGCGCGGGATCGGCCTTCTCGATGTCGTCGATGAAGAGCGCCTCCGGCTCGGAAAGCGCCAGGGCGAACATGGGGTCTTCCCTGGCCACCGCATCCTGGTCCATGGCGTCCCAGCCCTTGTCGGGGCGGGCGAAGGCCCATTCCGGGCGGGCGACCCACTGGTGGGTGCAGCGCGCCTTGCGCGCAACCGGCTCATAGAGGAACAGCAGGCAGCGGTCGGCGCCGATGGCGCGGCCGTAGAGCTCCATGAGACGGCCGAAGCTCTCCTCGATGGGCTCGGGATCGTCGAACAGGGCTTTGAGGTCGGCGGGAATGGTGCTCATGGGTTTCCTTGCTGTGGCGCGGCTTGTCGCGCGGCGCGGCGGGCGCCGTCAAGCCCGCGCGCCGGCGGGAGCCTCAAGCTCCAGCCGGTTGGTGGCATCGCCCCTGCTCACCAGCGCGCGCCAGAGCGCGCGGGTGCCGGGCATGTAGGCCTGCGCCATCGCGGGGTAGCTCGCCTCGTACCAGAGGCGGCCCAGTTCGGCGGCATCCGAATCGAGGAAGGCCTCGTCCTGGGGCGTCTCGTCGATCTCGACGACGACGCGCTCGGGCGAGACTTCCACCTCCCGCACCGGCCAGATCAGGCGCATGGGCAGGTCGTGGTCGGCAACGAAGGATTCCAGCGACACTGCGCGCCCGCGCTCCAGATGGCGCTCGCGCAGGCGGACGCCGCGGTCGGCGCCCCAGTCGGCCAGGGCCTGGACCACGGCCGCCCTGCCCTCCTCGCCGTGGCGTTCGATGATCGGACGGGCGCAGGTGAAGAAGTGGCCACCAAGCAGGCGGTTGCTGCGCTTGAGCGACTTCCAGGCGCCCTCGATCTCGCTGGCGGCGGTGTAGTCGTCCGACAGACGTTCCCCGAGCGGCGTCACCGCGCCGGGGTCATGGGGCGCGGACGCGGGCGGCATGATCCAGCGGAAGTGGCAACGGTCGTCGCCCTTCATCAGGTTCTCGTGAATCGTGACATTGCCGTCCGGGTGGTAGGTGCGCGCCGCGGCCTGGTGGAACTCGTCGCAGTACCAGTGGCCCATCTGGTGGAACTCGCCCTCCTTCCAGGCCTCCGAGGCCGGGCAGTGGAAGACGTCGAACTCCACATCATTCGGCGTGTAGCGGCCCTCGTCGGCGATGGTGTCCTTGGCGACGTAGGTGCTGGCGTTGTCCCAGCAGCGCATCAGGGTCTCCATGTTGACCGGCTTGCCCAGCGCATGGTGCGCCTCCTGCATCTCGCGCCCGCGCCAGTGGCCGTAGGCGCGCAGGCCCAGGCGCACGCTGCGCTCGCCCTCGCGCCCGAAGCGCTGCGTGGCGACGCGCGCGAGGTGCATGTAGATGCGCGCCTGCGCCTTCAGCATCGTGTCCATGGACTCGAGGATGTCGGGCAGCGCGGCATCGTTGGGCATGGTCAGCATGGTGCGTCCTCAGGCCCGCCCGAGCAGTTCGAGCGCCACTGCGGTCACGCCCGGGGCATCGAGGCGGTAGTGGGCGTAGAGACCGGCGGGCGGGCCGATCAGGGCGAACTCGTCGGGCATGCCGTGGCGGCGGAAGGGCACACGCTCGCACTCCACCAGCACCTCGGCGACAGCGCTGCCCAGGCCGCCGATGATGTTGTGCTCCTCCAGGGTCATCACCGCCCCGGTCTCTGCCGCGGCGGCGCGGATCTCGGCCTCGTCCAGCGGCTTGATGGTGTGCATGTCGACGACGCGTGTCTCGATGCCCTTTTCCGCCAGCGCGCCGGCTGCCTCCAGCGCGGCGTGGACCTCCGCACCGGTGGCAATGATGGTGAGGTCGGAACCCTCGCGCAGGCGGATCGCCTTGCCGAAGGTGATCTCGGGCACCTGGGCATAAACCTCCGGGTCGCGGCCGCGGCCCATGCGGATGTACATGGCGCCGTGATGGTCGAGCGAGGCGCGCAGCACGGCGCGCAGGTGGTTGGCGTCGGTGGTGCAAACGACGGTGAGGCCCGCGATGGTGCGCATCATGGCGATGTCTTCGAGCGCATGATGGCTGGTGCCGTAGAAGCCCATCGACATGCCCGAGTGGTGGCCCAGCACGCGCACCGGCAGGTCGGTATAGGCGCAATCGGTGCGGATCTGTTCGGCGCACAGGATGGCGCAGAAGGCCGCGAAGGTGGCGGCATAGGGGACATGGCCCGCCGAGGCCATGCCCGCCGCCGTGGTGATCATGTTCTTCTCGGCAATGCCGAAGTCGAAAAAACGGTCCGGGTGGCGGTCGCGGAACTCGGTGGTGCGGTTGGCGCTGGCGAGATCGGCGGTCATGACGATGACGCGGGGATCGCGGTCGGCCATGTCGCCCAGTTCCTCGCCCAGGACGAAGGCAGGCAGGCGCGAGGCCGGCGTGCCCTTGACCGAGCGGCTTTCCTGCAGGTCGCTGACGCCGGTGAAGAGTCCTGAAAGGGCAGCGCCCTCTTCGTTGCTCATGGCCGGACCTCCGTGGCGGCGACCGGCTTCAGACCGGCCTTCAGTTCCTCAATCACGGCGTCGTAGTCGCGCCCGACCAGGTTGCCGACGTGCCAGTTGAGCGACAGCTCCATCATCTGCACGCCGCGGCCCTTGATGGTGTCGGCGACGATCAGCTGCGGCCTGCCGGTGGTGCCCGAAGGCAGGGCGTCGAAGGCGGCGAGCACGGCATCGATGTCGTGGCCGTCGATGCGCTGCACATCCCAGCCGAAGGCGGCGAAGCGTTCGTCGATCGGCTCGACGCCCATGATGTCGGAGGTGGCGCCGTCGATCTGCAGGCGGTTGGCATCGACGATGGCGACCAGGTTCTGCACGCCGAAGTGGCCCGCGGCCATGGCGGCCTCCCAGACCTGGCCCTCGTTGAGCTCGCCGTCGCCCAGCATGCAGTAGACGCGGTAGTCGCGCTTCTGCGGGCGTGCCGCGAGCGCAATGCCGAGACACACCGAAAGACCGTGGCCGAGCGAACCGGAGCTGAAATCGCAGCCGGGAATCTTCTTCATGTCCGGGTGATCGCCGAAGGGGCTGCCCAGACGCGTGTAGTCATCCAGCAGCTTCGGATCGAAGTAGCCGAGGTCGGCGAGGATCGGATAGAGGCCGATGGCAATGTGACCCTTGGAGAGCACGAAACGGTCGCGGTCCGGCCAGTCGGGCTCGGCCGGATTGATGCGCAGCTGGCCGTAGTAGAGGCAGGCCAGAAGCTCGGCCGCCGAGAAGGTGCTGGAGTAATGGCCCGCGCCGGCGATCTTCGTCAGGCGCACGGTTTCCAGGCGCACGAACTTCGCGCGTTCCTCCAGGAACTCCTTGCTGACGTTGCGGCCGTGCGCGGCGGTGCGCTCTGCCATGGTGCCCTCCCCTATTGCCCGCGCCGATCCTGCCACGGCAGGCGGCATCGCGCACGGCCCCATGCTGCGACGGGCGGGCTGGCGCGACATGCGCTTTTTCGCCACCATGCACCGTGTTTCGACAGGACCACGCCATGGCCGACGCCGCGCCCCGCCAGCTTGCCTTCGTGCTGATCCCGCGCTTCAACATGGCCGCGCTGACCGCCGCCGTGGAGCCGCTGCGCATCGCCAACTACATCAGCGGGCGCGAGCTTTATGCCTGGCGGTTCCTGTCGGCGGGCGGCGAGACCATGACCGCGAGCAACGGCATGAGCCTGGCGACCAGCCCCCTGCCCCGCAGCAGCGATCTCGACGCCGCCTATGTCTGCGGCAGCTGGAACGCGCAGCACCACGAGGATGCCGCCCTGCTCGGCTGGCTGCGCCGCCAGGACCGCGCGGGCGTGGCCCTGGGCGCCATGGACATCGGCACCTGGATCCTGGCGCGGGCGGGCCTGCTGGACGGCCATCGCGCGACGATCCACTTCTACTGCATCCACGCCTTCGCCGAGGCCTTTCCGGCGATCACGGTCAACGAGCAGCTCTTCGTTGCCGACCGCAACCGCCTGACCATCGCGGGCGGCATCGCCGGGCTCGACGCCATGCTCGCCGACGTGCGGGCGCGCCATGGCGACCAGCTTGCCCTGGAGGTCGCCGACCAGGTGATGCACCACCCGGTGCGCGAGGCGACCGCGCCCCAGCGCACGGCCCTGGGCGGCCGGCGCGAGGTTGCCCATCCCCTGCTGCGCCGGGCCGTCGCCATGATGGAGCAGCACCTGGAGGAGCCGCTGGCGATCCCCGTGATCGCGGGGCGGCTCAAGGTGTCGCAGAGGAAGCTCGAACGCCTGTTCCGCGCCCACACCGGCACCTCGGCCGTGGGGCATTACCGCATGCTGCGCCTGGAACTGGCGCGCGTGATGCTGACCCATACCGCCCTGCCGGTGCGCGACATTGCGCTCGCCTGCGGCTTCTCCAGCCTTTCGCACTTCGCCAAGTCGTTCGCCGCCCAGTTCGGCAAGCGCCCGCGCGACTACCGTGAGGCCTGGCCGGACGACGCCAGCGTGCCCCTGTGGCCCGGCGTCACCGCCGGGCTGATGGAGCGGGCGGGGAAGCGGAGCTAGCCCTTCTTGCGCGCCTTGCCGAGCGCCTTGGCGATGGCGACGAGGCCGTTGTTCATTTCGCGCGTCAGGGTGCGGAAGTCCTGGCCGCCGGCGGCCTTTTCGGCGCCCTCGACGACGACCTCGGTCAGTTCGGGCGTCAGTTCCGGGGCGACGAGACGCGTCCAGGGGAACTTCAGGGCCGGACCGAACTGCTCCAGGCAGTAACGCATGCCGCCCTCGCCACCACCGACGTGGTAGACCATGCACGGACCCATGATCGCCCAGCGCGGGCCCGGGCCGTTGACGATGGCGGTGTCGATCTGCTCGACCGTCGCCTCGCCGGCGTTGATCATGTGCAGGGCCTCGCGCCAGATCGCTTCCTGCAGGCGCGTGGCGACAAAACCCGGCACCTCCTTTTCCATCACCAGCGGCGCCTTGCCCGCGTATTCGTAGAAGCGGCCGGCCCAGGCCACCGCCTCGGGATCGGACTTCCTGCCGCCGACGATCTCGACCAGCGGCATCAGGTAGGGCGGGTTGAAGGGATGGCCGGTGACGGTGCGTTCGGGCGTCGGGCAGTTCGCCTGGATGTCCGACATGGTAAGGCCCGAGGTCGACGAGGAGATGACGACGTCGGCGGGCACCAGGGTGCCGAGCTTCTCGTACATCGACTGCTTGAGGGCGAGGTTTTCCGGCACGCTCTCCTGCACGAAATCGGCCTTGGCGCAGGCAGCCGCCAGGTCGGTGGTGACGGTGAGCCGGTCGCGCGAGGCGCCCTCGGCAAGGCCCAGTTCCTCCAGGCTCTCCCAGGCCGCATCGATCAGGCCGCGCAGCTTCTCCTCCTCGGCGCCATCGAAGATCCAGGCGGTGACGTCGTAGCCCTGGGCCAGGAAATAGGCCGCCCAGCCGGCGCCGATGGGGCCCGCGCCCAGGGTGGTGATGTTACGGACGTCTTCGACGGACTTGCGTGCCATGGGGTTCCTCGTGGGGGTTGGGTCGGCATCCTTCCCCTCCCCGCACGGGGAGAGGAGACAGGGCAGTGGATCGGGCTACTTGCCCTTGAACTCGGGTTTGCGCTTTTCGACGAAGGCGCGCA
>CALLQH010000243.1 GCA_938014945.1 uncultured bacterium | reverse complement strand
GCGATTTCCGCCGCGATCGCGCCGGGCGTGAGCTGATGCGGTGCCGGCTGCTTGAGCAGGTTGAGCAACGCCTCGAACTCCGCAGGGGCAAGCCCCTGGGCATCCAGCACACTGCGGCTGCGGGCAAACAGCAGGTCGCGCGTGCGCGCAAGGCGCAGCACGAGGCCCGCAGCCTCAAGCTCCATGCCGGGCCAGCGGGCCTGCACCCAGGCCAGCTTTTCCTGAACCGTCGATCGGCAGCTCGGAAGATTGTTCAATGATGTCATCCCCAAAAGCCTCCAGCCCTGCCATAATTATCTTGCTGGATAGCTTTCCAATCACCATAGTGCCCGCCGATCAAAGTGCAATGTCTTTGACGCAGGCTTGAGCCCATATTCCGGGCAGCCGACACTGGAAAATTGCCGCCTGGAGGAGCTCATGGCGCAGCGCGCCGTCTGGCTGGTTCTTGTCTCCCTGCTTGCCGCTGCCGCGCCCGCGCGCGCGCAGCAGGGTGGCGCACCCACCGTGACCGTGGCCAAGCCCCTGGTCGCGACCGTGACCGACCATCAGGAATTCACGGGCCGCTTCCAGGCCGTGGAATACGTCAGCATCGAGGCTCGCGTTTCGGGTTATCTCGAAAGCGTGCATTTCGTTGACGGCCAGATGGTGCAGGCAGGTGACCTGCTCTACACCATCGACCGCCGTCCCTTCGAGGCCGACCTCGCCGGCGCCCGCGCCGAACTGGCGCGCGCCCAGAGCCAGCTGGAACTGGCCCAGCTCGATCTCGCCCGCGCCGAGGAACTGCTGCCCGAAGGCGCAATCTCGCGCGAGACACGCGACAACCGCGCCGCCACCCGCGATGTCGCCGCGGCCGATGTCGCCGCCGCACAGGCCGCGGTGCGCACGGCGGAACTGAACCTCTCCTTCACCGAGATCAAGGCGCCGATCGACGGCCAGATCTCCAGCACGCGCGTCGACGTCGGCAACCTGATCAGCGGTGGCGCCGGCACCACGACGGTGCTGACGACGATCGTCTCCGAGAATCCGATCTACTTCTATTACGACATCTCCGAGTCCACCTACCTGGACTTCGTGCGCCTGCGCAGCTCCGGCAATACGGCGGTGGCCGAGACCGTGAAGCTGCACCTGCTGGGCGAGAGCGATTTCAACCGCACCGGCAAGCTCGACTTCATCGACAATGCCTTCAGCCAGGGCACGGGCACGATCCGCATGCGTGCGAGCTTCGACAACACCGACGGGCTTCTGGTGCCCGGCCTCTTCGGCACGCTGCAGATGGTCTCCTCCCAGCCTTATCAGGCGCTGCTGGTGCCCGACGCGGCCGTGGTTTCCGACCAGAGCAGCAAGCTGCTGATGACGGTGGATGCCGACGGCAAGGTGAAGCCGGTGCCGGTCACGCTGGGGGGCATGCAGGGCGGTCTGCGTGTGGTGAAGTCCGGCATCACGGCCGACACCCTGGTGATCACCGAAGGTCTGCTGATGGTGCGTCCCGGAGCCCCGGTGACAACGCAGGAAACCACGCTCACGACCACCCCGACGAACTGAGGGCGGTTTCATGCGCTTCAGCCATTTCTGTATCGACAGGCCGATCTTCGCGACCGTCCTCGCCATCCTGATCGTGCTCGTCGGCGGCATTTCCTGGCAGTCGCTTCCGGTCTCGCAGTACCCCGAGATCGCCCCGCCCAGCATCAGCGTCACGGCGAACTACCCCGGCGCCTCGGCCGAGACCGTGGCGAACACGGTGGCCTCGGTGATCGAGGAGCAGATCAACGGTGTCGAGCACATGCTCTACATCAAGTCGGAGAACACCGCCGACGGCTCGACCTCCATCACGGTCACCTTCGAGCCGGGCACCGACCTCGACATCGCCCAGGTGCAGGTGCAGAACCGCGTCGCCCTTGCCGAACCCGAACTGCCCGAAGAGGTGCAGCGCCAGGGCGTGTCGGTGATCAAGAACTCGCCCGACATCATGATGGTGATCCACATCCTGTCGCCGGATGGATCACGCGACAGCCTCTACGTCTCGAACTATGCCTCCAGCCAGGTGCTCGATCAGCTGGTGCGGATCGAGGGCGTCGGCCAGGCCCGGCTCTTTGCCGAGCGCGCCTATGCCATGCGCGTGTGGATCGACCCGCAGCGGGCTGCCATCCTGGGCCTGACGGCAAACGACATCGTCAATGCCATCAGCCAGAACAACGCCCAGGTTGCCGCCGGCGTGCTCGACAAGCAGCCCACCCCCGACCAGGGCGCCTTCGAGCTGACGGTGGAGACCCAGGGCCGCCTGATCACGCCCGAGCAGTTCTCCGACATCATCGTCAAGCAGAGCAGCGACGGCGTCGTGCGCCTGCGCGATGTTGCCCGCGTCGAACTGGCCGCCCAGGACTACAGCCTGATCGGTTATCTCGACGGCAAGACCGCCCTGCCCATCGGCATTTTCCAGCGGCCCGATTCCAACGCGGTCGAGACCGCAGCCGAGATCGAGGCGCTGATGGAGGAGATCTCCAAGACGATGCCCGAGGGCATCGACTACGAGATCGTCTACAACCCGACCGAGTTCATCAGCGAGTCGATCGACGAGATCTACAAGACCATCATCGAAGCCACGATCCTTGTGGTGATCGTCATTCTGGTCTTCCTGCAGACCTGGCGCGCAGCGATCATCCCCGTCATCGCCATTCCGGTGTCGCTGATCGGCACCTGCGCCCTGCTCGCGCTGTTCGGCTTTTCGCTCAACAACCTGTCTCTGTTCGGCCTGGTGCTGGCCATCGGCATCGTGGTCGATGACGCCATCGTCGTGGTCGAGAACATCGAGCACTACATCCACGAGGGGCTGACGCCGCGCGACGCGGCGCACCGGACCATGGACGAGGTCGGCGGCGCGCTGGTCGCCATCGCCATCGTGCTGACGGCGGTGTTCCTGCCGACCCTGTTCATCACCGGCATTTCCGGCGCCTTCTACAAGCAGTTCGCCCTGACCATCGCCAGCGCGACGATCCTTTCGCTGGTCATGTCCCTCTCGCTCTCGCCGGCCCTGGCCGCCCTGCTGCTGAAGCCCAAGGGTGAAAAGCCGAGCGGCATCTCCGGCGCCCTGGGCGCGCCGTTCCGTGCCTTCGGCCGCGGCTTCAACAAGGTCTTCGACGCCACGGCGCGGGGTTACGGCTCCCTCACGCGCAAGCTGGTGCGCATCGTCGCCATCATGCTGGTGGTCTATGCCGGCCTGATGGTGCTGGCCTTCCACCAGTTCTCGTCCACCCCCACCGGTTTCATTCCCCAGCAGGACAAGGGCTACCTGATTGCCATCGTCCAGCTTCCCGCGGGCGCCTCGCTGTCGCGTACCGATGCCGTGATGCGCCAGGCCGAGGAGATTCTCACCAAACTGCCCGGTGTCGCTCACACGGTGCCCATCGTCGGCCTGGACGGCTCCACGTTCACCATCGCCTCGAACTCCGGCATCATCTTCCTGCCGCTCAAGCCCTACGAGGAACGCCTGCCCGATGGGCTGACCGCGAACGTCATCATGGGCCAGGCGCAGGGCGCACTGAGCGCGGAGATCAGGGAGGCCATGGTCTTCGTCGTGTCGCCGCCGCCGGTCAACGGCATCGGCAACGCCGGCGGCTGGAAGCTCTACGTTCAGGACCTGGAAGGCCGTGGCCAGGCTGCTCTGGCCGAAGCCACCCGCGCCTTCATCCAGGCAGCCAACGGCAACCCTGAGCTGACGCAGGTCTACAACCTCTACCAGGCCAACACGCCGCGCATTCATGCCACGGTCGACCGCACGCGCGCCGAGCTGTTGGGTGTCAACGCCAGCGACATCAACAGCGCGCTCTCGATCTATCTGGGCTCACGTTACGTCAACGACTTCAACTTCATCGGCCAGACCTACCGCGTCATCGCGCAGGCCGAGGGCGTCGACCGCAACAACCCCGACGACATCCTGCGTCTGAAGGTGCGGTCGGCTACGGGCGAGATGGTGCCCCTGGGCTCGCTCATCACCCTGGAGAACACGGTCGGCCCGATCCGCCTGTCCCGTTACAACGTCTATCCGGCCATCGACGTCCAGGGTCAGGCTGCACCGGGCATCTCCAGCGGCCAGTCCCTGGCGGCGGTCGAGCAGCTGATGGAGCAGGTCCTGCCCGACGGCTTCGGCTTCGAGTGGACCGACATGGCGCTGCAGGAGAAGCTGGCGGGCAACACGGCGATCATCGCCTTCGCGCTCGCGGTCGTCTTCGTCTTCCTGCTGCTGGCGGCCCTCTACGAAAGCTGGCTGCTGCCGCTGTCGGTCATCCTGATCGTGCCGATGTGTCTGCTGGCGGCCATCGTGGGCGTCGACATCCGCGGCATCGACAACAACATCCTGGTGCAGATCGGCCTTGTGGTGCTGATCGGTCTGGCATCCAAGAACGCCATCCTGATCGTGGAGTTTGCGCGCCAGAACGAACACGAGGGCCAGGAACGCAAGGAAGCCGCTGCCGATGCCGCTCAGCGACGCCTGCGGCCGATCCTGATGACCTCCTTCGCCTTCATCCTGGGCGTGGTGCCGCTGGTCATCGCCACGGGTGCGGGCGCGGAGATGCGTCAGGACCTTGGTACAGCGGTGTTTGCCGGCATGATCGGCGTCACCGTCTTCGGCCTGGTGTTCACCCCGATCTTCTATGTCTTCACCCGCTGGATCGGCCACTTCTGGGAAGACCGGCACCGGCCGCACGCTGCTCCGGCGGCCGAGGACGAATTGCCGCCGCCTGCGGCAACCTAGGCAGCCATCGCCCCAAACGACAAACGCCCCGGATCAGCGCGATCCGGGGCGTTTTTCTTTGTCTCAGCGGCCTCTTCAGCCTGCGGCGGCCTCGATGGCGCGCAGCACACGGGGCGGCGACATCGGCAGGCGCGTCATGCGCACGCCGATGGCATGGGAGACGGCATTGGCCACGGCCGCCAGCGGCGGCACGATGGGCGTCTCGCCGACGCCGCGCACGCCGTAGGGGTGGCCTGGATTGGGCACCTCCACGATGACCGTGTCGATCATCGGCAGGTCGGAACATACCGGCACGCGGTAATCAAGGAAGCCGGCGTTCTGCAGCCGCCCATCCTCGCCGTAGATGTATTCTTCCGAGAGCGCCCAGCCGATGCCCTGCACGGCGCCGCCCTGGAACTGGCCCTCGACATAGGCCGGATGGACCGCCTTGCCCGCGTCCTGGACCACGGTGTAGCGCAAGATCCGGACATGCCCGGTTTCGGGATCGACCTCGACATCGCAGATATGGGTTCCGAAGCTGACACCCGCGCCCTGCACGTTGCTCGCGTGATGGCCCGCGATGGGGCCGCCGGTGGCCGAGGCCTGGGCTGCCAGTTCTTCCAGTGTCAGCGGCTCCAGATCCTTGCCGTGGGAGCCGGTGGCATGCGCCGCACCCTTCTCCCAGATCACTGCTTCCAGGGGGATGCCCCAGATCTTCGCAGCGCGCTCGCACATGCGGGCGATGGCGTCACGGGCAGCCTCGATGGTGGCAAAGCCGGTAGCGAAGGCGACGCGGCTGCCGCCCGTGGTGTCGTTGTAGGCGAGCGTGGCGGTATCGGAGATCACCGCGCGCACCCGCTCGTAGTCGATACCCAGTTCCTCGGCCGCCATCTGGCACTGGGAAGCGCGTGTGCCGCCGATGTCGGGCGAGCCGATGGAGAGCGCCACCGTGCCGTCGCTGTTGACGTTGAGGGTGACGCTCGACTCACCGCCGAAGTTGAACCAGAAGCCCGAGGCGACACCCCTGCCCTGGTTGGGGCCGAGCGGCGCCTTGTAATGGGGATGCTCGCGCGCGGCCTCCACGGTCTCGACCATGCCGATGGGTCCGAAGGTCGGCCCGTAGGCGGCGCGTGTACCCTCGCGAGCGGCGTTCTTCAGGCGCAGGGCGAGCGGGTCCATGCCGACCGCCTGGGCGATCTCGTCCATCACCGATTCCACGGCATAGGCCGACATCGGCGCGCCCGGCGCACGGTAGGCCGCCGCCTTGGGCCGGTTGGTGACGACGTCGTAACCCACGACCAGCACGTTGGGGATGTCGTAGGGCGTGAAGGCGCACATGGCGGCAGCGCCCACGGGGGCGCCGGGAAAGGCACCGCCCTGGAACTTCAGCTCCGCATCGCCCGCCACGCTCCGGCCGTCACGTTTCACGCCGATCCGCACGCGCATGACGCTGCTGGAGGTCGGGCCGCTGGCGCGGAAGACCTCGTCGCGCGACATGACGATCTTCACGGGGCGGCTGGCCTTGCGCGAAAGCGCCAGCGCCAGGGGCTCCATGAACACCGTGGTCTTGCCGCCAAAGCCGCCGCCGATCTCGGAGGCCGTGACGCGCAGGTGCGAGGCATCCATGCCCAGCAGGCCGGCGCAGAGCGCGCGCACGCCGTAATGGCCCTGGGTGCACAGCCACAGCTCTCCGGTGCCGTCCGAGCCGACATTGGCGACACAGGCATGGGGCTCGATGTAGCCCTGGTGCACGCCTTCGGTGGCGAAGTGACGCTCGATCACGATGTCGGCCTCGGCGAGCCCCTTCTCGACATCGCCCAGCCGCACTTCCATGCGCGAGGCGACGTTGGAGGCGGACTTCGGCGCGGGCTCGACACCCTGGGTGCGCATGTCGGCGTGCAGGATCGGCGCGCCGGGCTTCATCGCCGCCTCGACATCGGTGACGTGGGGCAGGATCTCGTAATCGACCTTGATCAGCTTCAGGGCCTGCTTGGCCGTCGCGGCATCGACCGCGGCGACCGCGGCGACGGCATGGCCCTCGTACAGCGCCTTGTCGCGGGCGATGACGTTGATGGCGACGTCGCTCAGCTTCTCCTCACCCTCGGCCTCGACCACGGCATCGCCGCTGACCTTGCGGAAGTCGGCGGCGGTGACGACCGCCTTGACGCCGGCCAGGGCCTCGGCGGCGCGGGTGTCGATACCGCGGATGCGGGCATGGGCATGCGGGCTGCGCAGGACCTTGCCGACCAGCATGCCGGGCATGGTCATGTCGGCGCCGAAGCGGGCGCGCCCGGTGACCTTGTCGACGCCATCGGGCCGGATGGGCCGCTTGCCGACCTGCAGGAAGGTGCGGGCGTTGAAACGGTCGTTGCTGTCGAGCGGCATGATGGCGGTCCTCGTTCTTGTTCGGCGCGTGCGCCATGGTGACACAGGCGGCAGGGCGATGGCGAGCCGCCGTCGCAGTCCTCAGGTGTCGCGCTCGCTTTTTGACAGCTTGTCGATCACCTCGGCGGGAATGTCGTCGAAGGAAGCATAGTTCATGCGGTAGAGGCGGCTGTAGAGTCCCTCGGCAGCCATCAGCTCGTCGTGGCTGCCGGTTTCGACGATGTGGCCGTCCTGCAGCACGATGATGCGGTCGGCGCCGCGGATCGTCGCCAGGCGGTGGGCGATGACCATCGCGGTGCGCCCCTTGAGCAGGGTGGCCAGGGCCTTCTGGATCTGCAGCTCGGTATAGCTGTCGACGTTGGCCGTCGCCTCGTCGAGCACCAGGATGCGGGCATCGGCAACCAGCGCACGGGCAAAGGAGAGCAGCTGACGCTGGCCGAGCGAAAGGTTCGCGGCCCCCTGCTCCAGCACCGTGTCGTAGCCCTCGGGCAGGCGCATGATGAAGTCGTGCGCGCCGACCGCCGTGGCGGCCTGGATCACCGTCTCGCGGCTCGCCTCTTCCTTGGCGTAGCGGATGTTCTCGAAGATCGTTCCGGAAAACAGGAACGGCTCCTGCAGCACCATGGCGATCTGGTGGCCCAGCGAATCCTGGGTGACGTCGCGCACGTCGTGGCCGCCGACGATCACCGCGCCGTCCCAGACATCGTAGAAGCGCCGCACCAGCGAGGTCGTGCTGGTCTTGCCCGATCCCGTGGGCCCGACCAGCGCCACCGTCTCGCCCGGCGCCACCTTGAAGCTGATGTTCTTCAGGACGGGCTGGTCGGGCACATAGCCGAAGGTGACGTCGCGGAACTCCACCGAGCCGTCGATGGTACCCAGTTCGATGGCATCGGGCTTGTCCGAGACGTCGATCTCCACGTCCATGACCTCGAAGATGCGGTGCGCCGACGCCATGGCGCGCTGCATAATCGAATACTGGATGGTGAGCGAGCGGATCGGATCGAAGAAGCGCTGCACATAGAACAGGAAGGCGACCATGATGCCGATGTCGAGATTGCGATCGAGCACCATCTCGCCGCCGAAGACCACGACGATCGCCATGGCCAGACCCGTCAGGGTGTCGACCGTGGGGATCATCATGTTGGTGTACTTCGAGGCGGTGAGGTGCGCCTTCAGGTTCGCATCGGCCTTCTCGTCGAAGAGGCCGAAGTTCACGTCCTCGCGGCGCATCTCCTGGATCGCGCGCACGCCGTGGACGCCTTCGGCCAGCGCCGCGTTGGTCGCGCTGCTGGTCTCGCGCGCCCGCAGGAAGGCCTTGCGGGCAAAGGGCAGCCAGATGATGCGCACGACGACGATGGCGGGCACCACCGACAGGGTCAGCGCACCAAGCCGCAGGTCGAGGCTGAGCAGCACCACGACGATGCCGAGCAGCAGCACCAGATCGGCGATGGCGAAGATCGAGGATTCCAGGAACTCCTGTAGCGCATAGACATCGCCCTGCAGGCGCGACATCAGACGGCCGACTTCCGTCTTGTCCATGAAGGAGAGCGAGACGTGCTGCAGGTGAGAGAACATCGCCCGGCGCAGGTCGAACAGCAGGTTCTGCGCCACCCGCCCGACGATGGATTCCTGCAGGTGGTTGGCGACGTAGTTCATGGTGATCACGCCGGCAAAGACGATGACCATCATGTGCAGCAGGTTGCGCCCTGCGCTCTCGGAGACGATGGCCTCGTCGATGGCGGTGCGCATGATGAGCGGAATGGCGAGCTGGCTGGCGGTGAACACGAGCACGGCGCCGATGGCCACGAGAACCCTCAGCCGATAGGGGGCGAGGAACACCATGAAGCGGCGCACCACCCAGGGATCGAAGACGCGGCCGAACAGGTCCTCGTCGAGATCGGTCTGTGAACCGACCACGGCAAGCGGCGGCGGCGCCTGCAGGTCCTGGGCGAGTTTCCTGCGCGCCATGGCCTAGTCCTCCGCCTGGCGCGCCGCGCGCAGCGGCGAAACGTCGGCCGGCTGGGACTGCAGGTCGAACAGCTTGCGGTAGCGCCCGCCCTGCGCCATCAGCGCCTCGTGGCTGCCACGCTCCACGATCCGGCCCGCCTCCAGAAAGAGAATCTCGTCGGCGTGCATCAGGGACGAAAGCCGGTGGGCGATGATGACCACGGCCCGGGTCGCCACCATCTCCTTCAGCGCCATGCGGATGCGCTGTTCGGTGGCGGCATCGACCGCGGCGGTGGAATCATCGAAGACCAGGAAAGCGCTCTCGAGCAGCAGTGCGCGTGCAATGGAAAGCCGCTGGCGCTGGCCACCTGACAATGAAACGCCGCGCTCGCCGACCATGGTGCCGTAACCCGTGGGCAGGGAGCGGATGTAGTTGTGGAGCTGCGCGGCCGCCGCCGAACGCTCGATGCTGGAGCGGCCGGCCCAGGGATCGCCGTAGGCGACGTTGTGGTCGACACTGGCGGTGAAGAGATGCAGCTCCTGCTGCACGATGCCCACCGCCTGGCGCAGGGACGACAGGGTGATGTCGCGGATGTCCTGGCCGTCGATGGTGATCGCGCCCTCGGTGACGTCATAGTAGCGGCCCATGAGCTGGGCGATGGTCGTCTTGCCGCTGCCCGGCGGGCCGACGATGCCCACGGTCTTGCCCGGCCGCGCCTCGAAGCTGATGCCCGAGAGGGTGCGTTCGTCCTGGGTCCAGGCGGGATAGCTGAAGGTGACGTTTTCGAAGCGCATCACGCCGTCGGTCAGCGCCAGGTCCTTCGCGCCGGGCTTGTCGGCGATGGAGGGCACCAGGTCGAGCACGTTGAACAGACGCCCGCCACAGGTCGAGGCGCGCGCGATGGAATTGATCATCCAGCCGATCTGGCGCACCGGCATCTGCAGGATGGTCATGAAGGCCAGGCACTCGGTGAGCTGGCCGATGGTGATCTCGCCGTCCAGGGTCTTTTCGCCGCCGATCCACAGCACCAGCCCCATCGCCATGAAGTAGACATAGGTCATGCGCGTGGTGTTGCGCACGAAGAGCGAGATGCGGTGGTGCGAAATCGCCAGCGCCTTGTCGGAGATGCGATCGTAACGCTTCATCTCGAAGGCATGGGCGGCAAAGGCGCGCACGACGCGGATGCCGTTGAGGTTCTCCTCCATCACCTTGGTCAGCGTCGAGAGCTCGTCCTGCAGCGCCAGCCAGGAATCGCGCAGCTTGAGACGGGCGATGGAGGCGCTGACGCCGACCACCGGCACGAAGGAAAGCGCCAGCAGGCCAAGCAGCCAGTCGATCTGGAGCAGGATGACGGCGCCGCCGCCGATCAGGATGGTCAGCAGCACCATGCGCAGGATGCCGGTGTCGGTCCACAGCCGAACGCCCTCGATATCGAGGATGCCGCGGGTCATCAGATCGCCGGTGTGGACGCGATCGTGCCAGGCAAAACTCAGGGTTTGGAGCTTGCGGTAATAGGCCATGCGCAGGTCGTAGCCGATGGTCTGGCCCACGGCCTCGCCCTGGTAGTTCTGCATCATGGTGCACAGGCCGCGCATGACGCTCGCCCCGATCAGCAGCATGGCGGTGACGAACAGCGCCTGCTCCGCACCCGCCCGGCCGGCGGCATCGGTCGCCGTGCTGAGCAGGCCGTGGGCCTGATCGACCGCGCGGCCGAGGAACTGCGGCACGAAGAGCTGGAAGATGGCGGCGCCGATGGTCGCAACGATCGCCAGCGCCATCCGCCCGCGATAGCGGAAGGCCATCTTCGTGATGCGCAGCAGCACGCGGGCGTCGAGGTTCTGCACCGCGACGCGATAGTTGGGATCGGCCTCGCTGTCGATTCGAGACCGCCGCGCTGTGTTGCTCGTCGTTGTCATGGCACCCGCACGCCGCCCGTGCCCGGGCGCCGCAATTGGGAATGGAAATCGAAGTGGGAGCATTCCACCACAGACCGGGGCGGCTTGTCACATCCCATGGCAGGCTGCGGTGGATATCCCGGGGCCGCAGGGGGGGGCATGGCAAAGCGCCCGCTTCCGCCCTAGGCTCCGGGGACGGACAGTGGAGAGCAGCAAGATGGCGGCATACGATCTGGTCATTCGCGGCGGCACCGTGGCGACGGCTTCGGACATCGGAACCGCCGACATAGGTATCCGGGACGGCCGCATCGTCGCTTTGGCCGACAGCCTGGACAGGGGCGCCGACGAGATCGACGCGCGCGGCCGGCTGGTGATGCCGGGCGGCATCGACAGCCATTGCCATATCGAGCAGCGCTCCTCCTTCGGCGTCATGAGCGCCGACGACTTCCATTCGGCGACTGTCTCTGCAGCCTGCGGCGGCACGACCACGGTCATGCCCTTTGCCGCCCAGTACAAGGGCGAGTCCCTGCGCAAGGTGGTGGAGGACTATCACACGCTGGCTGGGCCCAAGGCCGTGATCGACTACGCCTTCCACCTCATCGTCTCGGACCCCACACCCCAGGTGCTGGGCCAGGAACTGCCGGCCCTGATCGAGGACGGCTACACCAGCTTCAAGATCTACCTCACCTACCAGGCGCTCAAGCTCGCCGACAACCAGGTGCTGGACGTGCTGGAGGTCGCCGGGCGCGAGAAGGCGATGGTGATGGTCCACGCCGAAAGCCACGACATCATCGTCTGGCTGACCCAGCGCCTGATCGACGCCGGCAAGACAGCACCGAAGTACCATGCCGAGGCCCACCACATGGCCGCCGAGCGCGAGGCGACGCACCGCGCCATCAGTCTGGCCGAGGTCGCCGATGTGCCGATCCTGCTGGTCCATGTCTCGGGCCGCGAGGCCATCGAGCAGATCCGCTGGGCCCAGAGCCGGGGCATGCGCATCCACGCCGAGACCTGCCCGCAGTACCTGTTCCTCACCGCCGAGGACCTGGACCAGCCGGGCTTCGAGGGCGCCAAGTGCATGTGCAGCCCGCCGCCGCGCGATGCCGCCAATCAGGAGTTCGTCTGGCGCGGCCTGGCCGACGGCACCTTCGACGTGCTTTCGAGCGACCACGCGCCCTACCGCTACGACGATCCCGAGGGCAAGATGCGCGGCGGCCCGGGCACCCCCTTCAACAAGGTGCCCAACGGCGTGCCGGGCCTGGAGGTGCGCCTGCCCCTGCTGTTCAGCGAGGGTGTGGGCAAAGGCCGCTTCGACATCCACCGCTTCGTCGCGCTGACCGCGACCAACCACGCGAAGATGTACGGCCTCTATCCGCGCAAGGGCAGCATCGCCGTGGGCTGCGATGCCGACATCGCGATCTGGGATCCCAAGCGGGAAGTGACCATCGAACAGGGCATGCTGCACGACGCCATGGACTACACGCCCTACGAGGGGCGCAAGGTGACAGGCTGGCCCGTGACCACCCTGTCGCGCGGCGAAGTCGTCTGGCACGACGGCAAGGTCACCGCCGAACGCGGCCGCGGCCAGTATCTCCCCTGCGCCAAGATCGAGCAGACGCCGCGGCGCTGAAGTAACCGCTCAGGCGGCGAGGTCTTCCTTCATCATCGCCGCGCACTTCTCGCCGATCATGATGGCGGGCGCGTTGGTGTTGCCCGAGATCACCGTCGGCATGATCGAGCAGTCGGCGACGCGCAGGCCGGCGACGCCCCTCACCCGCAGCCGTTCGTCGACCACGGCCATGGGGTCCTGGCCCATCTTGCAGGTGCCCGAGGGATGGTAGATCGTCGCCCCGGTCTCACGGATGTAGGCAAGCAGGTCCTCGTCGCTCTGCACGG
Source organism: uncultured bacterium (assembly GCA_938014945.1). Classification (GTDB taxonomy): domain Bacteria; phylum Pseudomonadota; class Alphaproteobacteria; order SP197; family SP197; genus CALGGB01. The sequence continues at coordinate 1,074 of CALLQH010000243.1, read as the reverse complement.
CGGGGCCGGGCAGTGCCTCGCGCTTCACATGGCGGGCGAAGGCGTCCTGGGCGGTGATGCGGCGGCCGATCTTGAGGCCTTCGACCATGGTCCGCCGGTCGATCTCGGCATCCAGGAAATTGGGCTGGATCGCCGGCCGGGTGCGGCCATCCGCGTCGCGGGCGCGCACGTAGCCCCGGCTTTCCGGGCGCAGCTGGCAGACCGAGAAGGTGACGCCGGAATAGTCGTGGAGAATGCCCTCCATGGGCCGGTCAGCACTGAAGGCAATGAAGTGGAACTGGATATCGGGGGTCGCCAGTTCCGGGCGGGTGCGGGCAAAGACGCCGACCTCGCCCGCGCTGACCGACAGGGGGCCGCTGCGGCTGGTGAGGAACTGCAGGCCGACGCGCGCCTTGCGCCACCAGCTCGAGACATCGTCGTTCATCGACATACGCGCCTTGCACTCGTGCACCAGACGCGACTGGTAGTGATCCTGCAGGTTCTCGCCGACGCCCGGCAGATCGACCAGCGGCGTGACGCCGATGTCGCGCAGCAGGCCGCCCGGACCGATGCCCGAAATCTGCAGCAGCTGGGGCGAATTGATCGCGCCGCCGCAGATCACGACCTCCGCATTGGCCCGCGCGCTCACTTCGCGCTCCCCCTCAAGCCAGGTGACGCCCACTGCACGGCCGTCCTCGATCAGGATGCGGCTGGCCAGCGCATCGGTGACGATGCGCAGGTTCTGCCTGCCCCGCGCGGCGCGCAGGTAACCCACCGCGGCGCTGCAGCGGCGGCCGTTGCGCGAGGTCGTCTGGAAGAAACCGACACCGTCCTGGTCGCCGTCGTTGAAATCCGCATTGGCGGGGAATCCGGCATCGACCGCGGCCTGATGCAGCGCCTCCGAAATGGCCCGCCGGCCATGGATGTCGGAAACCTTCAGCGGTCCGCCGGCGCCGTGGAAGTCGTTGCTGCCGCGTTCGTTGTCCTCGGCCTTGCGGAAGTAGGGCAGCACGTCGTCCCAGGACCAGCCGGTGTTGCCCAGCTGGCGCCAGTGGTCGTAGTCCTCCTTCTGGCCGCGGACATAGAGCAGGCCGT
>CALLQH010000242.1 GCA_938014945.1 uncultured bacterium | reverse complement strand
CGACCAACATCAAGACCAGCATCGAGCGCGACGGCAACGGCTACCGCATCAACGGCCGCAAGTTCTACATCTCCGGCGCGGGCGACCCGCGCTGCAAGATCCTGATCGTGATGGGCAAGACCGACCCGGACGCCGACCGCCACAAGCAGCAGTCGCAGATCCTGGTGCCGATCGACACGCCCGGCGTCAAGGTGATCCGCCCCATGCACGTCTTCGGCAACGACCACGCACCGGAAGGCCACATGGAGATCGTCTTCGACAACGTGAAGGTGCCGGCCGACAACCTGCTTCTGGGCGAAGGGCGCGGCTTCGAGATCGCCCAGGGCCGCCTCGGCCCGGGCCGCATCCATCACTGCATGCGCCTGATCGGCCTTGCCGAGCGCGCGCTGGAAGCCATGTGCAAACGTGCCGAAAGCCGCGTCGCGTTCGGGCGCAAGCTCTCCACCCGCGACACCATCCGCGCCGACATCGCCAACAGCCGGATCGAGATCGAGCAGGCCCGCCTGCTGGTGCTGAAAGCCGCCGACATGATGGACAAGGTGGGCAACAAGGCCGCCCGCGCCGAGATCTCGATGATCAAGGTGGTCGCGCCCAACATGGCCCAGACCGTGATCGACCGCGCGATCCAGGCCCATGGCGCGCTCGGCATCAGCCAGGACACCTTCCTCGCCCAGGCATGGATGTACGCCCGCACCATCCGCTTCGCCGACGGCCCCGACGAGGTCCACCGCGGCCTCATCTCCAAGGAGGAACTGAAGAAACACGCCGATGCATGAGTGAGGCCCCACGCTTAACGAATCCGACACGCCCCGAGCGTCCGGGGCGGTGTGTATCAACCTGTTTCCGGCTCGATAGTCTTGCCGGATCAGATCGCGGTGTAGCCGCCGTCGATCTTGTAGTCGGAGCCGTTGACGAAGGCGGCGTCGGAGGAGAGCAGGAAGGCGACGGCGCGCGCGAGGTCGACAGGCTGGCCCAGGCGGCCGATCGGATGGCGGCCGGCAAGACGGGCGCGATCCTCCTCCACGGTATCCTCCGCAAACATCACCGCGATCATCGGCGTGTCGATGTAACCCGGCGAAACGGCGTTGCAGCGCACGGAGATGCGCTGGGCCATGCAATGCTGCGCAATGGAGCGGGTGAGCATGCGCACGCCACCCTTGGCGGCGGCATAGGCCAGCGCATCGCCGACGCCGACATCGCCCTGGATCGAGGCGAAGTTCACGATGGCGCCGCCCGTGGTGCGGTCGGCGTGTTTGAGGAAGCCCTGGCAACCCAGCATGGTGCCGGTCAGGTTGACGTCGAGGATGCGCTGCCAAGTCGCATCGTCGGCCTCGTCGAGCACATCCTGCCCGGCAGCGGTCGCGGCGCAGTTGACGAGGCCGGTTACCCGGCCGAACTGCCCCATTGCCCTGGCAAACGCCGCCTCCCACTGCGTGACAGAGGACACATCGAGCGGCTGGAACAGGGCGGCATCCTCCGGAAGGGCCGCGGCGACCTGCTCGCCGCGTACGGCATCGATGTCGAGCAGGACAACGCGCGCACCGCTGGAGACGAGTTCCTGCGCGCAGGCTGCCCCGATGCCCGAAGCGGCGCCGGTGACCAGGACGACAGAACCGGAGAGATCAGGCATGTCTTGGTTCCCTTCCTTCAGGCGGTGGCGCCGCCGTCGACATTGAATTCGCCGCCGGTGCAGAACGATGCGTCGGCGGAGGCGAGAAACGCGATCAGTGCTGCGACGTCGGCGGCCGTGCCGTAACGACCCGCCGGATTCACCGCCTGCCATTCCGGCTCGGCATCTGGGTTGTCCGAGAAGAAGGTGCGGACCATGGCGGTGTCGATGATGCCGGGGAACACCGCATTGCAGCGCACGGGATCACCGCGCCGGGCGAGATAGGCCGCCAGTTCGCGGGTGAAGCCGCGCACGGCACCCTTGCTGGCATCGTAGGCGCAGAGATCGGCATCGCCCCGCTGGCCCGAGACCGACGAGATGTTGACGATGGCGCCGCGCCCCTTGCGCATCAGCGGCACTGCGGCCTGGCAGCCCAGGAACGTGCCGGTGACGTTGACCGAGAGCACCTCGTTCCAGGTCTCCAGATCGACGTTCTCGATGGTGTTGCGCCGCAGGATGCCCGCACCGTTGACCAGGATCGTCAGTCTGCCGAAGGCCTGGTTCGCGGTCGTCACGGCATCCTGCCAGCCCTTCCTGGAGGTGACGTCGAACGCCATGGCCTCGATGCGGCCGGGGCCGCCGAGCAGGGCATCGAGTGCGGCGCCGTCGCGGTCGCAGGCGAGCACCGCCACGCCCTCGCCGGCAAGCCGCCGGGCGGTCGCCTGACCGATGCCGGAACCGGCGCCGGTGACGAGCGCCACATCGTTCTGGAAACGGGCCATGGTCCTCTCCTCCTGCCGCGCGCCGGCGTTCAGCCGGCCTGCGCGAACCCTTCGTAGTCGTTGTCGGCAACCCTGTCGCAGATGTCGCTGTAGGGCTTCTGGCCGCCGACATAGGCCATGAAGACCCGCGCCTTGCCGGGCACGTTGGCGCCCACGTACCAGGAGTTGGCTCGCGGATAGAGCGTGCCTTCGGCGGTCTCGGCGACATGGCGCACCCAGTCCTCCTGCGCGGCCTCCGTCGCCTCGATGGACGAGACGCCGCGGGCGCGCAGATCCACGAGGCATTCACGCACCCACTCCACATGCTGCTCGATGGCGACCATCATGTTGGTCAGCACCGAGGGGCTGCCGGGCCCGGTGATGGTGAAGAGGTTGGGGAAACCGGCGATCGCCAGTCCGAGATAACTGCGCGGCCCGGCCGCCCAGGCATCACGCAGCGAAAGGCCGTCGCGTCCGCGGATATCGATGCGCGTCAGGGCGCCGGTCATGGCGTCGAAACCGGTCGCCAGCACCAGGTCGTCGAGTTCGATCAGCTCGTCGCCGACACGCACGCCCTCGGCCGTCACCGTCTCGATGGGCGAGCGGCGCAGGTCGACCAGACGGACATGGGGGCGGTTGTAGGTCTGGTAGTAGCGGTCATCGACGCACAGGCGCTTGGAGCCCAGCGGATGGTCGCGGGGGCAAAGCGCCTCGGCGACCTGCGGGTCCTCGACGATCTCGCGGATCTTGTCGCGCACGAACTCGCAGGCGATCTCGCTTGCCTGCTCGTCGGTGAAGAGGTCGGAGAAGGCGTACTGGATGTCGAAGCCGCCGGCCTGCCAGCAGGCCTCCAGCTCGCGCCGGCGCTCCTCGGGCGAGGCCTCCATCAGCGCCATGCGGTTCTCGTCCCAGAAGTCGGCCGAGAGGGAGTTGCGCGCCTTGTCGCGGTAGTAGCCGTAGTTCGCCTTGATCTCGGCTTCCGTCTCCTTCGCCAGAGGCCCGTTCCAGGAAGGCATGTTGAAGTTCGGTGTGCGCTGAAAGACCGTCAGGGCTTCGGCCTGGTCGGCGATCAGCGGAATGCACTGGATGCCCGAGGAACCCGTGCCGATGACTCCTACGCGGCGGCCGCTGAAGTCCACACCCTCCTGGGGCCAGTTGGCCGTGTGATAGACCGGTCCGGCGAAGTTCTCGACACCGGGCACGTCGGGCACCTTGGGCACGGACAGGCAGCCGGTGGCCATGACGCAGAAGCGCGCTGCGATCTTCGTGCCGTCCTCACTGGTCAGCGTCCAGGAGGATCCGGCATCGTCGAACACGGCCTGCGTCACCGTGAAGCCGAAGCGGATGTCGCGGCGCAGGTCGAAGCGGTCGGCGACATGGCGGGCATAACGCAGGATATCGGGCTGGTAGGCGAAACGGTGCGGCCAGTGCCATTCCTGCTGCAGCGCATCGTCAAAGGAATAGGAATAGGCCATGCTGTCGATGTCGCAGCGGGCGCCGGGATAACGGTTCCAGTACCAGGTGCCGCCGACGCCGTCGCCCGCCTCCAGCACCACCACACGGAAGCCCTCCTGGCGAAGGACATGCAGCAGGTACATCCCCGCAAATCCCGCACCGACAACGGCGATGTCGAAGGTTTCGGTCTGGCTCGTGCCGGTCATGGCATCTCCTTGAAGCGTCGCAATTGATTTGGACATCTATCAAAGTTTGGATGATCATCCAATGCAATCTTTTCCACAACGACCGGGTCGGTGATGGCGGGACGGACCAAGCCGAGGCGCCTCTCACGGGCGGAAAACCGCGAGGTACGGCGCGACAGCCTGATCGAGGCAGCCGAGCGGGTGATCGCCGAACACGACCTTCCGGGTACCACGGTGGAGCGCATCTGCGACGCCGCCGGCGTGTCCCACGGCCTGCTGGGGCACTACTTCGCCAGCAAGGACGACCTGCTCCTTGTGGTCTGCGAGCGCGCCTTCGAAAGTGATCTCGCGGGCAAGGCCGAGATCGCGGCCGACACGACGCGCAGTGCGGTGGAGCGTCTGCACGAACTGGCGGTCAGCACCTTCGCGCCGCCGGTCTATGGCGCCGAGCGGGTCGCCGTCTGGCAGGCCTTCCTCAACGCTAGCCGCTCCATGGAACTTTTCCGCGAGGCGATCTGGCGCGGCGCGGCGGGCTATCGCAACGTCTTCGAGCAGGGCTTTGCGCGCGCCGCGGAGGAGCTGGGCATCACGCTCGATCCGCCGCGCGCCGCCCTGGGGCTGATCGCCCTCATCGACGGCTTCTGGACCGGCATCTCCACGGGCAAGGACAACGCCACGCCCGAGGACGCCATCGCCCTGTGCCACCTCTATATCGACGCCTGCCTGGAACACGCCCGTCCCCGCCCCGCACCCTGAAGCTACCGAACCCGCCAGGCGGCACGGCGCCGACCTTTGGCGTTGTACTCCCGCGGAGCCATCCGCTAGCGTTCCGCGACACATGGAAAACGTCGTCGCACGGACGGGATGAAGGAGTGGGAATGACTCTGGTGACTTACGAAACGCGCGGCTCCGTCGCGGTCCTGACCGTCGACAACCCGCCGGTCAACGCCATGAGCCCGGGCGTGCCCAAGGGCATCTGCCAGGGCGTGGCCAAGGCCAATGCGGACGATGCCGTGAAGGCCATCGTGCTGATCGGTGCGGGCCGCGGTTTCATCGCGGGCGCCGACATCCGCTACTTCTCCCTGCCCTGGCCCGAAGGCGAGGAGCGTTTCGCCGACATCATCGCGGCCTTCGAGGCAAGCCCCAAGCCGGTGATCGCAGCCATCCACGGCCATGCCCTGGGCGGCGGCCTGGAAACGGCCATGGCCTGCCACTACCGCGTCATCGTGCCCACCGCCAACGTCGGTCAGCCCGAGGTGAAACTCGGCTTTCCCCCGGGTGCGGGCGGCACCCAGCGGCTGCCGCGCCTGGCCGGCATCAAGGCCGCGCTCGACATGATCGTGTCGGGCAATCCGGTGAAGGCGCCCAAGGCGCTGGAACTGGGTATCGTCGACAAGGTGATCGAGGGCGACCTGCTGGAGGGGGCGCTGGCCTTCGCCGAAGAGAAAGGCGCATTGGGCGGCAAACACCGCCGGGCACGCGACATCGCACTCAAGCTCGATGATCGCTCCGTGTTCGAGGACAAGAAGAAGGAGATCGCGCGCAGCGCGCGGGGCATGCGCGCGCCCTATGCCTGCATCGAATGCGTCGAGGCCGCCGTCGACCTGCCGTTCGACGAGGGCGTGAGGCGCGAGCGCGAGATCTTCGAGGTCTGCGTGAAGTCGGATGAATCCAAGGCCCTGCGCCACGTCTTCTTCGCCGAACGCGCCGCCGGCAAGGTGCCCGGCATCGGCAAGGACACCCCGCTCAAGGAACTGAAGAAGGCGGGCGTTCTGGGTGCGGGCACCATGGGCGGCGGCATCGCCATGAACTTCGTCGCCGCGGGCATCCCCGTCACCGTCGTCGAGCAGAGCCAGGAGGCGCTCGATCGCGGCATCGGCATCATCGCGAAGAATTATGCCGCCACCGTCGCCAAGGGCCGCATGAGCCAGGCCCAGATGGACAAGGCGATGGCCATGATCACGCCCTCGGTCAGCTACGACGACCTCTCCGATGCCGACATCATCATCGAGGCGGTGTTCGAGGAGATGGCGGTGAAGAAGGAGGTCTTCGCCAGGCTCGACAAGGTCGCCAAGCCCGACGCCATCCTCACCTCCAACACCAGCTACCTCGACGTCGATGCCATCGCCGACACGGTGCCGGGACGCAGCGGTCATGTGCTCGGCACCCACTTCTTCAGCCCGGCCAATGTCATGCGCCTGCTGGAAGTGGTGCGGACGAAGAATGTCTCCGACAGCAATCTGATGACCGTGCTCGATCTCGGCCGGAAGATGAGGAAGCTGCCCATCGTCGCGGGCGTCTGCCACGGCTTCATCGGCAACCGCATGCTGGAGGGCTACTTCGGCGAGGCGAGCATGATGGTCGAGGAAGGCGCCGAGCCGCGTCAGGTCGACAAGGTCATGCTCGACTACGGCATGGCCATGGGGCCGCTGGCGGTGATGGACCTGGCCGGCAACGACATCGGCTGGAGGAAGCGCAAGGATGCCGGCGGCGGCGTTCCGATCGAGATTCGCGGCGGCTTCATCGCCAACCGCATCTGCGAGATGGGCCGCTTCGGCCAGAAGACCCAGCGCGGCTACTACATCTACGAGGAAGGCAGCCGCAAGCCGGTCCACGACCCGGAGATCATGCAGCTTGCCGCCGATGCGCGCGCCCATTTCGGCCTGCAGCAGCGCGACATCTCCGAGCAGGAGATGCTGGAACGCTGCCTCTATCCGCTGGTCAACATCGGCGCGAAGATTCTGGAAGAGGGTTTCGCCCTGCGCGCCAGCGACATCGATCTCGTCTATCTCAACGGCTACGGCTTCCCGGCCTGGCGCGGCGGCCCGATGCACTGGGCCGGCACCGTGGGCCTCGACAAGGTCCACGAGGCGATCCTGCGCTATGGCGAAACGCTGGAGTCGGACCACTGGAAGCCCGCGGCGCTGCTGACGCGCCTGGCACGCGAAGGCAAGACCTTCGAGGATTACGACAAGGAAAACGCCGGCTGAGCGCCGCGCTTCATCACAGGACACAGGGGATCACCGCCATGCGCGAAGCCGTCATCGTTTCCACCGCCCGCACGCCCATCGGCAAGGCCTTTCGCGGCGCCTTCAACAAGACCCATGGCGTGACCATGACCGGACACGCCATCGAACACGCCGTGAAGCGCGCGGGCATCGAGGGTGCCGAGGTCGAGGACGTCATCGTCGGCGTCGGCTTCCCCGAGGGCGCCACCGGCTTCAATCACGCGCGCGGTGCCGCCCTGCGTGCGGGCCTGCCGGTGACCACCGCCGGCACCACGATCAACCGCTTCTGCAGTTCGGGCCTGCAGGCGATCTCCAGCGCCGCCCATCGCGTCATCGCAGACAGCGTGCCTGTGGCCGTGGCTGCGGGCGTCGAGCAGATCAGCGTCGTCTCGCCCAACTACAACCTCAACTTCCGCGAGGAGGACTGGCTGACGGCCCATCACCCGGACCTCCACATGCCGATGATCGACACCGCCGAGACCGTCGCCAAGCGTTACGGCATCGGGCGCGAGGCGCAGGACGCCTATGCCCTGCAGAGCCAGCAGCGCACCGCGGCGGGCCAGGCGTCCGGCAAGTTCGACGACGAGATCGTGCCGCTGAAGACCGTGATGGCGGTCAAGGACAAGGCGACCGGGGAGATTTCCGATGTCGAGGTCTGCCTGGAGAAGGACGAGGGCAACCGCCCGGAGACCACCATCGAGGGGCTGGCCAAGCTCGATCCGGTGCGCGGCGAGGGTTTCACCATCACCGCGGGCAATGCCAGCCAGCTTTCCGACGGCGCCTCGGCCTGCGTCGTGATGGACGCCAGGCTCGCCGAGAAGAAGGGCCTGCAGCCGCTCGGCATCTACCGCGGCATGGCGGTCGCGGGCCTGGAACCCGACGAGATGGGCATCGGCCCGGTCTTTGCCATTCCGCGCCTGCTGGAGCGCGCCGGGCTGAAGATGGACGACATCGACCTGTGGGAGCTCAACGAGGCCTTCGCCGTGCAGGTGCTCTACTGCCGCGACAAGCTCGGCATCCCCAACGAGATTCTCAACGTCAACGGCGGCTCGATCTCCATCGGCCACCCCTACGGCATGTCGGGCGCCCGCATGACCGGCCACGCCCTGATCGAGGGCAAGCGGCGCGGCGCCAAGCATGTCGTCGTCACCATGTGCATCGGCGGCGGCCAGGGCATGGCGGGCCTCTTCGAGGTCTGCTGACGCGGTGGCGGCGTTCAACCTGCGACAGGCCGGGCCGGAGGATGCCGCCCTTCTTTCGCGGCTGAAGATCGCGATCTACCGCCTGACCTACCGCGACCTTCTGCCAAGCGATCTGCTCGCAGGTCTGGGGCCGGACGATCCCCATGTCGGCGTGGATGCATGGCGGACGCGCCTGCTCGATCCGGAAAACGACATCCGTGTCGTGGAGATGGGCGAGCCGGCAGGCTATTGCGCCGTCGTGCGGCCGACCTGGGAGTTCCCCGGCGCCAAAGCCGTTCTCGACCAGCTTTACCTCGCTCCGGCATGGCAGGGCGGCGGCACGGCAGACGCCTTCTGGCGGGCCGTGACCGATCCCCTGCCCCGCCCCTTTGCCCTCTCGGCCTTCGAGGGCAACTATCGGGCCCGGCGCTTCTACGAGGCCCGCGGAGGAAGGATCACGGACCGCATCGCCCTGCTGCACCACCGGCAGCAGCCGTTTCCGGAGGTGGTCTACACCTTCGACAGGACCGCTTCGGAGTATCAGTCCTTGCGGCGAACGATCCGGTAGGTGCCGGTCGCCGTCGCGACGAGGGTTCCTTCCTGATGGAGTTCGGACTCCAGGAACCCGATGGAGCCGCCCAGCCGCACCGGTCGCGCGGTGCAGTGCAGCGTGCCCGGACGACCGGGCGCGATGTAGCTCACCTTGATCTCCAGCGAGGGGATATGCTCGATCTTCGGGTCGATACAGAGCGCGACATAGGCCATCGTGGCGTCCAGCATCGAGGCCGAGAAGCCGCCCTGCAGGACATCGCCGGAATGGCAGAAGCGTTCGTCGACCGTGAAGGCGATCACCAGTTCGGCTTGCTCGGGCGTCCAGCGCACCGCGTCGGCGCCCAGCAGGGACGAACAGGGCGGCCAGTGAGCGTTCAGCCGATCCAGGGTTTCTTGCGGCGTCATGGGCGCTTCCTGCGTACTTGTGCGGCGCGCACGATTGGTGGAAAACCGTGACGATGCAAGGGGATGCAAGAACGGCATGAGCGAGCACGATCCCGAGACCATGGCGGTGCGCCCCGACGAGACGCTCGACCTGACGCGTCTGGAACCCTGGCTGCGCGCGAACCTTGAAGGCGCGGAAGGCCCGCTCGCCGTGCGCCAGTTCGGCGGCGGCCACGCCAACCTCACCTACCTGCTCGACTTCGGCGGCCGGGAGTTCGTGTTGCGCCGTCCGCCTCTGGGGCCGGTGGCGCCCTCGGCCCACGACATGACCCGTGAGCATCGTGTGCTCTCGCGCCTGTGGCGGAAGTTTCCGCTGGCGCCGAGGAGCTACGTGCTGTGCCAGGACCACGACATCCTGGGCGTCGACTTCCATGTTCTGGAACGCAAGGAAGGCTTCGTCGTGCGCACGGCAAACGCCGATGCGGTACTCGACGGCAAACCGGAACTCTGCGCCCGCATCGGCGACATGATCGTCGATGTGCTGGCCGATCTCCACAGCGTGCAGCCCGCCGAGGTCGATCTCGACAGCCTGGGCCGGCCGGAAGGGTTTGTTGCGCGCCAGGTCGAGGGCTGGATGCAGCGCTGGCACGCCGCCGTCGACGACAGCGCCCCGGAGGTTGCCGACGTCATCGCCTGGATCGAACGCGACGTGCCGGATTCGCCCCAGGTCTCGCTGATCCACAACGACTTCAAGCTCGACAACCTGATGGTCGCCAGCGACGACCCGGCCCGGGCCGTCGCCGTGCTTGACTGGGACATGTGCACCCGCGGCGATCCGCTGATGGATCTGGGCACCCTGCTCAACTACTGGACCGACCCGGACGATCCCGAAAGCTGGCGCAACGCCACCTTCATGCCGACCGACAAGCCGGGCTTTCCCAACCGTTTGGAGATCGCCGCCCGCTACGGCGCGCGCACCGGCTTCGACATGGGCAGGCTCACCTGGTACCGCGTCTTCGGCGCCTTCAAGATCGCCGTCATCCTGCAGCAGATCTACATCCGCTACCTGCGCGGCCAGACCCAGGACGAACGCTTCGCCGCCATGGGCCCCAGGGTGCACGCCCTGATCGACAAGTCCCGGCAGATGATGCGCGCAGGCTGACGGGCGCGGTCCAGATTCTTTCCAATGTCATGGTCCGGCTGGACCGGACCATCCATGCTGTGACCTTGCCGGATGCGCCACCTCACGGTGGTGCGGGCCGCGCTTCACAGCATGGTCCCTCCGGTTAAGCCGGAGGGTGACATTGCTGCTGGCAGGGAAAGGGCCTGCCTTACGCCACGCGGAAGCCGAAGCGGCTGCGGCGCTTTTCCATGAAGCGCTGGTGGTAGTCCTCGGCGCGCCAGAAGGTCGGCGCGGCGGTGATCTCGGTGACGATCTTGCGGCTGTCGTGGCGGGCCTGCTGCTGGGCATCGCGCGAAGCCTCGGCGGCGGCGCGCTGCGCCTCGTCGTGGGCGAAGATGGCCGAGCGGTACTGGGTGCCGACGTCGGGGCCCTGGCGGTTGGCGGTCGTGGGATCGTGGATTTCCCAGAACACCTTCAGCAGGTCCTCGTAGCTCACCTTCGCGGGATCGTAGGTCACCTCCACCGCCTCGGCATGGCCGGTGCGGCCGGTGCAGACCTCCTCGTAGGTGGGGTTCTCCTTGCTGCCGCCGGCATAACCGACCGCGGTGTCGGTCACGCCGTCGATGCGGGCGAAGACCTCCTCGGGGCTCCAGAAACAACCTGCCGCGAATGTCGCCTTGGCCATGATGTGTGCTCCGATGTGGGATGGATCCCAGATGTGGTCCCCCGGGGCGCGCCGAACAAGCGCGCCGGGCTTCCCAAGGTCGTGATCGGCTACTGCGCCGCCTGGGCCGCGTGGCGGCAGACGTAGAGCTGATCCTTCTCGGGTCCGCGCCAGAAACGCCCGGCGGGTGCGATCTCCGTCGCCACAGCCTCCGGCCGTGCCGCACGCGAGACCTCGGCCAATTCCTGCTGTTCGGCATCGTGAAAGAAGATCGCCGAGCGCACGATGGGCTTGGCCGCGACCGTGGCGTCATGGCCCGCCCAGAAGTGCTCGAGCAGGGCCGCGTAGGTGACGCGCGCAGGGTCGAACTCGACCGCCACGACCTCGGCATGGCCGGCCTCGCCAGAGAAGACCTGCTCCTGGGCCACGCCCTCGTCCCTGCCGTTGCTGAAGCCGACTTCCGTGGCCGTGACGCCGGGCACCGTGCGGAAAAGCTCTTCCGCCGCCCAGTAACAGCCCATTCCGAAGGTGGCTCTCGCCATGTCACCGCGCTCCTGCATGAAAAACCATGAGGCCGGCAGGGTGATCCCTGCCGGCCCCGGCGTCAACGCAGGCTCTCTCAGACGCTGCCGACGACCGTAGCGCCGCCGTCGACCACGATGGTCTGGCCGGTGATGTAACGCCCGGCATCGGCCGCCAGGAACACCGCGACGCCGGCGATGTCATCGGGATCGCCGATGCGGCGCAGGGGATAGGACGCCTCGACCTCCGCCCGCCGTTTGGGGTCCTCCCACAGGGCCTTGGCGAAGTCGGTCTTGATGAGGCCCGGCGCGATGGTGTTGATGCGGATGTTGTGTTCGCCCCAGCGCACCGCCAGGTTCCTCGCCAGCGCCATGTCGGCGGCCTTGGAGACGCCGTACATGCCGATGTCGTCGGTGCCCTTCAGGCCCGCGATGGAGGAGATGACGATGATCGTGCCGTCCTTGCGCTCGGCCATCTGCGGCAGGACCATGCGGGCGAGCCACAGGTTCGCGCGGATGTTGCAGTCGACGATCTTCTGGAAGGCGCCCTCGTCGATCGTGGTCATCGGCCCGTAGTGCGGATTGACCGCGGCATTGCCGACCAGGCAGTCGATCCGGCCATAGGTCTTCATCGCCGTATCGACCAGGTTCTGGAGCTGCTCGATGTGGCTGACGTTGCAGGCCACGGCCACCGCATCGCCGCCCTTGGCGCGGATGCCCTCGACCACCGCCTCGCAGGCATCGAGCTTGCGGCTGGAGACGACGACCTTGGCCCCGGCCTCGGCCATGCGCTCGCAGATGGCCCGGCCGATGCCCTTGGAGCCGCCGGTGACGACGGCAACCTTGCCCTGGAGGTCGAAGAAGCCCATGTGACTGTTCCCCTGATGAAGCGGATTGATGGCAGGCCCGCATTGCGCGGGCGTCGATGGCCATACTAGCATCCCCATCCCATCGCACGGCCAGCATCCGGGGGCCCAGAAATGAAGATCACCTATACGGCGGAAGAAGAATCGTTCCGCCAGTCGGTTCGCGCCTTTGTCGAAGCCGAACTCGACCCCGGCACCCGCAAGAAGGTGCTGAACGGCCTCAACATGAGCAAGCAGGACTATGTCGGCTGGCACGGCAAGCTGGCGACCCGCGGCTGGTCCTGCCCGCACTGGCCGCAGGAGCATGGCGGCGCCGGCTGGAGCCCCATGCAGCACTTCATCTTCGATGAGGAAACGAGCAACGCCGGCGCCCCGGGCATGATGCCCTTCGGCCCCGACATGGTGGCTCCCGTCATCTGGACCTTCGGCAACGAGGAACAGAAGAAGCAGCACCTGCCCGGCATCCTTTCGGGCGAGGTCTGGTGGTGCCAGGGCTACAGCGAGCCCAACTCCGGCTCCGACCTTGCCAGCCTGCGCACCAAGGCCGAGCGCCAGGGCGACCACTACATCGTCAACGGCGGCAAGACCTGGACGACGCTCGCCCAGTGGGCCGACTGGATGTTCTGCCTGACGCGCACCGACAGCTCCGGCAAGAAGCAGGAGGGCATCACCTTCCTGCTGATCGACATGAAGACGCCGGGCATCTCGGTGCATCCGATCATCACCATGGAGGGCGGCCACGAGGTCAACCAGGTGATCTTCGACAACGTCAAGGTGCCTGTCGCCAACCGCATCGGCGAGGAGAACAAGGGCTGGACCTACGCCAAGTTCCTGCTCGGCTACGAGCGTTCGGGCATGGCGGGCATCCCCCAGGCCAAGCGCGCGCTCGCCCGCCTGCGCGCCATCGCGGCCGACCAGGAGGATGCCGATGGCACCCTGGCGGAAAACCCGCGCTTCCGCCGCAAGATGTCGGATGTCGAAATCCAGATCGTGACCTTGGAGGCGACCATGCTGAAGCTGCTCGCCCAGCAGGTGCAGGGCAAGACGCCCGGCCCCGAGGCGAGTTTCATCAAGATCCGCGGCACCGAGATCGACCAGCTCCTGACCGAACTCACCATGGAGGCCGTGGGCCCCTATGTGGCGCCGTTCGCACCGGAGGCGCTCGACACCGGCTGGAACGAGGAGCCCATCGGGCCGGACTACGCCGCCCCCGTGGCGCCGGGTTACTTCAACACCCGCAAGGTGACGATCTACGGCGGCTCCAACGAGATCCAGAAGAACATCATCGCCAAGCACGTGCTCGGCCTCTGAGGGGAATGACCGCACCATGTTGAGTTTCGACCTCACCGACGAACAGCAGCTCCTGAAAGACAGCGTCGAGCGGTTCATCGAGCGCAGCTATCCCTTCGACAAGCGGCGCGCCTCCTCCAAGAGCGACGAGGGCTTCTCGCGCGAGCACTGGAAGCAGTTTGCCGACCTCGGCTGGCTGGCCGTGGGCCTGCCCGAGGAACAGGGCGGCTTCGGTGGCGCCCGCGAGGTCGCCGTGCTGATGGAGGCCTTCGGCCGCGGTCTGGTGACCGAGCCGTGGCTTGCCTCCGTCCTGCTGGCCGGCGGCACCATCGCGCGCGCAGGCAGTGCGGAGCAGCAGGAGGAGCTTCTGGGCGCGCTGATCGCGGGCGAGAGCGTCATGGCCTTTGCCCATGGCGAGCCGAAGTCGCGCTACGACATCGCCCGCGTCGAGACGACCGCGAAAAAGGCCGGGGACGGCTGGAAGCTCGATGGCCACAAGGCGGTGGTGCTCAACGGCGATGCCGCCGACAGGCTCGTCGTCTCGGCCCGCACCGCCGGCAAGGCGCGCGACAAGGAGGGCATTTCCCTTTTCGTCGTCGATCCCAAGGCGGGCGGCGTCGAGGTACGCGGCTATCCGACCAACGACGGCGGCCGTGCCGCCGAGGTGAAGCTTTCCGGGGCAGCCGGCACCCTGCTCGGCGCCGAGGGCAAGGCCTACGCCGTCATCGAGGAGACCATCGACCGGGCAGCCGCGGCGGTCTGCGCGGAGTCCCTCGGCCTGATGGACGTGCTCAACGCCATGACGCTCGACTACTCCAAGACCCGCGAGCAGTTCGGCCAGAAGATCGGCGCCTTCCAGGCCCTGCAGCACCGTATGGCCGACATGTTCGTGGCGCTGGAGGAGGCCCGCTCGCTGGCCGATGTCTACATGGCCGACGTCGATTCCGACGATCTGGCCGAGCGTCAGCGCGCGGTCTCGGCCCTCAAGGTCCAGTGCGACAAGTCCGCTCGCAAGGTCGGCCAGGAGGCGATCCAGCTGCACGGCGGCATCGCCATGACCGACGACTATCAGGCCAGCCACTACTTCAAGCGGCTTTCCATCATCGCCCGCCAGTTCGGCGATGTGGACTGGCATCTCGACCGCTACGCAGCCCTGACCCAGTAGTCCGCAGGACCCTCCGCTTCACCCGCCATACGGCTTGCCCCCATACGGGGGCGAGCCGAGACTGGTCCCATGGAATCACCCGAAAGCATGGACGAGCGGGCCCGCGAGGCCGCGCGCGCCTGCCGCGACCTGTTGGGCGCCACGGCTGTCGGCTGGGAAGATCCCGGCGGCCAGCAGCGCAAGTCGACGCGCCTGTTCCTGCCCGACCGCCAGATCATCGCCACCCTGCGCAGCTCCGCGGAGCGTGCCGACCTGGAGGCCGCCGTGCTGCGCCGCCTGCGTGCGGAGGGAGCGGCCGTGCCCGAGGTGCTCGCCTATGACGGCCGCTGGCTGCTGCAGGAGGACATGCCGGGAGAGCGTCTGTCGCGCGCCCTGCGCAGCCTCGGCAAGGATGAGGCCTTTGCCCTGCAGGACAAGGCACTCGCCAGCCTGCAGGCGATCCACGAGGCAGGCGCACGGGCGGGCCTTGCCCGTTTGTGCTTCCGCATCGGCAGCCGGCCCGGCTGGATCGCGGAACTCGGCGCGACCCCGGCGCGGCTCGGCGCCTTCCTGGGCATGCCCTCCCCGGCCATTGACGATGGCGCGCTGGCGCGTGTCCTGACCCGGCCGCCGGTGAGCTTCGTGAAGTGGGATGCCCGCCCGCCCAATGCGGTGGTGAGCCCGCAGGGCGAGGTCGCCTGGTTCGACTGGGAGCATTGCGGCACGCGCAACCGGCTCGACGACATCGTCTGGTTCCTGGGCGACGATTCGATCATCGACCGCCCGGGCGACGAACTGCGCCTGCTGAACCGATGGGTGCCGCGCTTCGACGAGGGCGGTTATCCCACCGGCCCCGCCGACTACACCATGACCATGGGCGCGCTGCACTGCGCCGTGCGCCTGGCCAACCAGGTGACCAGCGCGGCCCGTGCCCAGAGCCCGGGCGACTGGCGCACCCATCTCGCCGGACGCGGCCCCGATGCCCTTTCCGACAGCGGGCGGCGCATGGCCCGCCGCGGCGCCCGCTGGGCCGAGAAGAGCAGCGTGCTCCAGCCCGTGGCCGCATGGTTCCGCGCGGTGCGGGAACGCTTCAGCGCGGACTGAAGATGGGCTGCCCTGCCTGGAGCAGCGGCAGGCGCACGAAGGTGGTCCCGGCACAGACGAACAGCGTGCGCAGGTCGTCACCGCCGAAACAGAAGTTGGCCGGAAACTGGGGCGTCAGCAGGATGCCGAGCAGCACACCCTGCGCATCGAAGACGTGGATGCCGCCCTGGCCTGCGCACCAGACATTGCCGGCGCCATCCACCTTCATGCCGTCCGGACTGCCCCGGCCCAGCGATCCATCGGGATCGCGCGTCTCGGCAAAGACAGCGCCGCCCTTTGCGGCGCCCATGCCGTCGACATCGAAGACGCGGATGTGCTTGCGTTTGCTGTCGTTGACGTAGAGCCGCGCCTTGTCGGGCGAGAAGCAGAGGCCGTTCGGCGCATCGAAATCGTCGGCGATCAGGTGCAGCGCACCGTCCGGCGCGATGCGCCAGAGTGCACGGAACGGCAGGCCGGGATCGCGCGGCAGGCCGGTGGGTTCCTCACGACCGTAGAGCGGATCGGTGAACCAGATGGCCCCGGAGTCATCGACCACGATGTCGTTGGGGCTGTTGAGCTCGCTGCCCTGCCAGAGGTCGGCAAGCACGGTGATGCCGCCGTCGGCCTCCATGCGGGAGACGCGGCTGGAGGCGTGCTCGCACATCAGCAACCGGCCTTCCCGGTCGTACGTCATGCCGTTGGTCATGTGCGAGGGATCGCGCAGCACCTGCGTCTCTCCCGTCGCCGCGAACCAGCGGTGGATGCGGCTGTTGGGGATGTCGCTGAAGGTGACGTGGCGCTCCACGGGATGCCAGGTCGCCCCCTCGGTGAAGGCGAAACCCTCGGCCAGCACCTCGAAGGCCGCACCCGGCGCAAAGAGATTCTCGAAGCGGGGATCGTGGCTACGCAGGATGTCCATGTCCTATCCCTTCGTCGGGTCGTCGCCGACCTGGACGATCAGCTTGCCGAAGTTGCTGCCCTCGAACAGGCGGCCGAACGCGGCGGGTGCGTTTTCCAGCCCCTCGACCACGGTCTGGCGCCAGGCGATGCGGCCCTCGGCAAGCCACCCGGCCAGTTCCTTCAGAGCACCATCGGCCTGGTCGTCGAAATCCGTGACCAGGAACCCCTCCACCTTCAGGCGGCGCGTGATGAAACGCCACATCGGATCCTCGATCGTCTCGGGCGCGACGGCGTTGTAGTTGGAGATGGTGCCGCAGACGGCCATGCGGCCGTGGTCGTTCAGCATCCAGAAGGCGTTCCAGCCGATCTCGCCGCCGACGTTCTCGAAATAGACGTCGATGCCGTCGGGGCAAACCTCCGCCATCGCCTTGCCGATGTCGCCGCAGGTCCGGTAGTTGAAGCAGGCATCGAAGCCGCACTCCTCCAGGCAGTAGGCGACCTTCTCGTCCGAACCGGCGCAGCCGACGACACGCGCGCCCGCGATCTTGGCGATCTGCCCCGCCGTCGCGCCGACCGCGCCCGAGGCCGCCGAGACGAAGAAGGTCTCGCCCGCCTTGGGCGCTCCCACCTGCAGCGTGCCGAAGTAGGCCGTGAGGCCGGGCATGCCGAGCACCCCCAATGCCGTGGAGATCGGCGCCAGCGCGGGGTCGACCTTGCGCATCGCCCTGGCGGGCGCGACGACATGGCTTTGCCAGCCGCCGTAGACCTCGACGAAATCGCCGGGCTTCAGGGAGGGATCGCGGCTCTCGATCACCTCACCGACCGTGCCGCCGACCATGACGTCGCCGAGGGCCACGGCCTCGGCATAGGAATCGCCCTCGCCCATCATGCCGCGCATGTAGGGGTCGAGAGTCAGGTAGATGACCCGCACCAGCGCTTCGCCCTCGCCGGGGGCGGCGACCGGGGCCTCCTCCAGACGGAAGTCCTGCGTGCTCACCATGCCCTGAGGCCGACGGGCGAGGACGATGCGGCGGTTGGTCGTGGTCATGGCGATGTTCCCTGTGTGCTTGTCGGCTGAAGTTCGCGTTTGAGCACCTTGCCAGTGGGGCCGAGAGGCAGGTGTTCGCGCACCTCGATCAGGCGCGGATACTTGTAGGCGGCCATCTCCTCCTTGGCCCAGGCGCGCAGGGCATCGGGGTCGATGGTCATGCCGTGGCGCGGCGAGACGACCGCGAGAATCTCCTCGCCATGGGTCTCGTGCGGCACACCGACCACGGCGGCCATGCCGACCGCAGGATGGGTCATCAGCACGGCCTCGACCTCGGCGGGATAGACGTTGAAGCCGCCGCGGATGATGAGTTCCTTCAGGCGACCGACGATGAAGACGTAGCCGTCCTCGTCGATCCGGGCGAGATCGCCGGTGTGATACCAGCCGTCGCGCAGCACCCGCGCGGTGTCCTCCGGGCGTTTGTAGTAGCCCTTCATCACGCCATGGCCCTTGACGCAAAGCTCGCCCACCTCCCCCGCCACCAGCGCCCTGCCGTCCATGTCGACCACGCGCAACTGCACGCCGAAGGCCGCCTGGCCGCAGGAGCCAGGCCGGTAGGCCGTGCCCTCATGCAGGAAACAGGCGACGGGAGACGTTTCCGTGCAGCCGTAGCCGTCGATCATCGGCACACCGAAACGCTCGGCGAAACGTTTCTGCAGCTCCGGCGCCAGGCTGGAACCGCCCGAGCTTGCCGCCCGTACCGCCTTGCCCACCGCCGCGACATCGGCCTCGGTCAGACTGGGGTCATCGAGCATGGCGCGGAACATGGTCGGCACGCCGGAGAAGCCGGTGATGCCTTCCCGCACGATCAGGTCGATCGCCTCGCGGGCAGCGAAACGCTGCATCAGCACCAGAGTCGCTCCCTGATAGAGGCCGGTATGCATCAGGCAGGTCTGGGCGAAGACATGGAACAGCGGCAGGGCGACCAGGGATGCCGGGCGCTCCGCCGCCGGGGGCCGCTCCCGGGCGATGGCGATGACGTTCATCATGATGTTGAGATGCGTCAGTTCGGCGCCCTTCGGGCTGCCCGTGGTGCCCGAGGTGTAGAGAATGACCGCGGTATCGTTGCTGTCGCGGTCCGCGCTCACGACCGCGCCCTGGCCCGTGAGCAGGGCATCGAAGCCGGGCTCGTCATCCCGTCCCTCGATGTACCAGACATGAGCGCAGGCCGGTGTGGCCGCAACGGCCTTGCGCACCTCGGCGCCCAGGCCGCCGGCCTCACCGCCGTAGGCGATCAGCGCCACGGCATCGCTGTCGGTGAGCTGATAGGCGATCTCGCGCGCCTTGAGCAGGGCGCTGACCGTGACCACGGTCGCCCCGGTCTTGAGGATGCCGTAGTAGGCGATGACAAACTCGGGCCGGTTGAGACAGGCCAGGGCAACGTGATCTCCGGCCGCGATGCCGGCAGCCATCAGGTTGGCCGCGACCCGCCCTGCGCGGCGGTCGAGCTCGGCATAACTGATGCGCTCACCCTCGAAGACCAGGGCATCGCGCGCGGGATGTTCCCGTGCAGCGCTTTCCAGAATGATCGCGATATTGAGCATGTCGTGCGCCCGGCTCCCCGCCCGCGGCTTGCCACCTGCCGCGCCGCGCAGCAGGATAGCCCGCCGATACCCCCCTGCGACAAGGAATGCCGCCGTCATGGCCGGAAAAGTTCTGGGCATCGCCCGCCGTGCGAAATCGCGCGCGCCCATGGAAACCATCGAGACTGCCGACATCAGCGTCGAGGCAGGCGTAGGCGGCGACTATCGCGGCAAGCCCAACGATCGCCAGGTCACGGTGCTGACCCGGGAGGCCTGGGAGGCCGCCTGCGCCGATCTCGGCCAGACCCCGCCGTGGACGACACGGCGCGCCAACATCCTGATCGAGGGCCTGCGTGTGGAAGGCAAGCTCGGCCGCACCATCCGCATCGGCGATCTGGAACTGGAGATCACGGGCGAGACCGACCCCTGCAACCGCATGGACGAGCAGGTCTCCGGACTGCGTCAGGCCCTGACGCCGGACTGGCGCGGCGGCGTCACCTGCCGCGTGCGCGCACCGGGCAGCATCGCTGTCGGCGATGCCGTATCCCTTTCCGAACCGGAGTGAAGACAACGACCTCCCACGAGATCCACGTGCGCCGCGCCGAGGTCATCGACCTTCAGGCCTGCCGCATCATCGAAAACGATTCCGCCTATCTCTTCGCCGAACACGGCATGCCCGGCATCGCGGAAGACCCCAGCGTCGATCTGGAGACCCTGACGCAGGCCCAGACCGAGGGGCGGCTGTGGGTTGCCACCGACAGCGACGATGTTCCGGTCGGCTTTGCCCTCATCGGCACCATCGACGGCCTGCCCCATCTGCGGGAACTGGATGTGCTGACCCGCTGGCAGCGCCGGGGCGTCGGCAGGCGCCTGATCGCGGCCATCACCGATGACGCACGGCAGGCGGGACATGCCGCCCTGACGCTCACCACCTTCACCGATGTGCCCTGGAACGGCCCCTACTATGCCCGTCTGGGCTTTGTCACGGTGGCGCCCGCCGACATGGGCCCGGAACTGCGCGAGGCTTACGAACACGAAGCTCCCGGTGGCATCACCGGCAATCCGCGCAGCGCCATGCGCCTGGACCTGCGCGCCTGAACCATCATCGGCGCGGTACCAAGCAGCGCCCAAACAAGAGGAGACGATCATGGCTTTCGACGGCAAACGGGTGCTGGTCACCGGCTCGACACGCGGCATCGGCCTCGCCACGGCAAAGGCCTTTCTCGACAAGGGCGCTTCGGTCGTCGTCCACGGCCGCACGCAGGGCTCGGTTGAGCGAGCGGTGAAGGAACTGGGCGGCGGCACCGGCATCGTCGCCGATGTCGCGACGCTGGAGGGCTGCCGCAGCCTGATTGATGATTCGCTGAAGGCGCTGGGCGGCCTCGACATCCTGGTCAACAACGCCGCCATCGGCGACGGCGCGAGCTTCGAGGAGTCCGACGAGAAGCTGTGGCAGGCGACCATGGACATCAACCTGCGGGCACCCTTCTTCCTGACCCAGTACGCCCTGCCCGCCCTGCGTGAGAGCAAGGGCAATGTCGTCATGGTCTCCTCG
This sequence comes from uncultured bacterium, assembly GCA_938014945.1. GTDB lineage: Bacteria > Pseudomonadota > Alphaproteobacteria > SP197 > SP197 > CALGGB01. The sequence goes on along the minus strand of CALLQH010000242.1, from coordinate 2,757 downwards.
GTTTCGGGCCTTATGGGTCACCCGGAAGGCGTCTCGGTCTACTGCACCTCCAAGGGCGGTCTGATCAACATGACACGGGTGCTGGCGCTGGAACTCGCGGGAAGTGTGCGGGTGAACTGCCTTGCACCCGGACCGATCGACACCGATATGCACCGTATCCCGGCGCGCGAAAGCGGCGACGAGAGCGGCTATTTCGACGGCATCAACCACTGGGTGCCCATGGGCCGCATCGGCACCGCGCAGGAAATGGCCGCCGGCATCCTTTATCTGGCTTCCGACGAGGCCAGCTTCACCACCGGTGCCATTCTCTCGCTCGACGGCGGGGGCGGCGCCGGCCACTAGAACAACGGAGCAGGGAGCGCACCATGCCCGATACCCCCTATGTGCCGCCCAGAGTCTGGACCTGGGACAACCAGGACGGCGGCAACTGGACGAAGATCAACCGCCCGATCGCAGGGCCGACCCACGACAAGGAACTGCCGGTCGGCAAGCATCCCCTGCAGCTCTATTCGCTGGCCACGCCCAACGGCGTGAAGGTCACCGTCATGCTCGAGGAGCTTCTGGCTCTGGGCAAGACGGAAGCCGAGTACGATGCCTGGCTGATCAAGATCGGCGATGGCGAGCAGTTCGGCAGCGGGTTCGTGGACGTGAACCCCAACTCGAAGATTCCCGCCCTGCTCGACCGCAGCACGAAGACGCCGACCCGCGTCTTCGAGTCCGGCGCCATCCTGCTGTATCTGGCCGAGAAGTTCGGCGCCTTCCTGCCCGAAAGCCTGGAAGCCCGCGCCGAGACCTTCTCCTGGCTGTTCTGGCAGATGGGCAGCGCGCCCTATCTGGGCGGCGGCTTCGGCCACTTCTATGCCTATGCGCCCGAAAAGATGGAGTACCCGATCAACCGCTTCGCCATGGAGGTGAAGCGCCAGCTCGACGTGCTTGACCGCAACCTGGCGGAGCGCCCCTTTGTTTCCGGCGCGGACTACACCATCGCCGACATCGCGATCTGGCCCTGGTACGGCGGCCTGGTATTGCACAACCAGTACGAGGCGGGCGAGTTCCTCGACGTCGCCTCGTACAGGAACGTCGTGCGCTGGGCCAGGGAGATCGAGGCCCGGCCGGCGGTCAAGCGCGGCCGCAAGGTCAACCGCACCTGGGGGGCCGAGGAGAACCAGGCACCCGAGCGCCACACCGCCGCAGATCTCGACTGATCGTTTTTCCCGGCATCAAACGCCCCGGACCGCTTCGGCCCGGGGCGTTCTTGCTCTAGGGTTCCATCCGATCGGGATTCGCCCGGATCGGGAGAGCCTTCATGGCCTTTGTTGCCCTCGTCACCCTGCTCGCGCTGGCTCTCTACATGGCGGTGTTCGCCAACGCCGGCTGGCGGCGCGGCAAGGCCCGCATCGCAGCACCCGCCGTGACGGGCGATGCCGCCTTCGAACGCGCCCTGCGCATCCAGAGCAATACGGTGGAGCAGCTCATGCTGTTCCTGCCCGCGCTCTGGCTTGCGGGCCTCTATGCCTCCTGGGGCTGGGCGGGCGCCATCGGCCTGGTCTGGGTCGCCGGGCGTGCCTTCTACGCCTGGAGCTACCAGCGCGCGCCGGAATCGCGCGGACCCGGCTTCCTGATCGGCCTTGCCTCTGCTTCCCTTCTCTGGCTGATCGCCCTGATCGGCGTTCTCATGAACCTCTAGGACAACGATGACCGCATTTCCCACGCTCTTCTCGCCCATCACCGTCGGGCCGAAGACCTTCCGCAACCGCATCTTCTCGACCGGGCACATGACCTGCCTGCTCGACCACAACTACGAGCCCGATGCGCGGTTTGTCGCCTACCATGAGTCGCGGGCGCGCGGCGGCGCGGGCCTCATCATCACCGAGTCCGCCAAGCTCCATCCCTCCACCGGCAACCGCAACCTGGATGCCTCCAACGACCGCTGCATTCCCGGCTACCGGCGCGTCGCCGAGGCGGTGCAGAAGCACGGCTGCGCCATCTTCGGCCAGCTCGGCCATTCGGGCATCTACGGCGTCACCACCGGGGACGGCACGCTGGGTGTCGCCTACGGCCCCTCGCAGGCCCGTGCCGAACGCTCCCACGGCATCTCGCGCGCCATGCCCAAGGCCTTCGTGCGCGAGATCATCGCGGCCTACGGCAGCGCCGCCGGACGCATGAAGCAGGCCGGCCTCGACGGCGTCGAGATCCTGGCCAGCCACAGCCTGCTGCCCGCCCAGTTCCTCAATCCCAACCTCAACAAGCGCACCGACGAATACGGCGGCAGCCTCGAGAACCGCATGCGCTTCCTCAACGAGGTCATCGCCACAGTGCGCGAAACGGTCGGCAGTGACATCGTGGTCGGCGTGCGCATCTCCGGCGACGAACTCTTCAACGAGGGCGCCGACCCCGACGAGATCCTGGAAGCCTGCCGCGTCATCGGCAACGGCGGCGGCCTCGACTATCTCAACGTGATCGCCGGTTCCATGATCGGCCTTTCCGGCTCGATCCACGTCGTGCCGCCGATGAACATCGAGACCGGTTATCTCGCCCCCATGGCCGAGACCGTGAAGAAGCTGGTGCCGATCCCCGTGCTGGTCGCCGGGCGCATCAACCAGCCCCAGGAGGCCGAGCGCATCCTCGCCTCCGGCCAGGCCGACATGTGCGGCATGACCCGCGCCCAGATCGCCGATCCCGAGATGGCCAACAAGGCGCGCGAGGGCCGGGTCGACGACATCCGCGCCTGTATCGCCTGCAACCAGGCCTGCATCG
>CALLQH010000241.1 GCA_938014945.1 uncultured bacterium | reverse complement strand
TCGAGACCTCCGAGTGGATCTCGGCGAAGGCGGCGTTCGCCGTGGCGATGTTGCCGCCGTGGCCATTGAGGAAATAGAAGCGGTCGAAGCCGTGGCGCGACAGGCTGACGACGTAATCCCGCATCAGCGCGATGAGCGTCGTGGGACGCAGGCACATGGAACCGGCAAACCCAAGGTGATGCTGGGCGATGCCCACCGAGATGGTCGGCGCGACCATGGCGCCCGCCGCCTCGCCCAGGCTGCGCCCGATCACCTCCGGACAGATCGCATCGGTGCCGATCAGGCCGTTGGGGCCGTGCTGTTCGGCCGAGCCGATGTGGATGACGATGCCGGTCTAGGTTTCGAGATAACGTTCGACCTCCTTCCAGGTGGAGAGCTGGATCTGCATGTCGTTTCCTTCCCGTCGTTGCATGCCAACGCTAGTGGATTTTGCCGCGCGGCGAACCCTGCCGTTGTGTTATCCCACTGCCATGGTTGGCCCCGCACGCACCAGAGAAGGACACGCACCGATGCAGGACACGGCCGGCGATGCCATGCCCGAAGGTTTCGTCATCATTGATCCCGACGATCCCTTCGAGATGTACGCCGGGCCGTTCTACGCCCGCGACGAGGGCGAGACCCGCATCTACGGCTTCCGCGTCAAGCCGCACCACGCCAACGCCGGCGGCGCGATCCACGGCGGCATGCTGATGAGCTTTGCCGATTTCGCGCTCTGCGCCGAAGCGGTGCGCGGGGCGCCGGGCGAGGTGCCGATCACGGTGTCGCTGACCTCCGACTTCACCGCCCCGGCGCAGGTCGGCGAAATCGTCACGGCGCGCATCGACACCCTGCGCACCACCCGTTCCTTCTCCTTCGTGCGCGGCGAACTGTCGGTGGGTGATCGCGTCGTCCTGGGCTGCAACGCGGTCATCAAGCGGATCAAGGCCGAGCGCTGAGCCGGCCGGCGCCCTCGGAACATGAGGCGTTTGCTTGATTTCTCAATCTCTCTTGAGGTATTGAGATCGCCATGGACGAACAGCAGGCCCTCAATGCCTTCACCGCACTGTCGCAGGAAACGCGCCTGCGCATCGTGCGCCTGCTGGTAACGGCCGGGCCGGAGGGGATGGCAGCCGGGGCCATCGGCGAGGCGATGGACGGCGCCTCCTCCTCCCTGATGTCGTTCCACCTGCATCATCTGGAACACGCGGGCCTCGTCGTTTCGCGCCGCGAGGGCCGCTCGATCACCTACAGCGCGGTCTATCCCGCCCTTGCCGGCCTCATCGCCTTCCTGATGCGCGACTGCTGCCAGAACAAGCCGGAGGTGCTGCGCCCCGCGGTCGATGCCCTGTCGGCCCCGGCAAGCGAGAAAGACGCCACCCGTGGACGCACCTGACCCATCCGCTCCGGCCCAGCCGCGCCGCTGGCGCACGATCGGCGGACTGGGCATCGTGCAGATCATCTCCTGGGGCAGTTCCTATTACCTGCTGACCGTGCTGGCCGCGCCCATCGAGGCCGACACCGGCTGGCCGCTGCCCTGGATCATGGGCGCCCTGTCGCTGGGTTTCCTGGTCGCCGGGGCCGTTTCGCCCCGCGTCGGCGACGCCATCGCACGTCATGGCGGACGTCCCGTGCTGCTTGCCGCCTCCCTGCTCTTTGCCGCCGGCCTGGCGATGCTGGGGCTGGCGCCCAGCCTGCCGGTGTTCCTTGCCGGCTGGGTCGTCATGGGGCTTGCCATGGGCGCGGGACTCTACGATCCCGCCTTTGCCACCCTGGGGCGGCTCTACGGTGCATCGGCACGCTCGGCGATCACCTCGCTCACCCTGCTCGGTGGTTTCGCCAGCACGGTGTGCTGGCCGCTTTCGGCCTGGATGGTGGAGGAACTGGGCTGGCGCAACACCTGTCTTGCCTATGCCGCCATCCAGCTCCTGTTCTGCGTGCCGCTGATCCTGGCGACCATCCCGCGCGTGGCGCCGGCGGCGGCCGACACTGCCTCCACCGGCGCCACCCGGACGGTTTCGCCCCGGCTGAGCGGCTGGGAGCGGCGCGCCTTCCTGCTGTTCGCGGGCAACATCGTCATCACCTCCACCGTCGCCGTCATCGTCTCGGTGCATCTGATCGCCCTGCTCCAGGCCCAGGGCGTGAGCCTGGCGGGCGCCGTGGCGCTGGGCACGCTGATCGGCCCGGCCCAGGTCGGCGGCCGTCTGCTGGAGATCGCCCGGGGCGGGCGTCACCATCCCCTGTGGTCGCTCGCCTCCGCGCTGGTGCTGCTGGCGGTGGGCCTGGCTCTGCTGGTGCAGGGAGAGCCGCTGGTCGCGGCTGCGCTGATCCTCTACAGCGCGGGCAACGGCATCATCTCCATCGCGCGCGGCACCCTGCCGCTCGCCCTCTTCGGGCCGGAGCGTTACGCGCCGCTGATGGGCCGGCTGGCGCGGCCCGCGCTGATCGCCCAGGCGGTCGCGCCGTCGCTGGGCGCGCTGCTGCTGGTGCAGACCGGGCCGAACGCCACGCTCGTCATCCTGGCCGGGATGGCGACGGCCAACCTCGGCCTCTGCGGCCTGCTCTTTGCCGTGACACGGGCCAGCAGGCACGCCGCCTGAAAACCCCGCCGAAGGAAGCGGAGCAGCCGGGCCATTCTTGCGGCAGGCGTGCTTTGTGGCGACAATGCCCGCCAAGCGCGCGGGCGTCGCGCATCAGGAGGAGAGTGCTGCCATGACCGAGGAAACCATCATCGACGTTCCTGCCGACTGGGCCGAAAAGGCCTGGATCGACAACGAGAAATACCTCGCCATGTACCAGCGCTCGCTGGACGACCCGGAAGGCTTCTGGCGCGAGCAGGGCCAGCGTGTCCACTGGACCAAGCCCTTCACCAAGGTGAAGAACACCAATTACCGCGGCGATGTCTCGATCAAGTGGTACGAGGACGGCGAACTCAACGTCGCCGCCAACTGCCTGGACCGCCACCTGCCGCGCCGGGCCAACCAGACCGCGATCATCTGGGAGGCCGACGACCCCAAGGAAGACGCCCGCTACATCACCTACCGGGAGGCCTATGAAGAGGTCTGCCGCATGGCCAACGCCCTGAAGCTGATGGGCGCCAAGAAGGGCGACCGCATCACGATCTACATGCCGATGATTCCCGAAGCGGCCTACGCCATGCTTGCCTGCGCGCGCATCGGCGCGGTGCATTCGGTGGTCTTCGGCGGCTTCTCGCCCGATAGCCTCGCCAACCGTATCCAGGACTGCGATTCCAACATCGTCATCACGGCCGACGAGGGCCTGCGCGGCGGCCGCAAGGTGCCGCTGAAGGCCAATGTCGACGAGGCGCTGAAGGAATGCCCCACGGTCATGCACACGCTGGTCGTGCGCCGCACCGGCGGCAAGATCGACATGATGGCCGGGCGCGACCACTGGTGGCACGAGATCCGCGAGCGCGTCGACCACGACTGCCCGCCCGATTCCATGGGTGCCGAGGATCCCCTCTTCATCCTCTACACCTCGGGCTCCACCGGCAAACCCAAGGGCGTGCTGCACACCTCGGGCGGTTATCTCGTCTATGCCTCGATGACCCACCAGTACGTCTTCGACTACCACGAGGGCGACATCTACTGGTGCACCGCCGATGTCGGCTGGGTCACCGGCCACAGCTACATCGTCTATGGCCCGCTCGCCAACGGCGCGACGACCCTGATGTTCGAGGGCGTGCCCAACTTCCCCGACGCCAGCCGCCACTGGCAGGTGATCGACAAGCACAAGGTCAACATCTACTACACCGCGCCCACCGCCATCCGCGCCCTGATGCGCGAGGGCGAGGAGCCGGTCAAGAAGACCAGCCGCAAGACCCTGCGCCTGCTGGGCAGCGTCGGCGAGCCGATCAACCCGGAAGCCTGGAGCTGGTACCACCGCGTCGTCGGCGACGGCCGCTGCCCGATCGTCGACACCTGGTGGCAGACCGAGACCGGCGGCATCCTGATCACCCCCCTGCCCGGCGCGACGCGCCTGAAGCCCGGCTCGGCGACGCGGCCGTTCTTCGGCGTCAAGCCCGCCATCGTCAACAACGAGGGCGAGGTCCTGGTCGGCGCCTGTTCGGGCAACCTGTGCCTCACCGATTCCTGGCCCGGCCAGATGCGCACGGTCTACGGCGACCACGAACGCTTCGTGCAGACCTATTTCTCGACCTACCCCGGCAAGTACTTCACGGGCGACGGCGCGCGGCGTGACGAGGACGGCTACTACTGGATCACCGGCCGCGTCGACGACGTGCTCAACGTCTCGGGCCACCGCATGGGCACCGCCGAGATCGAAAGCGCGCTGGTCGCCCATGCCAAGGTCGCCGAGGCCGCCGTGGTCGGCGCGCCCCACGACCTGAAGGGCACGGGCATCTACTGCTACGTCACGCTGAACGCCGGCGAGGACCCCAGCGACGAGCTGAAGAAGGAACTGATCGCCTGGGTGCGCAAGGAAATCGGCCCCATCGCCAGCCCCGACTGGCTGCAGTGGGCGCCGGGCCTGCCCAAGACCCGCTCGGGCAAGATCATGCGCCGCATCCTGAGGAAGATCGCCGAGAACGACTTCTCCAACCTCGGCGACACCTCGACGCTGGCCGACCCCGGCGTCGTCGACGACCTCGTCGATCAGCGCCAGAACCGCTAGGGCGACGTCCTACCCCGGCCGGTTGCCCGGATCGTCGGCCGCGAGGTCGCGGTCCGGGGCGCGGGCAAAGAGGCGGCGGACCATCGGCTCGAAGGTTTCGAGCGGCAGGGAGTCGTAGGCCGGATCGAAGCAGTTCTGGTCGTAGTTCTCGCAGAAGTCGACGCAGGCCTGGTAGTGCGGATGGTCGCGATAGACGTCGCGGGCGTCGGGATCGCGGCCGAAGTGGTGGTTGTAGTAGTGGGTCTGGAACAGGCCGTGGTGGGCCACCACCCAGTGGACGCGCTCGCTGACGTAGGGGCGCAGGATCGCGGCGGCGAGTTCGGGGTGGTTCCAGGGCGCCAGGATGTCGCCGATGTCGTGGAGCAGGCAGGCGACGACCATCTCCTCGTCCTCGCCGGCACGGAAAGCGCGGGTCGCCGATTGCAGCGCGTGCTCCAGGCGGTCGACCGGCAGGCCGATGTCGACATGATCGGCCTTGCGCAGCTGCTCCAGCACCTCATCGGCCAGCGGCAGTTCGGCCGCCGCGAAGTTCTCGCCGATGATGCGGTAGTCCTGCGCCGTGCCGTCCTTCATGCGGATGAAGCCGACACGGCGCATGGTGTTTCTCCTGGCCCCTGCGCTCAGGCGGCGTTGTCGTGGGCGGCGTGGTCGAAGCTCGGCGGCTTGGCGAACAGGCGGCGCACCATCGGCTCGAAGGCCGACATGGGCATGGTGTCGAAATCGGGATCGAAGGCGTTCTGGTCGTACTTCTCGCAGAAGTCGACGCAGGCCTGATAGTGCGGGTGGCCCTTGAAGCGGTCGCGCGCGTTGCGGTCCAGGCCGAAGTGGTGGTTGTAGTAGTAGGTCTGGAACAGGCCGTGGTGCAGCACCACCCAGTAGGTCCGCTCGCTGACGTAGGGCCGCAGGATGCCCGCGGCGATCTGGGCGTGGTTGAAGGGGGCGAGCGTGTCGCCGACATCGTGCAGCAGGGCGGCGACCACCATCTCCTCGCTCTGGTTGTCGCGGAAGGCGTGGGTCGCGGCCTGCAGGGAATGCTCCAGGCGCGTCACCTTGTAGCCGAGGTCGATGCGCTCGTTCTCCTGCAGCAGGGAGAGCACGTCGTCGGCCAGCGGCTTGTTGGCCTCCTTCATCGCCTCGCCGATGATCTGGTAGTCCTCGGCGGTGCCGTCCTTCATGTGGACGAAACTGACCTGCTTCATGATCGTCTCCAGCCTTTGCGTTGCCCTATCTCTGGCATCGCGGCGGCCGTCCCGCAAGACCTCAGGCGTAGTCGAGCGGCAGGGCGGTCTCCTCTTTCAGGGTTTCCATGACGAAGCTGGTGGAGACGTCCTCCAGGGCGATGCGCGCGGTGATGCGCTGATAGAGGGCGTCGAAGGCCTTCATGTTGGGGATGACCGCCTTGATCATGTAGTCGGTCTCGCCGGTCATGCGGTAGATCGCGATGACCTCGGGCACGTCGACCACCGCCTTGCGGAAGCGCGCCAGCCAGTCGGCAGAGTGTTCGCGCGTGCGGATCTGCATGATGGCGATGAGATCAAGGTTCACGGCTGCGGGATCGATGAGGGCGACACGGCGGGCGATGACGCCCGCCTCCTCCAGACGCTTGATCCGTGTCCAGCAGGCGTTGCGCGAAAGGCTGGCGCGGACGGCCAGTTCATCGAGTGTCAGGGTCGCATCCTGCTGCAGCGCGGACAGCAGTATGCGGTCGAAACCGTCGAATGCCATCCCGCCAATTCCTCATGCATAGGAAATGTTCCCACGAAGTCTATCACATGCCGGATTCTTTGGAATCCTGTCCCGACAGGACGCAGCTAGACTTCTCCATCGCCTGAACACGAGGGGGAGTGCCCGTGATGTTGCGTTCGATCGCCTCGGCCTTTGTCGATCATCCCGCCAGCGTCGATGAGAGTTATGCCGAACATGCCGGCTTCGCGGCTTCCTTCGGAACGACGCTGATCGTGGCGGGTCTGGCCGCCATGGTCCACGCCGCCCTGCCCTTCCTGTGCCGCGATACCGCGGGCAATGCCGTGCTGCGCCTCAACCGGCTGATCGCGGCCCGCCGCGCCGCCGCGCACACCGTGCCGGCGGTCAGCCGTGACCGGCAAGATGGGCGAGACCCGATCCCAGCATGATCAGCCCGACCAGGGCGATCAGCGCGCCCGAGAGATAGGGCGCACGCGCAAACAGGCCATCGAGCCATGACGTGCGACTGCGCGCCGCCGCAATCCCCAGGGCGGTGATCACACCCACCGCGACCAGCGTCAGCGCCAGCCCGGCGCTGAAGGCGCTGACCAGCCCGACGCCGAGCCAGAAGCGATCGATCTGCAGGCAGACCAGCAGCACCGTGATCGCCGCTGCGCAGGGGATCAGCCCGCCGCCCAGGCCGAAGGTGACGATCTGCCAGGTGGTCGCCTTGCCCGAACCGAAGGTCCGTTCGATCGCCGCGGCATGGGCCCGTGCGTGGGCGTCCCCCGCGGCGCCGTGATCGTGATGGTGGCCATGGTCGTGGGTGTGGCCATGATCGTGGTCGTGATGATGTCCGCCGTGGTGGTGGTGCCCGTGGTCATGGCCGTGATGGCGGCGCGCGGCGCTGCGGCTGCGCCACAGCGTGACTGCCGCGATACCCAGCACGACCACGCCTGAGACAATCATGAACCAGGGCTCGAACCGCTCGCCGATCAGCTTGTCGCCCCAGGCCAGACCGATGAGCGCCAGCAGCCAGACGACGATGCTGTGGGAGAAGGCCGCGCACAGGCCAAGCAGCACCGCCTGCCCCGCCGTGCCGCGCACCGCGATGATGAAGGCCGCCATCATGGTCTTGGCATGGCCCGGCTCGAGGGCGTGAAGCGCACCCAGGACCAGGGCCGCGGCCATCAGGAATGCGGGTGCCGCCGCACCCCGTTCGACCAGCGCCGCCAGATCCATCGGCCGTTCTCCCTAGAGGTAGCGCGCGATCTCCTGGAATTCGCGCACCAGTTCGCGGGCGCCGCGCCCCTTGGCCGTGCCTTCCAGGCAGTGGTCGATGTGGTCGCGGATGTAGATCTGCTTGGCCTTGGCCACCGCGCTCTCGACCGCCTGGAGCTGCTGGGCGACGTCGACGCAGGGCCGCCCTTCCTCGATCATCGCGATGATGCGCTTGAGATGGCCGTCGGCCCGCTTGAGCCGGTTGATGATGTCGGGATGGCTGGCGTGTTCCATGAAGCGATCCTATCCCCCTGGAGGGGATAGGGCAACGCGTCGCACGTGCGGAAAGGCCGCAAGTCCGATGACCCCGTCGGACGGGTCCTGCAGTGCAGTGCCCGGTTCTACCAGGCGTGCGGCTTGCGCTTGCGGAAGAAAAGGCCGTTGGCGCCGTCGTCGGGCAGGGTGGCGAGAAAGACAGCCGTGTCGGCGCCTTCTTCGGGTGTGCTCGTGGCGTCCTCTCCGCCCATCCGGGTCTGCACCCAGCCCGGGCACATGGCGTTCACCTTCACGCCCTCGCCCGCCTCGCGCGCCAGGCGCACGGTGAGCGCGTTGAGCGCGGCCTTGGTGACGGCATAGGCCGGCGGACCCTCGAGCCCGGCGTCGAACGAGCCCCAGTTGGAGGAGATGTTGACGACGCGGCCGTAGCCGCGCTGCGCCATTCCCGGCATGAAGGCGCGCGCGGTGCGCAACGGGCCGAGCAGGTTGACGGCAATGGCCTCTTCCATGACCGCGGGATCGCCCGCGATCAGTTCGCCTTCGGCCAGGAACCCGGCGTTGTTGACCAGCACGTCGACCGCCACGTTCTCGCGCGCCAGGGCGGCGGCGCAGGCGGCGACGGAAGCATCGCTCGCGACATCGAGCGTCAGGGCGCGAGCGTCCAGGCCTTCGCCGAGCAGCGCCGCGACGGCCCTGTCGCCCGATTCCGCATCGCGCGCGGCGAGCAGAACGCTCATGCCCTTCTTGGCGAGCTGGCGGCAGATTTCGAAGCCGATGCCGCGGTTGCCGCCGGTCACCAGTGCGGTGGTCATGGTGCTGTCCTTTCCCTCGGGTTCCAGGGAATTAGAAACATAATTGTTTCCTAATTGGAACCCCCGGAATCAGACTTCCAGACCGGGCGCCACCGGACGGTCGCGGGCGAGCAGATGGAGCACCTGGTACAGGATCGAGGCGCCGGCGAGCGCGGTGATCTCGGCGACATCGTAGTCGGGCGCGACCTCCACCAGATCCATGCCGACCAGGTTCAGGTCGCCGAGATGGCCGAGGATCTCCAGCGCCGTGGTCGTCGTCGGCCCGCCGACGATGGGCGTTCCGGTGCCCGGGGCGCAGGAGGGATCGAGGAAGTCGATGTCGAAGCTGAGGTAGGCGCGGTTGCCGCCGGTCACCTCCAGCACCTTCGCGGCGATCGCCTCGGGCGTCATCCTCTGCGCCAACCGCCCGTCGATGACATGGAAGCCGTCGTCCCAGTCGTTGTGCATGCGCACGCCGATGTGGATCGAGCGCGCCGGGTCGATCAGGCCCTCGTTCATCGCATGGTAGAACATCGTGCCGTGGTTCAACCGCTCGCTTTTCGTCGTGTCGTGGTGGGCATCGAAGTGGACGAGCGAGAGGCCCTTGCCGTGATGGGCCGCCACTGCGCGCAGCAGCGGCAGGGTGACGAAGTGGTCGCCGCCCATGGTCATGGGAAAACAGCCTGCCTTCAGGAAGCCCGCAGTGTTGGCCTCCACCGCCGCCATCATCGCGTCGGTGTAGCCGATGGGAAAACTGTGGTCGCCCCAGTCGACGATGGCCAGGCGATGGGTGGGGTCGAAGTCGAAGGGCCACTGCGGACCCCAGGCGATGTGGCTGGAGGCCTGGCGCAGGCCGCGCGGTCCGAAGCGGCTGCCCGGCCGGTTCGAGGTGCCGAGATCGTAGGCGATGCCCGAGATCACCACGTCGACACCGGTGAGATCGCGGGTGAAGCGGCGGCGCAGGAAGGAGAGCGCGCCCGAATAGGTGTTGTCGTCGGCCGTGCCGTAGAGGCCGGGCGCGTTGAAGCCGAAATCGCCGGAGGCCATGGACCCCTCCCCTTGTGCGGACTGTCGCGCTAGCTTGCCCCGGACTCACAGAGGCAACCAGCCTGAGGAAGACCCCGTGCCGCAGATCGCAATGGACGTTCTCGAACCCCTGTGCGCCGACGTGCTTGCCGGCGCCGGGATGCGCGCGCGGGATGCCGCCGTCACGGCGCGCCATCTGGTCGACGCGGAAGTGAAGGGCGTGGTCAGCCACGGCGTGCAGCGCGTCGCCTATTACCTGGAGCAGTTCGACATCGGCGGCGCCCGGCCGGTGGCCGAGATCGCGGTCGACCGTCGCGGCGCGGCGGTCGCCACGGTCGACGGCGGCACGGGCCTTGGCATCCTCGCCATGGAGCGCGCGGTGGAGGAGGCCCTGGCGATGGACAGCCCCGTCGTCTCGCTTGCCGTGCGGAACGTCGCCCACACCGGGCGCATGGGCTGTTACACTGAAAAGCTGGCGCAGCACGGCAAGCTTGCCATCGCCTTCGGCGGCGGCGGCCAGGGGCGTTTCGCCATGGTCGCACCCCACGGCGGCCGGGCGCCGCATCTGTCGACCAATCCCTGGGCCATCGCCATGCCGGGCGGCCGCCACGGCGTCGTCTCCGTCGACTTCGCCACCTGCGTCACCGCCAACGGCAAGATCCGCCTCAAGCGCAACGCGGGCGAGGACCTGCCCGAGGGCTGGATCATCGATCGCGACGGCAACCCTTCCACCCGGATCGCCGACTACGACGCGGGTGGGGCCATCCTGCCCATGGGCGCCCACAAGGGTTACGGCATGGGGCTGATCGCCGAACTGGTGGGCTTTGCCATGCTGCCCGATTCCCATGAGTTCCACTGGCTGCTGATCGCGCTCGACCTCGACGCCTTCGGCACCGCCGGGCGCTACGACGCGCTGGCCGAGGAGCTGATCGAGACGACACGCGCGGTGCCGCCCGCGCCGGGTTTCGACCGGGTGCGCGTCCCGGGCGACCCCGAGCGGGAACGCGAGGCGCGCTGCCGCGCCGAGGGCGTGCCGCTGTCGGATTCGGTGTGGCGCGGTCTGGCGGGCGCGGCGCAGCGCAGCGGCGTCGCCATGCCGGATGTCACCGGGTGAGCGTCCCCGCCGACACCGAGGACGAGGCCCCGGAAACGACGCTGGAGGATGCCGCCCAGCGCCAGGCCAGCCGCGCCTTCATCAACGAGGCGCTGACCGGCATCCGCATGGCGACCCGCATCCGCCTGCTCTGCATGCCGGTGGTGATGGGCTTTGCCGCCTATGTCATGGCGGGCAATCCGGCCCTGTGGTTCGTCGAGGCCTGCCTTGTCGCCTATGCCCTCCATGGCGTCGCCCTGCTGGTGCTGGTGCAGCGCATGGCCGCCAGCGGACGCCGCAAGCCCGGCCTCATCCACCTCATGATCGCCCTGGAAATGGCGCTGATCGCCTTTGCCATGTTCGGCATCCAGGCCCTGTTCGATCAGCCCCTGCCGACCCCGGCCTTCATCGACAGCCGGCCGGTGATGTTCTTCTTCTTCGTGATCTCGCTCTACGCCTTCAACTTCTCGCCCTGGCTGATGATCTGGGCCTCGCTCTGCGCCGCGGCAGCCTGGAGCACGGGCATGGCCTGGGTGCTGCTACTGCCCGACACCGTGACCGCCGTGCCCGAGGGTCTGACCGGCGCGGCCGCCGTCGCCATCACCCAGGAGCCGCATTTCCTCGACATCGACGCCTGGCTGCAGGACGTGCTGGTGCTGCTGCTCACCGGCTTCGTGCTGAGCGGCGTCGTCTGGCGCACCCGCCGTCTGGTGCGCAGCCAGATCGCCGCGGCGCGCGAGCGTGCCAACCTGGCGCGCCACTTCGCCCCGACCATGGTCGACGAGATCGCCGGCCACGACGGCATGCTCGAGGAGGTCCACCGCCAGGACGTCGCCGTGATGTTCGCCGATGTCGTGGGCTTCACCCGTCTCGCCGAAAGCCTGGCGCCCGAAGCCACCGTCGCCGTGCTGCGCGGCCTGCACCGGCGCATCGAAAAGGCCGTGTTCGACCACGGCGGCACGCTCGACAAGTTCCTGGGCGACGGCGCCATGGCGACCTTCGGCACCCCCCGCGCAGGCCAGCGCGATGCCGCCAATGCCCTGGACGCTGCGCGCGCCATCCTGGCGGCCGTCGACAAGTGGAACGCCAAGCGGACCGCGCGCGGCGCCGCGCCCGTGCGCCTGTCGGTGGGGCTGCACTACGGCTCGGTCGTTCTGGGCGACCTGGGTTCGGACCGGCGACTGGAATACGCCGTGATCGGCGACACGGTGAACGTCGCCGCGCGCATCGAACACATGACCCGCGATCTCGACGCCCGCATCGCCGCGAGCCAGGCGCTGATCGAGAATGCGCGCGACCAGGGCTGCGACCTCTCCGGGCTGGAGGCCATGGGCGCCCACGACGTGCGCGGACGCGAGGGCTCCATCGTGGTCTGGCGCCTGCCGCTCTAGCCGGTCTCGGCGGGCGTTCCCAGCAGCACGATCGCCGTGCAGGCGCAGGCCAGCGCCGCGAAACCCGCGGCGCGTATCCTCGCCCCCTTGCGCACGGCGCTCAGCGTCGCGACCAGGCATTGCAGCGCGTAGTAGAGGGCAAAGCAGCGCGAGGCGAACGCGATCAGGGTGAAGACATCGGTCTCCCACACGATCAGCGCCGAGATGAGCGCGATCAGCGGATAGGTGTGGTTGAGGTGGACACGCCCGCCGGTGATGTCCTTCAGCAGGCCTCCGGCGCCGATGGCGTCGGCCAGCGCCGCGCTCGACTGGCTGGCCAGCGCCCCGGCCAGCACCATCAGCGGCAGCAGGATCGAGACCGGGGCGAGCATGTCGACGATCGCGGCGACACCGTCATCGACCCCGCGGGTGCCCATCAATGGCAGCACCAGGATGAAGAACACCAGATAGATTCCTGCCGCAACAAGCTGGGCGATCTTCATGGTCCGGATGCGCAGGGCGGCATCGTAGGTGTGGCCGAGGAAGCGCGAGGTCTCGAAGCCCTGCACCATGATGAGCAGGCCCAGCAGCGCGGGCACGCCGTCGCGCTCCAGGTGGCCCGCGGGGATCGCCGCCAGGGCCGCGCCGTCGCCCAGGATCGAGAGGTCGAAGATGACAAGGCCCGCGACGAGCCCCGCGATCACCGCCAGCTTGAAGGAGACGGTCAGCACCTCCAGCCGCTCGACGGCGCCGAAGCCGCGCACAAGCCCGACGATGCCCAGGGTGGCGAGCAGGCCGCTCACCAGCAGCTTCACCATCAGCGGCGTGTCGAGACCCAGGGGCTTCAGCAGGAAGGTGGCGAACAGCACGAGGTAATAGGCAACCGAGACGAAATAGGCGAAGGCGAGCACGACATGGGAAAGCCGCTCCGCCGAATGCAGGGCGCGCGCGCCCCTGGGCTGTTCGAGCAACGGCTCGACATGGGCGATGTTCCAGCGCACGGCCGCGCCGACGAGGTAGGCGAGCAGCAGCAGCCCGGCCATGGCGAAGACCGCCCAGGCGCCGACGAGATCGCGCAGGATCGGCACCGACACCAGGAAACCGCTGCCGATGATCGAGGCGAGCGGTGTGGCGACCGCGCGCCAGCCCGCGTTGGCCCGCATCGCCGGGCGCATCAGCCAGACGAGCACCGCCGCCGCCACGGCAAGCGCAAGGCCGCCCGCGATCACGGCGCCAGCGCCGCGCCGAGGGCGCCGGCAGCAGCGAAGATTTCACGCTCGCTGACGGCGGCGTAACCCAGCACCAGTCCGGGCGGCTGGGGCGCTGCGATGCGATAGGCCGAAAGCGCGCCGGCGGCGACCCCGGCCTCGGCTGCGCGCCGCGCGGCCTCGCGGTCGTCCATGCGCGCCGCGGTTTCGGGTGTGAGCCGCGCGACCAGATGCAGCCCGGCATCGTCGGGCGCGAGATCGAGCAGGCCGGTCAGGTGCCGCCTGCCGGCCTCCAGCAGCGCCTCCTGCCGCGCGGCGTAGAGGCGGCGCATGCGGCGGATGTGGGCGGCGAAGTGACCCTCGTCGATGAACCGCGCCAGCGCCGGCTGGGCGATCAGGCTGGCATGGTCGTCGAGCGCGCTCCTCACCGCACGGAAGACGCCGATCAGGTGCTCGGGCACCACGAGATACCCCAGCCTCAGCGACGGGAACATGACCTTGGAGAAACTGCCCGCGTAGATCACGCGCCCGCCGCGGTCGAGCCCCTGGAGCGAGGCGAGCGGGCGGCCGCGGTAGCGGAACTCGCTGTCGTAGTCATCCTCCAGCACCCAGCCGTCGCGTCGGGTCGCCCAGTCGATGATGGCAAGGCGGCGCGGCAGGCTCATCACCGTGCCGAGCGGATAGTGGTGCGAGGGCGTGACGCAGGCCAGCCGCGCATCCGGCGCGCCCGCCTCGCCCGCGGCGACATCCAGCCCCTCGGCATCGACCGGCACGGCGGCAAGGGTCATGCCCGCCCCGGCGAGCGCGCCGTTGACGCCGGGGTAGCCCGGGTCCTCGACCCAGACCCGGTCGCCGGGATCGAGCAGCACCTGGCAGGCAAGGCCGATGCCCTGCTGCACGCCGGAGGTGACGATCACCTGATCGGGGTCGCAGACCACGGCGCGGGCGGTGGCGAGATACCGCGCGATCGCCGCGCGCAGGCCGGGCAGGCCCGCGGGATCGCCCGGCACCTGGGTCGTCATGTCGGGCCGCCGCCAGCTCTGGCCGAGCAGGCGCGACCACAGCTCGAAGGGAAACTCGCCGAGCTCCGGCACGCCCACGGCAAAGGCGCGGTGGCGGCGCGCCCGCGGCGGCGCCAGCGCGGCCAGCGCCTGGCCGCGCCGCGACGGGCCCGACAGCGCGCTCGCCTCGACCAGCGGACGCGGCGCGCGCGAGGGCTGCTGATCCGGCAGTTCGGCGCTGACGAAGGTACCCGCGCCGACGCTGCCCTCGACATAGCCTTCAGCGAAGAGCTGGTCGAAGGCCGCGACCGAGGTGTTGCGCGAGACGCCGAGCTCGGCCGCCAGCGCCCGCGTCGAGGGCAGCCGCGTGCCGCCCGCCAGCCGCCCCGACAGGATCAGCTCGCGCAGCTGGTCGTAGAGCTGGCGCGCCAGCGGCTCGGGCGAATCCCGATCGAGCGCAAGCGGCAGGGGTGCGGCGGGGGTCTTGGTCATGACGGATATTGGTACCATGATTACCGCCGTGTTGGACCTTGCCGGGCATCCATTGCGCGGGCCTGTTGTGGAAAACGAGACCGCCCGAGGAGACGCCCATGACGACAGCTGCCCAGCGCCCCGATCTGCCGCTTTCCGGGGAGCCTGTGGCCCCCGCCGTGGTGTTGCGTCCGGGCGGCGTGCCGCTTGCCGGCAAGGCGATCACGCTGGAGCCGCTCGACCCGCGCCGCCACGGCGGCGACCTTTTCGCGACCGCCGACTGCGCGCCCGACAGCCTGTGGGACTACCTGCCCTACGGCCCCTTCCACGACGCCAGGGTGTTCGAGACCTGGCTGACGACCTGTGCAGGCAGCGCCGATCCCGTGTTCTACGCCCTGCGCGAGAGCGCCACGGGCAAGGCGGCGGGCATGACGAGTTTCCTCAACATCGTGCCCGCCAACCGCTCCATCGAGATCGGCCACATCTGGTTCGGCCCCGGCCTGCAGAAGACGCGCGCGGCGACCGAGGCGATCTATCGGATGATCGCCCATGCCTTCGACGATCTCGGCTACCGGCGTGTCGAGTGGAAGTGCAATGCGCTGAACGCCCCCTCGCGCGCGGCGGCCCAGCGCTTCGGCTTCCGCTTTGAAGGCATCTTCCTGCGCCACATGATCGCCAAGGGCAAAAACCGCGACACCGCCTGGTACGGCCTGGTGATCGACGACTGGCCGCCGGTGAAGGCGGGGTTTGCCGCATGGCTCGATGATGGCAACTTCGACGGCGAGGGTCAGCAGAAGACGGGGCTGGCCGAACACATCGCAAGGGGCTTTGCGTGAGCGATCCGATCTGGAAAACGGCAGCCGAACTTTCGGCGGCCTATGGCACGGGTGAGCTTTCGCCCGTGGAGGCAACGCAGGCGGTGCTCGACCGCATCGCGGCAGCCGACCCCGCAATCAACGCCTTCTGCCATCTCGATCCCGAGACGACGCTGGCCCAGGCCGCCGAATCGGAGGCGCGCTGGAAGAAGGGCGCACCGCTATCGCCCATCGACGGCGTGCCGACCTCGATCAAGGACCTGATGTGGGTGAAGGGCTGGCCCTGCCGTTACGGCAGCCTTGCCGAAAGCGACAGGCCGGTGCCCGACGACGACCCCGCCGTCGCCTTCCTGCGTGCCGCCGGCGTCGTGCTGCTGGGCAAGACGACGACGCCGGAATACGGCAACTCCGGCGTCACCGATTCACCGCTGACGGGCCTCACGAAAAATCCCTGGGCGCTGACCCACACGCCGGGCGGCAGTTCCGGCGGCGCGGTCGCCGCCGTGGCGGCGGGCTGCGGCCCGCTGGCGCTGGGCTCGGACGGCGGCGGCTCGATCCGCACGCCTGCCTCCTTCACCAACCTCGTCGGCCTGAAGCCCACCTTCGGGCGCGTGCCCCAGGCGCCGGGCGAACACTTCGGGCGCCTTTCGGCGTCGGGGCCGATCACGCGCACCGTGCGCGACGCCGCGCTGATGATGAACGCCATGGCCCGCAACGCGCCGATGGACTGGCACAGCCTGCCCGACGACGGCGTCGACCACACCGCGGGGCTTGAGGACGGCGTGAAGCACCTGCGCATCGCCTATTCGGGCGATCTCGGCTTCTCCCATGTCGATCCCGAGATCGCTGCGGGCTGCCGCCGGGCGATCGATGTCTTCCGCCAGGCCGGAGCCCATGTGGAAGAGACGGACCCCGGTTTCCCCGATCCCTACGGCTGGTTCACCGATCTGTGGCGCGGCCTTTCGGCAGAGGGCGCCCTCGACATGGACGAAGCCCGGCGGGCAAAGCTGGGGCCCAAGCTGCAGGAGACCTCGCGCAGCGGCGCCACCCTGTCGCTGGAGGCCTACATGCGCGCGCGCCGCTCGCGCACCCGGATGATTGAGGTGATGCAGGAGTTCCACCGCCGCTTCGACCTCATCGTCACGCCCGCCGCCGCCGTGCCGCCCTTCCCCACCGGCACCGAATCGCCGCCGGGCTGGTCCATGGGCACCGACAACTACGAGACCTTCCCCGCGCCCTTCAACGCCACGGGCGAGCCCGCCATCAGCGTGCCCTGCGGCTTCACCGCGGCGGGCCTGCCCTACGGCCTGCAGATCGCCGGCCGCCGCCGCGAGGACGCCCTCGTCCTGCGCGCCGCCCGCGCCTTCGAAAAGGCCGTGCCCCTCCACGACCGCCATCCGGCGCTCTAAAGGCCCTCTCTCCCTCCCCCTGGTGGGGGAGGGAGAGAGGGGTGCTACCCCAGCAGGCCGTGCAGGGGGTCGCCGTCGGTGCCGTGCCAGCCGTCGATGCGGACGACGTCCTTCAGGCGCGCGCGGGCGAGCCATTTCTTGCGCTCCAGGTCCGGGCGCGCCGGAAAGGCACTGACGTAACCCGCGCAGAGGTAGGCGATGATCTCGATCTCCCCGGGGATGCCGAGCGCGGCGCGCAGGTCGTCCCGCGAGACGATGGAGACCCAGCCCATGCCGATGCCCTCCGCGCGGCCGGCAAGCCACAGGTTCTGCACGGCGCAGACCGCGCTGTAGAGGTCCATCTCGCCCTGGTGGGTGCGGCCCAGCACGAGCGGGCCGTTGCGGCCACGGTCGCAGGTGACGCAGATGCCAAGCGGGGCTTCGAGGATGCCCTCCAGCTTCAGGCTGCGGTAGGCGACCTGGCGCTGCCCCTCGAAACGCGCGGCCGCCTCTGCGTTGGCGCGGCTGAAGGCGGCGTGGATGGTCTCGCGCACGGCGCGGTCGCGCACGACGATGAAGTCCCAGGGCTGCATGAAGCCCACCGAGGGCGCGTGGTGGGCGGCGCGCAGCAGGCGGGCGAGCACGGCGTCGGGAACAGGCTGGGGCAGGAACTCGGCGCGGATGTCGCGCCGCTCGAAGATGGCGCGATAGACGGCTTCGCGCGCGGCCTCGTCAAAGGCATTGGGGCAGGCTTCGGCGTCCATGATGGTCCCCCTCATGGCTGGCGGCGAGACCCCGCCCGTCCGCGGCGGCATCCCTTGTGGCTTCCAGGCCGGTCTTCCGACTGAGGTTCCTCCCCCCGCCACGCCTTCCCGGCAAACGCCAGTGGCACACTGTGGCTGGGGTCCCCTTCACGGCGTTGGGCACGTGGCGGAATCGCACCGCCTTCCCGATTCTCCCGGCAAGCCGGGCACCTGAACCGCCGCCACCCTGCCACGGCCGCGCGCCGGGCGGAACGCGCAAAGTGGTCCGCAGGAAACGCATCCAATGGACCTGTCTGCGGGTCCACTTGCGGACGAGATTGGCGCAACGACACGGCGCGCCGCCCGCGCGCGCGCAAGGACGGAGAGGAACCATGAGCGAAGCCAAACCTGTCGCCGCCTGGGACGAGGAGAGCAGCC
>CALLQH010000240.1 GCA_938014945.1 uncultured bacterium | reverse complement strand
GTGACCGTGCAGGTCGAAACCCTGCTGTGCTCGAACAATGCGGAGGTGCTGCGCGATGCCGCCGTGCGGGGCCTCGGCCTTGCCCTGCTGCCGACCTTCATCGCCGGTGCGGAACTGCAGGCCGGACGCCTGGTGACGGTGATGGAGCCCTGGTGCGCCGCGCCCCTGACGCTCCAGGCGGTCTATCCGCCCAGCCGCCACCTCTCCAGCGGCGTGCGCGTGCTCACCGACTTCCTGATCGACCGCTTCGGCGGCGAGCCCTACTGGGATCTCGTGCGCTAACGCGCGCCGGAGACTTCCATCAGGGTCATGGTGACGTAGCTCGCCGCATCCGAGCACAGCCACAGGGTAGCCTCGGCGACCTCCTCGGCACTGCCGGCGCGGCCCGCTGGCACGGTGGCGACGGTGCGGGCGTATTCCTCGGGCGTGCGGATGCCGTGGTGGATCTCGGTGTCGATCATGCCCGGCCGCACGGCGTTGACGCGGATGCCCTCGCCCGCGACCTCCTTGGCCAGCCCAAGGGTCATGGCGTCGACCGCGCCCTTGGTGGTGGCGTAATCGATGTACATGCCCGGACCGCCCAGTCGGCTGGCGACCGACGACAGCGTGACGATGGCGCCGCCATTGCCGCCGTGCTTGGTCGACATGCGGCGCACGGCCTCGGCGCAGCCCAGGAAGACGCCGGTGATGTTGACCGCGATGATGCGCTGCAGGCGCTCGACCTGCGTGCCGTCGACGCGGCCCACGGGATTGACGATGCCCGCGTTGGCGATGAAGGCGTCGAGCCTGCCGAAGGCCTTGTCGTGTTCGGCAAAGAGCCGCGCCACGTCCTCGGGCTTGCCCATGTCGGCCTGGATGGCGACGGCCCTGCGGCCGGCCTTTTCCACGTCGGCGACGACCCGCGCCGCCGCCTCGGCATCGCGCGCGTAATTGACGGTGACATCGTAGCCGTCGCGTGCTGCGAGCCTTGCGGTCGCCGCGCCGATCCCCCGGCTGCCGCCGGTCACCAGCATGACCTTGGCCATGGCCGTCTCCCCCGAGAATCCTAGACGTTGAGCAGCAGGTGCTCGCGCTCCCAGGGGCTGATGACGTCCTGGTATTCGTCGTGTTCGGCCTGCTTCACGGCGACCGCCAGATCGACGAAGTCCTCGCCCAGCACCTCCTGGAGTTCCTTGCAGCGGGCGAGACGCAGCAGGGCGTCGGGCAGATGGCGCGGCAGGCCGTGGCCGCGCGCCTTGTAGGCGTTGCCCTCCATGGGCTTGGAGGGATCGATCTTCTCGGTCATGCCGAGATAGCCGCAGGCCAGAGTCCCGGCCATGGCGAGATAGGGGTTCACGTCGACGCCGGGCACGCGGTTCTCCACGCGCCGGCCCTTGCGGTCGGACTCGGGCACGCGGAAGCCCACGGTGCGGTTCTCGAAGCCCCAGTGGGTGTTGATCGGCGCATCGGAATCGGCGCGCAGGCGGCGGTAGCTGTTCACGTTGGGGGCAAACAGCGGCATGGCGCTGGGCAGGTAGTGCTGCAGGCCGCCGATGTAGTGGCGGAAGGTGCGCGTGTCGTTGCCCTTGACGTCGGCGAAGATGTTCTGGCCGTTCCTGGTGTTCACCACCGACTGATGGATGTGCATGGCCGAACCGGCCTCGCCCTCGATGGGCTTGGCCATGAAGGTGCAGTAGATGTCGTGGCGCATCGCCGCCTCGCGGCAGACGCGCTTGAAGACGACAACCATGTCGGCCAGTTCCAGTGGGTCGCCGTGGTTGAAGTTGACCTCCAGCTGCGCCGGTCCGGCCTCGTGGATCAGCGTATCCAGATCGACGCGCGCGGCCTCGCAGAA
Source organism: uncultured bacterium (assembly GCA_938014945.1). Taxonomy (GTDB): domain Bacteria; phylum Pseudomonadota; class Alphaproteobacteria; order SP197; family SP197; genus CALGGB01. Next base: position 5,673 of record CALLQH010000240.1, on the reverse strand, counting down.
GTCGTAGATGTCGTCGACGATGTGATCGAATTCGTTGGCCGCGTCGATGCCATAGGCCTGACGTCCGCTCTCGGTGCGCCCGGAGCGGCCCTTGGGCGGCTCCAGCGCCAGATCGGGATCGAGGTTCTTGGCGACCAGGTAGAACTCCAGCTCGGGCGCCACCACGGGCGTCCAGCCCTTCTCGGCGTAGAGCCCCAGGACGCGGCGCAGGACTTCGCGCGGCGCGGTGGTGACCGGCGTGCCGTCGCGCCAGGTGACGTTGCACATCACCTGGGCGGTGGGGTCGGTGTACCAGGGCACCAGACGCAGGGTTTCGGGGTCCGGGTGCAGGATCATGTCGGGCGAGGTGACGTCGCCCGGAAAGGGGTCGGGGTATTCGCCGGTCACGGTCTGGTAGAAGACGTCGGCGGGCATGCGCAGCGAGCCGTCCTCGATCGAGCGCAGGAAGCGGTCCCGCGGCAGGATCTTGCCGCGCGGCATGCCGGTGAGGTCGGGCACCATGCATTCGATCTCGTCGATGCGGTGCTCGCGCAGCCAGGTTTCCGGATCGATCGTCATGGGCGCTCTCTTTCCCGGTGGTTGTGGTTCGCTGCGGCGAAGGTGAAGGGGCGTTACGCCGCGCTCTGGGCGCGGCCCGCCAGGCGGGCGGCGCGGTGGGCGCGGCAGGCATCGCCGAAGGCGGTGAACAGGGCATGGTCCTCGGCGCGCTCCTGGAAGCGCCACTCCGGGTGCCACTGGGCGCCGAACTGGAAGGTCGGCGCGCCGGTGACGCTGACCGCCTCGATCTGGCCGTCGGGCGCCACCGCCTCCACGGTCAGGCCGTCGGCCAGCCGGTCGATGCCCTGGCCGTGCAGGGAGTTCACCATGTAGCGGGTCTTGCCGGTGATGCGGTGCAGCATGCTGCCCTCGGTGACGAGGATGTCGTGGGTCACCTTGTACTGCTCGTCGCGGGGTGCATCCGGGGCGCGGTGGTCGATGCGGCCGGGTATCTCCTCGACATGCTGGAACAGGCTGCCGCCGAGCGCGGCGTTGAGCTCCTGGATGCCGCGGCAGACGGCAAACAGGGGCATGCCGCGCTCCAGGGTGCGCCGGATCAGCGGCATGGTCAGGGTGTCGCGCTGGGTGTCGAGCAGGGTGGTCGGGCGCGGATCGTGGCCGCCGTAGACCTGGGGCTCCACGTTCGACGGGCTGCCGGGCAGGAAGATGCCGTCCAGGCTGTCGAGCAGGTCGTCGATGTCGATCAGGCCGTCGAGGCGCTCCAGATCGCGCCCGCCGCCGAAACCGGGGATCAGCAGGGGGATGGCGCGGGCGCCGATGGCGACGCCGTTGATGTATTTCTCGCCTACCGCCTGAAAGGGATGGGGCGGGAATTCCTTGGTGTCGCAGGGGATGCCGACCAGGGGCAACGGACCTTTGGGAGCCATGGCTACTCGCTTCTGAAATCGTGCGCTAAAGGGCATGATAATGCCCCGGTGCAGGGATCGCACAGGGGCATGTCTTGAGGATGTCACGGTCATGATACACGAACTGGGTGGGCTGTTCGCGCTCAAGCTGGCGGCCATCGGCTTTGCTCTTCTCCTGCTGGGCTGCGAGCGCCTGGCGCCCTGCGGCCCCTGGAACGGCGGCTGGCCGCGCATCTGGCGCAATGTCGCGCTGTGGCTGGGCGGGGCGCTGGTCGCGGTCGCCGTTGCCGCGCCGGTCAGCCTGTGGGCCACGCACCAGTCCTGGCCCTGGCGGCCGGATTGGTGGTCGGGCACGCCGGGGCTGATCCTCGATGTCATCCTGCTCGATCTCTGGGCCTATCTCTGGCATCGCATCAACCACATCGTGCAGCCGCTGTGGCGCTTCCATCAGGTACACCACCGCGACGCCATGCTCGATGTCACCACCTCGGGCCGGAACCATCCCGGCGAGCTGATCATCGGCGCCATCGCGCGCCTGCCGCTGATCGCGCTGCTGGCGATCCCGCTCTCCTCGATCGCGCTTTACGAGACCGTCGCCATCGCCACGGCGGCCTTCCATCACACCAACATGCGGATTTACCCGCGCCTGGAGCGGGTGCTTTCCTGGTTCATCGTCACGCCCTCGATCCACTGGATGCACCACCACGCCCTGCGCGCCGATACCGACAGCAATTATTCGGTGATCTTTTCGGTCTGGGACCGCCTGTTCTTCAGCCGCAGCCGCAACCAGCGCACGCCGGACATGCCGCTGGGCGTGGAGGGCGCGCCCGAGCGCGGGCTCGCCGGTCTGCTCACCATGCCGTTCAGGGACCAACGTCGCGTATGAGGGCGGGCCAGCGGGCCAGCAGCAGGCCAGCGCGCAGGATCATCATCACGTAGAGCGCCAGCCACAGGCCGTGGTTACCCATGGCCTGCCACAGCAGCAGGGCGACCGGCACGTAGATCACCAGCATGCCGAGCATGGCGTTCCTCATGTCGCGCCCGCGCGTGGCGCCGATGAAGATGCCGTCCAGCAGGAAGGACCACACCGCCACCAGCGGCAGCAGCACGACCCAGGGCAGGTAGGTGTTGGCGACGGCGCGGACCTCCGGCAGGTCGGTCATCGCGGCGATCATCAGGGGACCCAGCAGGGCGAAGGCAAGGCTCGCCAGCGCCGCCATCAGCCCGGCCCACAGGGTGGCGGCGAAGACCGCGCGTTTCAGGTCCTCGCGCCGGCCCCGGCCCGTCGCCTCGCCGCCGATCGCCTCGCAGGCGTTGGCAAAGCCGTCCAGGCCGCAGGAGGCGATGGTGAGGAACATCATCAGCACCTCGTTGGCCGCCAGCACGACATCGTTGATGCGCGCCGACAGGGCGACGAACAGGGCAAAGCCGAGGTTGAGGCAGACCGTGCGGATGAAGAGATCGCGGTTGAGCGCCAGCAGGGGGCGGTAGGCGGCAACGGCCCGCGCTGCCGCCCAGGGCCAGATGCGATTCTCGCCTGGCAGCACGCGCAGCAGCACCACGATGCCGACCAGCAGGCCCAGCACTTCGGCAATCACGGTGGCCGCGGCCAGGCCCGGCACCTCCCAGCCCAGGCCGACGACAAAGAGCAGGTCCAGCACCACGTTCGCGCCCGCGATCACCGCCTGGGTGACCAGCGCCCAGCCGGCGCGCTGCAGGCCGATCAGGGCGCCCAGGATGATGTAGTTGCCCATCACCGCAGGCGCGGCCCAGATGCGGATGTCGAAGTAGAGCCGGGCCTGGTGGGAAACCTCCGGGCTTGCCTGGATCAGCAGCAGGGAAAGCCAGGCGATGGCGCCCTGCAGCACCAGCAGGATCAGCGCGATGATCCCGGCCAGCACCAGGGCGCGCAGCAGCACGGCCTTCAGGCCCTCCGGGTCGCTGCGTCCCAGGGCCTGGGCGACGTAGCCGGTGGTCGACAGGCGCAGGAAACCGAAGGCCCAGAAGACGAAGCCGAAGATCAGCGCGGCGACGCCGACGCCGCCCAGGTGTTCGGCGCCGGGCAGATGGCCGGCAACGCCCGTGTCGACGGCGCCGACCACGGGCTGGGTCAGGTTGGAGAGGATGGTCGGCCAGGCGATGCGCCAGACCCGACCGTGCCAGTCGACCTCCGGCGCCGCGCCGGGCGCGGGCGGGGCGGAGGTCATGGCAAACCTTCAGGCGGGCGCGGGCTGGCAGACGCAACCTATAGCCCAGAACAACGCCCAAGGAAGGTGCGGAATGGGGCGTCGTGCGATCGCCCCATTCCGCGATGGCTGTTGCGTTGGCTGTTACTGGGGCTTGATCAGCGCCTGGTGGTCGATCTCGAAGACGTCGTTGTCGATCTCGACGCCGAAGGCGCTGTCCATCAGGGTGACGCGGGTGACGTAACCCTGGGCGTCCTTGACGTACCACTGGCGCAGGCGCATCGGGTTTTCCTCGAAGACCAGGGTCAGCAGGCCCGAGCCCGGATCCTCGGTCGGGCGCAGGGTGACCATGAGCTGGCCCTTGTCGCGGCGCACGTCCAGCACGTCGGCGACCTCGTCGAGCTTGATGTCGGGGTAGAGCAGCACGCTTGCGGGCGAGGCGCTGACCGGGCCTTCGTAGAACTGGCCGATCTCGGCGTCCCAGAACTGATACTTCTGGCCGCGCGCCACCAGGATCGTGGGCGGATCGTCATAGGCGATCCGGGCATAAAGCGGGCGCTTCAACTGGAACTGGCCGGTCGCGGTGGTGCCGTCCTGGTTCAGCTGCATGAAGCGGGCATCCAGCGTCGTGATGGTGTTGAGATAGGCCTCGACGTCGGCCAGGACCTGGGCCTGATCCTCGACGGAAGCCCAGAGCGGCAGCGGCAAGGCGGCCGCGCCAAGGGCGAAGGCGGCGATGCGGCCGAAACTGCGACGGCTGTGGCTCATGACGGGGTACTCCTGAAATCGGGACCTATATCGGTTGCATGCTATGTGGGGTTCAAGTGTGGCCGTTGCAGGGCGGCTCCCGGGATGGTGAACGTTTCCCCGGCAGGGCGGTTCCCGCCCTTAACGTGACGGCGGACACGGGCCATGATGGCTCGATCCAAGAAAAAGACTGGAGTCGCCCCATGACGACCATGCCCACCTTCGGCCTCTTCTCCCTCATGCAGCAGCGTCACGCCGCGCGCGGCAACCGCAGTGTGTTCGCCGATCTCGACGATCAGGTGGCGCTGGCCGAGGACCTGGGCTTCGAGACCGCATGGTTTGCCGAACACCATTTCTCCGGCTACAGCCTTTGCCCCTCGCCGCTGATGGCCGCGGCCTATTTCGCGGGCCGCACCCGCACCATCAGGCTCGGCACCGGCGTCATCGTGCTGCCGCTCTACGACCCCATCCGCGTGATGGAGGAGATCGCCATGGTCGACCTGATGTCGAACGGCCGGCTGATCGTGGGCGTCGGCGGCGGCTATCAGCCCTTCGAGTTCGAGCGCTTCCGTCTCAACCTCGCCGACAGCGCCGAGATGTTCATGGAGAGCCTCGACATCATCGAGGCCGGCCTGACGCAGGAGGAGTTCTCCTACGACGGCAAGCACTACAGGATTCCGCCCACCCGCATCGCGCCCAAGCCGGTGCAGAAGCCGCTGCCCCAGATCGCGGTGGCGGGCATGCTGGCGCACGATGCCATCAAGCAGCGTGTGGCGCGCGAAGGCTGGATCCCGTTCCTGGGCAACGGTGTCGGCCCCTACGAGGCGCTCAAGGCCCCGCGCGAGAACTACGATGCGATCTACCGCGACTACGGCCGCGACCCGGCGGTCCAGCAGACCGCGCTGATGAGCTACTTCCACTGCACCGAGGACCGCGACCTGGCGCTCGATGCCGCCGAGCGGGCGCGCTACTCCAGCCGCGTCTCGATCTCCCTGCGCCTGGACTACGGCGAGTTCGAGGAGGGTCCCTTCATGAAGGACCTGCCCATGCCCAACGACTTCACGATCGAACAGGTCCATGACCAGACCCTGATCGGCCACCCCGACGAGATTGCCGAGAAGATCGCCAAGGCCGTCGCCATCGCCCGGCCGACCCACATCGCCTTCCACAACCAGCCCGGCGACCTGCCGCAGGATCGTGTGCTCAAATCGATGGAGCTGTTCGGCAGAAAGGTCCTGCCCCAGCTGCAGCAGGCGCTGGCGGCCTGAGGCCATGCGCCCCGCCGCGATCCTGATCGACCTCGACGACACCATCCTCTCCTCGCTGGGCGGCCAGCG
>CALLQH010000239.1 GCA_938014945.1 uncultured bacterium | reverse complement strand
GAGGAGGATGCGCGTCACGACGAAGAGGCCCACCAGGACGACCATGACGACGGTGATGACGGCCATCATCACGGCGCCTTCGATCCCCATGCCTGGCAGGACCTCGCAAACGGGGCGATCTACGTCCAAAATATCGTCGCGGCCCTGACCGCTGCCGATCCCGCGGGTGCGGATGTCTATGCCGCCCGTGCCTCGGCCTATCTCGCGGAGATGGGTGCGCTCGATGCCGAGGTCCGCGCCACCATGGCCGCCCTGCCGCAGGAGGCGCGCACCATCGTCACCAGCCACGATGCCTTCGGCTATTTCGCCCATGCCTATGGCATCGTCTTCCTGGCGCCCGAGGGCCTGAACACCGAGGACGAGCCCTCGGCCGCCGAGATCGCCGCGCTGATCGACCAGATCGAAGACGAACACATCGCCGCCGTCTTCATCGAGAACATCGCGGACAACCGCATGCTCGAACGCATCGCGCAGGACACCGGCGCGGCGATCGGCGGCACGCTCTATTCGGACTCGCTCTCGCCTGCCGACGGACCGGCGTCGACCTACCTTGCCATGATGCGCCACAACGCCGCGTCGCTTGCAACGGCCCTCCAGGCGTTCTGAATGCTGGGAGGGGGAGCACAAATCTCCCCCTGACGACGCTTCGTCATTGACTCCCGGACCCGCGCGCTCTTGCATGGCGCCACCCCGCTTTCCCGCCACCGCCGGTGCGCCCGCGCGCCGTGCGGACTCTCGCGAGAGCGGCCAGTCCACCCGATCGGCGCGGCAGAGACCGCGCAGGAGACGACCACGCCATGACCGACGCCTATCTCGACAGCATCCGCCTGGGCCGCAACACGCTGGGCGCTTCCCAGCACGACGCCGAGCCCCAGATCGACATGAAGCGGATGCGCGCCTACCGTCTGGGCCGCATCCAGGCCCAGCTGCAGCGTCTCGATCTGGCCGGCATCATCCTCTACGACCCGATCAACCAGCGTTACGCCACCGGCTCCAGCAACATGCAGGTGTGGTTCACCCACAACCCGCTGCGCTACGTCTGGGTGCCCGCACAGGGCCTGCCGGTGCTCTTCGATTATCCCAAGTCCATGCACCTCTATTCCCACCTGGAGACGATCCGGGAAATCCGCCCGGCAATCGGCTTCATCTACATGGGTTCGGACGAGAACATCGACGCCAAGGCCGAAATGTGGGCCAAGGACATCGACGCCGTGATGCGCGCCGATGCCGGTTCCAGCCGCCGTATCGCGGCCGACCGCCTGGACATGGAAGGCGTGCGCGAGCTCACCAAGCTGGGCTGGGAAATCAACAACGGCACCCGCGTCACCGAGCTCGCCCGCGTCATCAAGTCCGACGACGAGATCGCCTGCATGTGTCAGGCCATCTCGGCCTGCGAGGCGGGCATGGCCAAGATGCGCGAGGAACTGCGCCCCGGCGTCACCGAGATCGAGCTGTGGAGCCACCTGCACCAGGTCAACATCGCGCTCGGCGGCGAGTGGATCGAGACCCGCCTGCTGTCCTCGGGCGGGAGGACCAACCCCTGGTTCCGCGAGGCTTCCAGCCGCGTCATCCGCGCCGGCGAACTGGTGGGCTTCGACACCGACCTCGTCGGCCCCTTCGGTTATTGCGCCGACCTCTCGCGCACCTATTTCTGCGAGCCCGGCCGCCCGACCGACGAGCAGAAGCGCATCTACACCTATGCCTACGAGCAGGTGCAGTACAACATCGAGATGCTGCAGCCCGGCATGAGCTTCGTCGAGGCCGCCAAGAAGTCGTGGAAGATTCCCAACGAGTTCACCGCGCGCCGCTACGGCATCACCGCCCATGGCGTCGGCATGGTCGACGAGTATCCCTCGATCACCTTCACCGACAACGCCGAGGCCTCGTCCTCTGGCACGCTGGAAGTCGGCATGACGGTCTGCGTCGAGAGCTACATCGGCTCGGAAGTGGGCGTCGAGGGCGTGAAGCTGGAGGAGCAGGTTCTCATCACCGAGAACGGCGCCGCCCGCCTCTCGACCTTCCCTTGCATGCACCTCCTGCTGGACTGCGGCTTCAAGCCGCTTCCAGGCTGTAGTCCCCCGGCTTGTCCCGGGGGCTAGCTTGGCGTTTGCGCATATGGATTGTCAGGCCCGGCGACGACTTGGGGTAGCGGCGGCGCTTCAGCGCTGTCGCGCACCCCAGTCCTGCGCTGTCATGGCGTGGTGGATGTCCTCGCACCATTCGCCCTTGTAGAAGCCGCGCCGGGGCGGGCTGTCGGGGCGGGTGAAGCCCAGGCGGGCGAGCAGGGCCAGGGAACGCTCGTGCCTGCTGTCCGTCCAGGCCTCGATCAGGGTCTTGCCGCGCACCTCGAAGGCATAGGCCAGAATCGCGCCGATGGCTTCGGCGGCCAGGCCCTTGCCGGTGGCGCGGGCATCCAGCGTGTAGCCGAGTTCCATCCTGCCGGGATCGTCGTCATCGGTTTTCAGGGCAAGGTCGCCGACCAGCATGTCGTCCTCGCGCCGGGCGATGGCGAACTGGAACCACTCGCCGGGGGTGTCGGGGTGGCTTGCCGCCAGTTCGGCGAGGAAGGCGCGCGCTTCCGCCTCGGGGAAGGGCGCCTCCCAGCTCTGGAAGCGGGCGGTTTCGGGCTGGCTGCGGTAGGCGACGAAGGCTGCCAGGTCATCCTCGCGGAAGCGGCGCAGGCGCAGCCTTGCCGTCTCCAGGGCGGAGAAGGCGGTATCGGCCATGGCCGCTTGCGTCAGCGGGCGGCGATGCTGTCGGGATTGCGCTTCAGGTCGCTCGCCCAGCGCCGTGTCTCGACCGAACCCTCGTCGAACAGGCCGGCCTGGTTGCCCCAGTTGTCCCATCCGGGATGGGTCGTGCGGGCGAACATCTCCAGATAGGGGCCGTCGACCAGGCGCTCGATGCGATCATAGACGCAGTCGGGCTTGCGGGAATGCTCGCGCCGGGGCGAGACCACCAGGCGGCGGACATCCTTGCCCTTGCGCTTGGGGTGGCCGCGCGTGGCCAGCAGGCACTGTTCCGGGTTGGCCCGCGTCCAGTAGCCCATGCCGGTGAAGAAATCCCGGTCGGTGTAGCCGTCCTCGCCGTCGGCCGACTGGTTGAGCTTGGCCCAGGTGAAGCCGATGGTCTTGTAGGTGAACCCCCAGGCGCTGATCAGATCCAGCGCGCGGGGCAGGTGCGTGTCGGTGGTCCACATGAGCAGCACCGCATCGGGTGCCGCCCAGTCCGCAACGGGAAGCGCTTCCAGGTCCGACTGGGTCATGCAGTCGTAATGGGCCTGGGCTCCGCGGCCCTGGCCCTTGCGGGACCAGGTCGAGAAGTTCCAGGGAGGATCGGTATAGATGACCGGATAGTTGCCCGCCTGGCGGGGCGCTCGCACGTGCATGCTCATGGTTTCTCGCCGGGTTATCCCCTGAACTATGCATTCAAGGAAGCCTGCTAAAACCATGAGATTCAAGCAAAAAATGACTTATTCACAATTTGCACAGATATTGAGTCCCCCGAGTCGCGCGACCACCACATCCTGTGCCTCTCAGGCCAGGGCCGGGTAGCCGGCCGTCAGCGCCAGACGCTCCATGGCGTCGATTTCGTCGTAGACGTCGCGATCGAGGGTTTCGAAATCCTCGATCAGAAGGGCCTCCCGCGCGGCCTTCAGGGCGGGATCCGCAACGGCGTCCGCCAGCGCTGCCCGCAGCCGCTCGACCTCACCGTCGCTGCGCCCGGCATGGGTGACATAGGGCAGGGACGGTGCCCGCCCGGTCACCGTCAGCACCCGCGTTCCGGCGACCAGCTCCGGCTCACTGGCGCACCACAGCGCGTGGGAGACGCAGTCGATGGTGCAGACATCGGCCTTGCCGGCCGCCACCATGGCGATGGAGGCGGCATGGCGCCCGGTTTCGCTCGCCCGGCTGAAGAAGCGTCCGTTGCGGGCAAGCGGGGCGACGAGGGCGCGCAGGCTGTTGAAGCCCGACTGGGAATCCTCGCTGTTGAAGGCGACGTGGCAACCGCGCAGGTCGCCGATGGTGACGGCGGGGCTGTCGGCGCTTACCACCACCACGCTGCAATAACGCGGCCCCGCGCAATGTGTCGCCCGGTAGACCGGGGTCGCCACCAGCCGCAGGTGCGAAGCGAAATCGTGGGTGAGGGGATAACCGCAGGTCTGAGAGAGCAGCAGTTCCGGTGCGCGCCAATGGATGAAACGCTCGCTGAAGCCGCCCTCGCGCTCCAGGCCTTCCGGCACGTCGTCGAAGCCCTGGTTGCGCAAGGCGTGGGCGATGCCGGTCCACCAGGCATCGGTCGCCGCGCGCAGCGGTTCCTCTGGGGGACCTGCTCCAGGCCGTCGCCGATATCGTACCAGTCCGGCTTGTCGGCGGTGAAGATGTGGCGCACCAGCTTCAGGCCGGTTGGCTGGTCGAGCGTGCCTGCCGCGATCGCGGTGTAGCTGGCAAACCCCGGCCGCCAGAAGAGGCTGGCGCCGCATTCCCGGCAGAAGCCGCGCGCCGCCTTGTCGGAGGAGGCGTACCAGGCAAGGCCGCGGTCCTCGTCAAACACCAGGTCCGCAGTCTCGACCGCGGTGTAGGCCGCGAAGTTGCCATGGGTCTTCTGGCACTGGCCGCAGTGGCAGGCGACGACATCGCGCAGCGGCGCAGTGGTGTGATAGCGCACGGCGCCGCAAAGGCAGCCGCCGGAATGATTCTTGGGGGCCATGTTGGCTTCTCCTGATGGGGGATTTCACTTTTCCGCGAAGTCGCGATTGCCGCAAGAGCGCCATCGGTTCGACACGTTCCGACCACGATCCGCACCCAACTCCATGAGCGCACCGGGCCTCCGACGGCGCCGGCGCCAAAACAAAAAGGAGTGCGTTTCAATGATGAAGTCTGTGGTTCTCGCCGCTTCCGCCCTGGCTCTCGCGGCCGGTCTCAGCACGGCCGCCCGTGCCGAAGGCGCTGGCGTTGTTCCCCCCGGCACCGTCCACAATGTCGAGCACTACTACGTCACCACCTGCGCCGATTATCTGGCGCACCCGGCGGACGAGCGCGCCGAGGTCATCAACTGGATGACGAACTATCAGGTCGAGGGCAAGTCGCCTCATGGCCATTCCCATCATCAGAGCACCGACTCCTGGTTCGCGGGAGCGCCCCTGCAGGAGGTCAACGCCGCCTGCACCGCGGATCCCAACCTGCTGTTCGGCACCGTCATGACGCAGCACCACATCGTTTCCGGCTGATCCCAGGTTCTGCAACCTTCGCCGCGTCGCGTTCGCGGCGCGGCGGGGGTGGCAGGCACGAAAGCGTCCTAAGGGGTGCGCAGAAGAC
>CALLQH010000238.1 GCA_938014945.1 uncultured bacterium | reverse complement strand
GCGAGCGCCATCTGCGGCGTGCCCGCGGCCGACATCGTCAAGCTCGCGGACATGTATGCGACGACCAAGCCCGCCGCGCTGAAGGCAAGCTGGGCGCCGGGTCGGGCGGCTTTCGGCGAACAGTACAACCGCATGGCGGCAGCGCTTCAGGCGATGACCGGCAACATCGGCATCCTCGGCGGCTGCGCGGAGGGCGTGGGCAAGGGCTGGCACGCGGAATCCATCGCCTATCCCTATGACCAGTATTCGAACGTCTGGTACGCCTCGATCAAGTCCGACCGCTGGGCGCACGTCGTCCTGAACTACCCGAACGTGAAGCGCGAGGAAGCCGGCCTGTGGCCGCGCAGCGACGGTCTCGACGGTGTCGTCCCCAACATCCGCGGCATCTTCTGGCAAGGATCGGACTGGCTGAACCAGCTCACCAACATCAACAAGGAGATCGCGGCGATCCGCAAGCTGGATAGCTACGGCGAGGGCGAAAGCCTGCTGGTGTGCATGGACAGCACCATCACGCCGACCGGTATCTGGGCGGACTACCTGCTGCCCATCGCCACGCATTTCGAGCGGCACGACGTGGCGCTGCCCTGGTACAAGGGCCACTACTACATCCACCGCCCGAAAGTCATCGAGCCGCTCGGCGAGAGCAAGACCGACTTCCAGGTCTTCACCGAGCTGGCCTACCGGCTCGGCTTCGGCCCCGGATACAATCCGAAGGCCGACCGCAGCTACTTCGACTATCCCGATGCCGTCGACGAGGCCTACCTGGTCGACTGGTGGCACAAGGTCCAGAGCCATCAGGGCGCCACCTGGAGCTGGGAGGAGTTCAAGGCGCGCGGCGTCTACAAGTTCGTGCTGGCGCAGCCGCACGTCGCCTTCCGCGAGCAGATCGAGAAGGGCGTGCCGTTCCAGACCCCGTCGGGCAAGATCGAGATCTTCTCGGGCGAACTGGCCCAGGTCACCGATTGGACGAAGACCCGCTGGGGTTACCACATCCCGGCCATCCCCAAATGGATCGAGCCCTGGGAAAGCCTCAATCACCCGCTGGCGAAGCGCTTCCCCTTCCACATGATCACGCCGCATCCGCGCTGGCGGACGCATTCGATCTTCAACAACATCCCCTGGCTGCGCGAAACCTTCAGCCAGGAAACCACGATCAACGCCTCGGACGCCGCCAGGCTCGGCATAAGGACCGGCGACACGGTCGAGATCTGGAACGAGCGCGGAAAGGTGGTGACGCCCGTTTACGTCACCGAGCGCTGCATGCCCGGCGTCATCGTCCTGCATGAGGGCTCGTGGATGGACATCGACGGGAACGGCGTCGACCGCTCGGGCAACCCCGATTTCCTCACTCTCGACGAGCCGAGCCCCGCCGGGGCTTTCGCCTACAACACCATCCTTTGCGACATGAAGAAGACCGATCTGCACCACCGGCCCGGCTGGGATCAGCTGGCCACCGCGCGCAGCCATGTCTTCCGTCGCGACCAGTGAGCGAGGGGGTGCAGATGACCGACAAAGCCGACATCCCGACGCTCAAGGCTGCGATCCTGAAGCGCAAGCGCGAGGTCTACGAGCCTGTCGTTCCCGACATGCAGCTGGGCTTCATCCACAACAACGTCGACTGCATCGGCTGCCGTGCCTGCGAGATGGCGTGCAAGGACAAGAACGGCCTGCCCGAGGGACCGCGCTTCCGTCGCGTGCAGTATGTCGAGGGCGGGACCTATCCCGAGGTCTTCGCCTACAAGGTCAACATGTCGTGCAACCACTGCGCGGAGCCGGCCTGCCTGCCCGCCTGTCCGACCGGCGCGATCTTCAAGCGCAAGGACAACGGCGTCGTCGACATCGACAGCACGCTGTGCATCGGCTGCCGCAAATGCGAGGCCGCCTGTCCCTTCGGCGCGCCCCAGTTCAACTGGGAACAGAACATCGTGCAGAAGTGCAACATGTGCATCGACGAGCTGGAGGCGGGCCGCAAGCCCTACTGCGTCTCGGCCTGCATGATGCGCGTGCTCGACATCGGTCCGATCGACCAGCTGCGCGACGGCACCTATCAGACCAGGGCGCGCGGGCCGCATGACCAGGTGGTCGGGCAGGTGAAGTCGATGGCCGACCGCGAACTCACCGACCCGTCCATCGTCTTCGTGCCGCACTCCAAGGGCAGGGTGGACAATGGCTGAACCGGCCGAGACGGAGCTTTGGGTCGACCTGCTCGGCCTGATCGTGCGCTTGCACGACCGCGAAGCCGACCTGCCGCTGCTGGTGGGATTGCGCGACGCCGACATCGCGGGGGCGCTGGCTGGATTGCTGGCGCAATCGTCGGATCCCGGCGCAGCGGCGGGCTTTCGCCAGGCGCTGGACGAACTCGGCGACAATCCGCCGGAGGCCGTGCTCGACCAGCTCGCCTGCGACTTCGCCGACGTCTACCTCACCCATGGACTGCGCATTTCCCCGTCGGGGTCGGTCTGGCTGACCGAGGAGCACCTCGAGCGGCAGCAGCCGATGTTCGACGTGCGCGCCTGGTACGAACACTACGGTATCGCCGTCCCCGATTGGCGATGCAGGGCCGACGATCATGTCGTTCACGAACTGCAGTTCGTGCAGCATCTGCTCGCGCTCGGCGACGGCGACGGGCTCGCCGACGCCGCGCTGTTCATGGACCGGCACCTTCTGCCATGGGTGCCCGATTTTTGCCGCGCGATAGAGGAGCGGGCGCATTCCGCGTTCCACCGGGCGGCGGCGCGGCTCACCCGCGCGGTGCTCGAAATGCTGCGCCGGTGGCTCGAGGCGCGAACGGGGATCGACTCGACGGTTGTCGACCACGCGTTTGCCCGCGAACAGGACCGTGCACGCAAGGCCGCCGAGGTGAAGCAGGTCGCCCGCCCGTTCGTGCCGGGACTGGCCGAAAGCTGGTGAGATGGGCACCCAGCCGGTCGTCGATGCGGGGCGGTGCGCGCTCGACCGGCTGGCCGTTGCGCACTGCTCGGCCTGCGTCGACGCCTGCCCGACGCTGGCGCTGAGCGCCGGTCCGGACGGCGGGCTGGAACTCGCCGCGGCCAAATGCACGGCTTGTGGCGGCTGCGCGGCAGCCTGCCCCGCGGGCGCGATCGCGATGGCCGGGGCGGTACCGCTACCGAGGGCGTCGGTCGACCGCAAGGGACGCGTGTCGCTGGTCTGCCCGGAGCGCGGGGGAGGAACGTGCCTCCAGGCCCTGGGGCTCGAGGCCCTGGCTCGCCTCTGGCGCGACGGCGTCAGGCAGGTCGCGCTGGTCACTGGCCATTGCACCGCCTGTCCGAACGGGGCGACGCTGCGTTTCGGCACTTGGCTGGCGACGCTGAACGCCATCCTCGCCGACCGCGGGCTTGCCGGTCTCTCGGCCGCGCCCGCCGGTTCGGATCGCCGTCCGCCCCGCCTCGATGCGGCCGATCGCCCGGATGCGCGGCGACGCGCCTTCCTGGCGCCGCTGCTCGCTTCGTCGGAAGCCCTACCGGCGTTGCATGAGGTGCAGCAGGCAGGCGCCGGCCGCCCGGGACGGCGCTTCGCCTACGCGCCGGCGATCGATCCGGCGGCGTGCTCGGGATGCGGCGCCTGCGCGAACATATGTCCCACCGCCGCCATGACCTTGATCAATGCGGGGCGCGCCGACGCGGCGTATGAGACCCGGCCCGAGGCCTGCAACGGCTGCCGACTGTGCATGGACGTCTGCGACGAAGGCGCCGTGACCCTCGGGTTCCTGGCGCCGGCTGCGCCGCCTGTTTCCCTCCGTGCCTATCGGTGCGCCGGATGCGGGGTTCCGGGACACTACCCCCGCGCCGACGGGCCGGAGGGTGGTTTCTGCCCCGTCTGCCGCAAGGCGGCACACTACCGCAAGCTGCATGTGATACAGGCATGAGGGAAAGGCTGATCGAGATCGTCCGGGACCTGTACGGCTGGTTCGCAGCCGACCTGAGGCGGCGGCTGATGGGCACGCTCGGCCTGGTCATGGTGCTGCTTTCGGTCCTCTTCTTGACGTTCGTGCTCAATACCTATCGCAATCGCCTGCTCTCGGAGCAGGAGCGCGCCGCCGGTCGGTTCAACGGGCTTCTCCAGGCCTCGCTGGAGAACGCCATGCTCAAGCGCGACCTGCACGGGCTGGAGGCGATCCTCGCCGACATCGGCAAGGCGCCGGGCATCCTCGGGCTGCAGGTTCTCAATCCGGCCTTCGAGGTACGTTTTTCCTCGGACCCGGAGGCGGTAGGCAGGTCGCTCGACAGCCCGGCCATGCGCGAACTCCTCGCCGAGGCGCCGGGCACGACCCGCGTCCTGTCCGCCGACGGCGAGGCACTGCGCGCGGTCACTGCGGTACCCAACCAGCCGCCCTGCCAGGACTGCCACGGCAGCATGGAAGATCATCCCGTCAACGGCCTCCTGGCCGTCGACTACGACGCCGCCGATCTCGGCCGCGACGCCCGGCGCAGCGCGATGACGCTTGCCGGTATGGGTGCGCTGGTCGTCTTCGCCACGACGCTGACGGCTTGGTGGGCACTTTCGCGCACGGTGCTGCGACCGGTCGGGACGCTGTCGGCGGCGATGGAGACGCTGCAGGACAGCAACTACCGCAATCGCGTCGAGGCGAGCGGCGTGGACGAGATCGCCCGCCTCGGCCAGGGCTTCAACCGGATGGCGGACCGGCTTGAGGAATCGTTCGCCGCACTGCACCGCTCCGAAGCGCGTCTCCAGGCGGTGATCGACGCGATCCCCGACGGCATCCGCGTGATCGGCAGCGACTATCGCGTCGCGATGGTCAACGCCGCCTATGCGCGGCACCAGGGGCAGCCGCCCGAACGCCTGATCGGCCAGCCTTGTCATGTCCTCAGCCATCGCCGTTCCACGCCGTGCCCTGTCACGCTCGTGCGCTGTCCGCTGGCCGAACTGGGCCCGTCGCTGCCGACGATAACCTGCCGGCAGATCCATGCCGGCCCGGGCGAGGGCGAGATCCATGTCGAGGTCGCGGCGGCCTTCCTCGATAGCGGCACCGGCGGCTCCAGAGCAGGCGTCGTTGAGGCGATCCGCGACCTCGACCAGCAGGCGCAACTCGGCCAGGAACACCGGCTGGCCGAATTGGGACTGATGGCGGCCGGGCTGGCGCACGAGATCTTCAACCCGCTGTCCTCGATCAACCTCGTCGTCTCGGCGCTCGAACACGACCTCCCGGCCGACGGACGCGCCGCGGTGCGACCGCACCTGGACACGCTGCTGCGCGAGATCGGCCGGACGCTGGAGCTGACGCATTCGCTGATGACGCTGTGCCAGCCGCCGGGCGAGGCGGTGCTGCTCACCGTTGCCGAAATCATCCCGCAGACGCTGGAGATCCTGCGTTTCGAGGCGCGCAAGGCGGGCGCAGAGCTGAGCTGCGAGCTGCCGGGCGACCTGCGGCTCCTGGTAGCGGAAAGCGATTTGCGGCTGTCGGTGACGAACCTGGTGCAGAACGCGCTCCACGCCGTCGGCCGGGACGGCGAAGTGCGGGTCACGGCGCGCCGCGCCGCCGGGCGGATTCGGCTCACCGTCTCCGACAACGGCCGCGGCATCGCGCCCGAGGACATCGCCCGGGTCACGCTGCCCTTCTGGACGCGGCGCGCCGACGGCACGCAGGGTCGCGGGCTCGGGCTGACCCTCGTCCAGACGGCGATGGATCGCGCCGGCGGACGCCTGGAGATCGACAGCTTGCCGGGCAAGGGCAGCCGGTTCACGCTCGACTATCCCGATCCTGACCGCCGCGGAAGCGTGGAGGGATGATGTCCGCCGCCCAGCACCGAATCCTGATCATCGAAGACGACCGCACGCTGGCGCAGCTGATGGCGGACAACATGGCCGTGCTCGGCCTGTCGGCGCGCATCGCTTCCGGGCGGGCCGAGGCGCTGGAGCACCTTGCCGAGTTCGGACCGGATCTCGCCCTGCTCGATCTGCGCCTTCCCGACGTGGACGGCCAGACCTTCCTGCCCGAACTTCGCGAATACTGCCCGGTCATCGTGATCACCGCCTACGGATCGATCGACCAGGCCGTGCGCATGGTGCGGGCCGGCGCGGCGGACTATCTCGTCAAGCCTGTCTCCGCGCAAAGCCTCGAGCTTGTGCTGACACGGTTCTTCCAGACTCTGGAGCTTCGCCGTGACCTTGCCTTCTGGCAGTCGCAAGCCGGCGCGACCGAATTGCCGCGCATTGTTGGCGAAGGCGCGGCCATGGACAGGCTGCGCCGGATGATCGCGCTCTACGCCCCCGCCGATACGCCGGTGCTGATCCTCGGGGAGCCTGGAACGGGCAAGGAGATGGCTGCCCGCGCCCTTCATGCGGCAAGCCCGCGCGCCAACGGCCGCTTCATTTCGGTGGACTGCGATCCCGGGCTCGACCCGGCCGATCTGTTCGGCAAGGCCCAGGGCGGCGCGCGGCAGGACGGGCTGCTCGCCGCTGTCGACAACGGCACCATCCTGCTGGCCGGCATCGAGCGTCTGGACACGGACCTGCATGCGCGGCTGCTGCGGGTCCTCGAAACCGGACAGTACCGCGCCATCGGCTCGTCGGTGAACATCGTGTCCGGCGCCCGCTTCGTTCTGTCCGGGGCGATCTCGACGGACGAACTGAAGGCCTCTGCCCGGCAGTCGGACCTGATGCAGTATCTTTCAGCCTTTGTCGTCGACATCCCGCCCTTGCGCGAGCGGCGCGAGGACATCGCGCTGCTGGCCCGGCAGTTCCTCGAGCGGCGGACCTTCCAGCGCGGCATCGACAAGCAGTTTACGCCGGCCGCTCTCGCGGTGCTGGAAGCCTACGAGTGGCCGGGCAACGTGCGGGAGCTCGGCAACGTGGTCGAGCGGGCCATCATCATGTCGCACGGATCGGCGGGGATCGGCCCCGAGCATCTCAATCTTCCCGGACCGAAGCCTGACGACGCTCGGTCAGGCCAGATCGATCTCAGCTTCGGGAAACCGCCG
The DNA here is from genome assembly GCA_938014945.1 of uncultured bacterium. GTDB lineage: Bacteria > Pseudomonadota > Alphaproteobacteria > SP197 > SP197 > CALGGB01. The sequence continues at coordinate 396 of CALLQH010000238.1, read as the reverse complement.
AACCTGGACCAACTGCGCGACACCTACCTGGATTTCCTGCTTGAACGATATGAAGGGAACCGGCGTCTCGTCGCGCAGGTCGCGGGCGTGTCGGAACGCAACCTCTATCGTTTGCTCAAGAAGGGGCATCTCGACGGCGGGAAATGACCCCTCCGCAACGAACGGCATGCCGCCCGGACCGCCTCGGTTCGCCACGCAGCTATGGCCGTAGGTTGGGTTTGCCGAACCACCGCTTTCAGCCGCGATGTGGTAATCCGCCATCGGTTGGCCGCAGGCCCCGATCCACCCCATGATGGGTGACCTCGCTGGAGGTGGTGTCGCCGGGTAGCGCGGTGGTCATCGGCGCCTTCCGGGAGGGTCTGCCTGCCGAGGCCAATCCCTTTCGGCTTCGCCGGC
>CALLQH010000237.1 GCA_938014945.1 uncultured bacterium | reverse complement strand
GGTGCCCGCCCTGGCGATCTGCGCCTTGAGATCGGCGATATCGGCGATGTCTCCGACCATGGCCTGGGCCTTGCCGCCCATGCCGGTGACCAGCGCCACCGTCTGCCTGGCAAGGTCGCCGTCGATGTCCTGCACCACGATCTCGGCGCCATGCTCGGCCATCTTCAGGGCATGGGCCCTGCCCATGCCGCGGCCGGAGCCTGTGATCAGCGCCCGCCACCCATCCAGCTCACCCATGTCTTCCCCCCGGCTGTTGTCGCCGGCCATGGTTGGGGGAATCAGGTGCCGTGTCCATGGCTTCCAGGCTGATGCCCGCGGTCTCGATGCGGAAGCGCCAGGTGACAAAGGCGCCCAGAAGGCTGGTGCCGATCAGGATCGCCAGCAGGATGTCGGTGCCCAGGCTGTGCAGCAGGATGGGAAACAGGAAGACCGTGGCCACCGCGCCGATCTTGGCAAAGGAGGCGGCAAGCCCCGCGCCGCGGCCGCGCACCCCTGTCGGAAAGACTTCGCCCGCGATCAGGTAGGTCTGGGCGTTGGGGCCCATGTTGGTCATGAAGTTGAACAGCATGAAGCCGGCAAACAGCAGCACGGTCTGGCCCGGGCCGTCGAAATGGTTCGAGAGGGCGGCCAGCAGCAGGCCGGCGGCGCAGCCGGCAAATCCGATCACCTGAAGCCGGATGCGCCCGATGCGGTCGGCCATGAAGATGGCTGCCACGATGCCGACGATCAGCAGGACATCGAGAAAGGCCGCGCCCTGGGCCGCGACGATGTCGCGGCCGATGAGGTCGCTGACGTTGCCGGCATGGGCCTTCGGATGGCCCAGAGACAGGGCCAGGATGGTCGGCGTGAAGATGCCGATGCCATAGGTGCCCAGGTCCTGCAGGAACCAGGGCACTGCCGCCAGGATGGTTGCCCGCCGTGTGCCCGCTGAAAACAGCGCGGCATAACCGGTCTTCCTTTCGCCAGCGGGCGGTGAGGGCAGGGCAAGGGTGATCGTGCTGGGATATTGCGGGCTGCGCCGCAGCAGGCGTGTTGCCGCCTTCTCGGCATCGGCCTGTCTGCCGTGCAGCAGCAGCCAGGCAGGGCTCTCGGTGACCGTCAGCCGGCCCAGCACGACGATCAGGGCGGGCAGGATCGCCGTGGCGTACATCCACCGCCATGCGCCGATCTCGGGCAGGTTGGACAGGATCAGATAGCCGATACCCGTTCCGGCCAGGGCGCCCAGCGACTGGAAGCCGAATGCACCCAGCACCAGCCGGCCGCGCACGCGGCTGGGAATGCTCTCGGAGATGATGAGATGGGCCGTGGGATAGTCGCCGCCCAGGGCCACGCCGATGCCGAACAGGAACAGCACCAGCCAGAAAAAATCCGGGCTGAAGGTGAGCCCCACAAGGAACAGACAGAACAGAACCATTTCCGCGATGAAGATGGTCTTGCGCCCGAAACGGTCGGCCAGTCCGCCCAGGCTGATGGCGCCGATCAGGATGCCGAACAGCGTGGCCGCGCCGACCATGCCGTTCTGTGCCGGCGAAAGAGTGAATTCCTCATGGACGAGCGGCAGAGCGACGCCGGTCATGAAGACCACCAGACCCTCGAAGAACTTGCCCGCCGCCGCCAGCAGCCAGATGCGTTTCTGCATGCCCGTCAGGGGCGGATCGCCCGCGGGCGTGCCGTCGGACCAGAGCGGACCCTCGTCCAGGTAGCCGCGCACCGTGTCGCTGGCCGCGCGCCCGTTCGCCTGCCCTGCCATCGTCCGAATCCCTCGTCCGGTCACCCCAGCGGTAGCATGATTCTGTGGCGTATCGGACAGCTTGCCTATGGACCGCCCTGCGGCTAGGTTTCGCGCCCTTGCGGAGGGGTGGCCGAGTGGTTTAAGGCGCACGCCTGGAAAGCGTGTTGGGTGCAAGCCCTCGCGGGTTCAAATCCCGCTCCCTCCGCCATTCTCCCCTGCTGCGCGCCGCCCCCTTGGGGTAGGCTGGCCCGCGGCGGCCCCGTCCGGGGCCGGGAAGGGGGGCGCTTTCCATGCGTTGTGATGTCGTTGCCATCGGCACAGAACTGCTGCTGGGCCAGATCGTCGACACCAATTCCTCCTGGATCGGCGAGCAGCTGGCCCTTTCGGGCATCGACTGCCACTTCCAGGTCAAGGTCGGCGACAACTTCGCGCGCATGAAGGCCGCGATCCTTGCCGCGCTGGAGCGCGCCGATGCGGTGATCTGCTGCGGCGGCCTGGGACCCACGCAGGACGACATCACCCGCGAGGTCATCGCCGACATCATGGGCGCGCCCCTCGAACGTGACGAGGCGATCGTCGAGAAGATCCGCGCCATGTTCGAGGCGCGCGGCCGCACCATGAGCGACAACAACAAGCGCCAGGCCGACATTCCCCGGGGCGCCATGGCCATTCCCCAGATGCCCGGCACCGCGCCCGGTCTGCTCTGCCCCATCGGCGACAAGGTCATCTACGCGGTGCCCGGCGTGCCCTACGAGATGCACGAGATGATGCTGGGCACCATCCTGCCGGATCTGCGCGAACGCAGCGGCGAGGCCGCCGTCATCACCAGCCGGGTGCTGCGCACCTGGGGCCAGAGCGAGTCCGGCCTTGCCGAACAGCTCGACGGGCGCATCCGGGCGCTCGACGAAGCTGGCAATCCCACGCTCGCCTTTCTCGCCAGCGGCATCGAGGGCATCAAGGTACGCATCACCGCCAAGGCCGGCGATGCCGCCACCGCCGAACGGCTGCTGGCGCAGGAGGAAACAACGATCCGCGGCCTGATCGGCGACATCGTCTTTGCCATCGACGATCAGACCATGGAGGACGCCACGGTGGCGCGTCTTGCCGGCCGCGGCCTCACCCTGGCGGCCGCCGAGAGCCTGACCGGCGGCCTGCTCGCCTCGCGCCTGACGCGGGCCGATCCGGAGATGGCGGTGTTCCGCGGCGCCACCGTCGCGCCCGATGTCGCCGTCCGCCCCGGCGCCGATGGCGAGGCGCGGGCACTGGCCGCGGCCCAGGCGGCGCGGGAGCGGTTCGCCACGGATGTCGCCGTCGCCGCCTGCGGCCCCTCGGACGGGGAAGAGGTGCCCACGGGCACGGTCTATCTGGCCGCCGTCGGCGGCGCCGCCGATCGCACCGCCACCGTCGCCCTGCCGGGGGACCGCCGCCGCCTGCGCGACTATGCCGTCATCAGCCTGCTCGACCTGCTGCGCAAGACGCCGCTGCCGGGCGAGAGCGGCTGAGCCGGGGAGACTGCAATGGCGGGCACGGCCCTCTTCATCGGCGCGGGTGACATGGCCCTGCGCATGGCCGCGGGCCTTCTGACGCAAGGCCGTGTCGACCGCCTGGTTCTTTCGGATGCCGCGCCGCAGCGCATGGCCGAGCAGGTCGCCATGATGGGCGCCTGCCACGACGCCCATGTCGAGCTGCGCGCGCTCGACGGCCGTGACCACCGCGCCGTCGCCGCGCTGCTGGATGAGGTCCGCCCGGACCTGCTGGTCCAGGCGGCAAGCCTCGTCGGGCCCTGGAGCATCATCGGCAGCGGCCATCCGGTGATCGGCCACCTCTCGCGCGCGGGCATCGGTATCCAGTTGCCCAACCAGCTCCCCGTGCTGATGACGGTGATGCGTGCCGTGCGTGACCTGGGCCTGGTTTGCCCGGTTGCCAATATCTCCGCGCCCGATGTCACCCATCCGGTGCTTGCCGCGCTCGATCTGGCGCCGACCATCGGTCTCGGCAACGTCTCCATGCAGCTTCTGCGCGCCCGCGCCGCCTGGCGCGAGCGGCGTTTTGCGGCGGGGGAGGCCATGGCGCCGCCGCCGCTGCTGCGCCTCATCGGGCACCACAGCAACGTCTATGGCGTGATGCAGGCCATGGCACCCGCCGATGCCGCGCTCTCGACCCGCGTCTTCGTCGGTGAGGAGGGCACACGCGACGATGGGCTGGCTTATGAGGGCCATCCGTTTGCGGCAGGCCCCATCTACAACGTCATCACCGGTGCGGCCGCGCTGCCGGTGCTCTCGGCCCTGTTGCCCGACGGCGCGCCGGTGCGCTTCTCCGCGCCCGCGCCCTTCGGCCTGCCCGGCGGTTATCCGCTCACCATCGCGCCGGACGGCATCGCCTTCGACCTGCCGGAAGGGATATCGCGCGAGGAGGCGGTGGCGATCAACGAGTCCCTGGGCCGCCAGGACGGCATCGCGGCCATCGATGGCGACGGCACCGTGCACTTCACGCAGGAAGCGCGCGGCCATGCTGCCAAGGCCGACCCCAGGCTCGCCGAGCCGCTGAACCCGCGCGATCTGGAGGCGCGCACGCGCCTGCTGCTCGACATCGTCGCGGCGGCGCGCTGAGCCATGGCGGCACCGCCCCGTGTTCTGGTGAGCTGGCACGAATCGCCAAGTTACATCCCGGCGCCGCAGTTCTCGCCCGATCAGCTGATCGTCGGCCCGCAGCGCAGCGACGAGCCGCCCGATGTCTATCCCGTGGTCGCCCCGCGCGGGCGCTACGACCTTCACGAACTGATCCGCAGCCGGGGCATCGATCCCGCCTTCGATCTGGTCGTGGTTTCGGTCGATTCCCTGTTGCGCAACCATCCGGCCAATCTCGCCGCCTTCGGCTGCCCGCTTGTTTTCCTCGCGGGCGACACGCACCACATGGAGGCGCCGCTGAGCACAGCGATCGCCTATGCGCGCTCCGAACCCTTCGATCTGGTGATCGCCTGCCACAACCGGCATCACATGCACTGGTTCGTCGCGGACGGGGCGCGACAGGTCGCCTGGCTGCCGGGGCTGATCGCCCGCCATGTCGCCGCCGAAGCGCCGGCACAGCGCCGCCGCGCCATCGCCTTTGTCGGTCAGAGCGGCCCGCTCCATCCCCGCCGCACGCGCATGCTCGAACGGCTTCAGCAGGCGGCTTTGCCCGTGGTCGCAGGGCGCGCGAGCCGCGAGCAGTCGGCATCGCTCTACGCCGGCTGCCAGGTCTCCTTCAACGCCAGCCTGAACGGCGATCTCAACATGCGTGTCTTCGAGGTGCTCTCGGCGGGCGGCTGCCTGCTCACGGACCGCCTGAGCCCAGTCTCCGGTCTGGCGCAGATCCTGGAGGAGGGGCGCGACTATCTGGCCTACAGCGATGGCGACGAACTGCTCGCCCAGGCGCGTGCCCTGCTCGACGATCCGGCCCGCACCGCGGCGATCGCGGCGGCCGGACAACGCCGCTACATGGCCGAACTGCGCCAGGATGTGCAGATCGCGCGGATGCTGGCCTGGGTCGGCGGCGCAGAGATCGCGCCGCTGTACCGGGGCCTCGACGATCCCCGCGTTCTGCGCGGCGCCGGGGGTCAGAAGCTGGCGGGCAGGATGCGCGCCTACGAAAAGGTCCAGGAGAGCCACCGCAGGGAGGAGCAGCTGCGCGTGCGCATCGGCGCCGACCTGCCGGAAGACGCCGTGCTCGATCTCGCCGATCTGCCGCGCCTCACCCTTTGTCTTGCCGGTGACCGGCCGGATGCCGCAGCCCTTGCCGCGCGCGCACGCGGCATCGGCGCTGCGATCGAGGTCGTTGCCTAGAATCGATCTGCTTCAGAGGCCGGCCTGCTCCTTGCACCAGCGCGCGACCTCTGCGTGGGTCGCAAACCAAACGTCCTTGTGGCCCTTGATGTGGCCGATCAGCTCGTCGAGCACCTGGATGCGCGAGTGGTGGCCGCTGATGTGGGGATGCATGGTCAGCACATAGAGGCCGTTTTCGCTGTAGGCGCCGTCGAACTCACGCCGGAAGATCTCCAGCACCGCCGAGGCCGGCGTGTAGGGGCGGATCGTCGTCATCCGGTCCATGCCGAAATAGACCGCATC
>CALLQH010000236.1 GCA_938014945.1 uncultured bacterium | reverse complement strand
AGGAAGCGTACCAGCCGCTTCATGCCCGAACCGAACACCTTGGGGCTGAAATAGGAGCCCGCCGCCCGCTTGCCGATCTCGACGAAGCTCGGATAGGGCGAGACGGCCCCCGCCATGGCGCCGATCTTGAGGCCCTGCGAGATCGCCAGGGTCCAGGGCTGCAGCAGGTCGCCCGCCCTTGGTCCGACGATGGCTGCGCCCAGAATCTTGCCGCGCCGGTCCGTCACCACCTTGATCAGGCCCTCGGTGTCGCGCTCGGCGATGGCGCGGTCGACCTCGTGGAAGGGGAAACGGGTGACGGTGATCTCGCCGTGCTCCTTGCGCGCCTGCTCCTCGGAAAGCCCGACATTGGCGAGCTCAGGGTGGGTGTAGGTGACCCAGGGAAAGGCGCGCAGATTCACCCTGGCCGGAATCTTCAGCAGCATGTTCCGCACCACGATGCCGGCGTGATAGCTCGCCAGATGAGTGAACTGGTAGGGTCCGACGCAGTCGCCGATGGCGTAGACCCGCCGGTTCGAGGTGCGCAGATGGGCATCCACCGTGATGCCGCCCCGGTCGTGCCTGATGCCCGCCGCATCCAGACCCAGGTCGTCGATCGCCGCGCGCCGCCCCGTGGCCACCAGCAGGTGGCTGCCGCTCACCTCCCGCGCCTGCCCGTCTTGCTCATACCTGATGGTAATGGCGCCCGCCGAGCCCGAGACCGACTGCACCGCAACCTTCTCCAGCAGCACGACGCCCTCGGCCTTCAGACGGCGGCGCACCACTTCGGTCAGTTCCGGATCGTCCTTGGGCAGGATCGGACCCATGTCGAGCACGGTCACCTTGCAGCCGAGCTGGCGATGGGCCTGGGCCATCTCGCAGCCGATGGGACCGCCGCCGATGATGAGCAGGTGCGCGGGCCGCTGCGTGAGGTCGAAGAGCGTCTCGTTGGTCATCGCCGGCACGCTGTCCAGCCCCGGGATCGGCGGCATCACCGCGCGGCTGCCCGTCGCCACGACGAAGCGGCGCGCCCGGATCGTACGCCCGCCCGCCTCCACCGTGTCCGGCCCGGTGAAGCGGGCGTGACCGTGGATCACATCGACCCCGAAGCCCTCGTAACGGGCCGCCGAATCGTGCGGCTCGATGGCCGCGATGACGCCGTGGACATGGCCATGGACCGCGCCGAAGTCGATCTGGGGCTCGACCGGCGCGATACCGAAACGCCCGGCATCGCGCATGCCCTGGGCGGCATGTGCGGCCGCCAGCAGCGCCTTGGAGGGCACGCAGCCGAAGTTGAGGCAGTCGCCGCCCATCTTGTGGGCCTCGATCATGGCGACCTTCTGCCCCATGTGGCTGGACGCATAGGCCACGGACAGGCCGCCGGAGCCCGCGCCGATGACGCAGATGTCGAACTTCTCGACGGCCATGGCCGTGAACTCCTGCTAGAGGAAAACCACCCTACTCGACGATCAGGGGATAGTCGGGCGTCGTGTTGAGCGGGCAGGAATAGACGTACTCGCCCGGCTCCAGGGTGATTTCGTATTCCTTCGTGACGCCCTCGTCGAGGCCGCCGCCCGATACCGAGGGCAGCAGCGTCTTGTCGATCAGGCCGTCGCCGCGCAGGTAAAAGCCGAGCATGTAGGGCACGTCCGCATTGGTGACGCGGAAGATGTACTTGCCCGCCTTGAGATGCATGGGCTCGTGGGCGGCCAGACGCTGCTCGGCCGTTTCGGCGTTGATCCTCTCGCAATCGGCCTTGGAGGCAGGCTGGTAGCCCAGATCCTGGCCGTCCTCGGGTTCAAGGAACTGGCAGCCAGTCTGGGTGAGGTCGATCACCGTCACCTCCTCAGCCAGCGCCGGGGCGGCAAGGGCCGCACCCGCCAGGGCGGCGGCAACGAGAGAACGGCGGGCAAAACGGAACGTGGGCATGGTCAGGCTCCCTACGGGTTGTGCATGGAAGGTCAGGCCGGGTTGCCGCGCCGGAACCGGCGCAGCACGACCGGGGCAAGCGACAACAGGGCAAGTCCGGCAAGGCCGATGACGATTTCGGGCGTGACGACGTTGGAGAGGGTGAATGCCTCACCGCTGTCGAAGATCGCCCCCAGACCGGCGCCGACGAAGTTGTAGACCGCGGTTCCCGGAATGATGCCGATGAAGGTGGTGATGACGTAGGTGCGCGTCTTCACACCAAGGAAGGCGGGCACGATGTTGACGGCGAAGAACGGAAACACCGGCATCAGGCGCAGAAAGAGCATGTAGCTCCAGGCATTGCGCGCAAAGCCCTCCTCCATGCGCCCGATGTAGGGCCGGGCACGGATGCGCAGGGCATCGCCGAAGGCGGTGCGCGCCACCAGGAAAACCACGGTGGCGCCCGCCGTGGCGCCGATCACGGTGAGCACCGTGCCGCCCAGGGCGCCGAACAGGAAACCGCCGACCAGCGTCACCAGGGTGGCGATCGGCAGCGAGGCCGCGGTCAGCAGGGCATAACCCAGGACATAGAGGAAAATCGCCAGGATCAGGTTGCGGGCAACGAAGTCCTGCAGCTCCACCCGATTGGCCTTCAGGGACTCGAAGGTGAAGTAGCGGTCGAGACCAAGGGCGAAAAACGCCACGAGCAGGGTCAGCAGCACGGCGACCGGCGCCAGACGGCGCAGCCAGCCCGGCTTCCTGCCGCCTTCTTCGCTCCGCTCATCCATGG